>JBEKVD010000170.1:0-3292 GCA_049514315.1 Candidatus Limnocylindrales bacterium | reverse complement strand
GATGACGACGCGCCGCTATGCCCAGCAGACCCCCGAGGCCCTCGGCGAGCGGGCGGCCAGTGCTCTCGCCCGGGCGGGACTCGTGGCCGGTTGATCGGGGCGGCCGCTGATGGGCTCCGCTTGGCGGCCCCGGACCGGTGCAGGACGGGCCGTCACGATGAAACCATCGTGTAGGCCCGCGTGAGAGTCTGATCGGCGAAGCTGGGCGAGAGGGGCGCTCGGCATCGCCAACGGCTGGCTACGGACGAGGATGGCCTCGTCACCGGCTTCCGCCGGCGGATCGGTAGCATGACGAAGAGCCGGAGCCGGTGTACGACTGCGCGCCTCAACTGCGGTACCCACCATTAGGGCGGCATCCCCCAGCGGTGCTGCGAAGCCTCGCGAAGCAGAGCCCTTGAAGCGCGGTCAGGGACCCTTACTTGCTCTACTCCTTGAGCTTGCGGTCCCAGCGATGCTTGCGCAGCTCCGATAGGAGCGCGGCTGGCAGCGGGCCGGCCTCGCTGGCGGCGGTGTTCTCCTCGACGTTGCCGGCCTTGCGCATGCCCGGGATAACGGTGCTCACGTCGGGGTTCGAAAGGATGAAGCTGAGGGCCATCTGGGCCATGGTCATTCCCGCGGGCACGAGGGGCCTGAGAGGACCGACATGGGCGAGGGTGTGGGTCAGGTTCGTCGTTGCGAAGTAGGTACTGCGCCAGTCGTTCTGCGGCCAGGTGGACTGAGGCGTCAGGTTTCCGATCAGGCTGCCCTCATCGAACGGGACACGGGCGATGACCGCAACCCTGTACTCGCGGCACGCCGGGAAGAGCTCGTCCTCCGGCGCCTGGTCGAAGATGTTGTAGATGACTTGGACTGAATCGACGAGACCCGATCGAACGGCCCGGACGCCGTTCCAGGGCTCCCAGTCGTTGAGGCTGATTCCGAAGGCTCGAATCGAACCGTCGCGCTTGAGCTCGGCTACGGTCTGCTGCAGCTCGCCGCTGGTCAGCCAATCGTCCTGCCAGACGTGGAGCTGAAGAAGGTCGATCGTGTCGATGCTCAGGTTCGAACGGCTGATGTCGACGTACTCGCGCACGTACGCGCGCGGGAAGACCTCGCTCAGGGGCACGTCCGGGCGACTCGGCCACTGCCGGTTCTTGGGAGGGACCTTGGTCGCGGCGACGATGCGCTTGCCCCGATGGCCGGCCACGATCCGGCCCAGAAGCTGCTCGCTGCGGCCGTCGCCATACACCTGGGCCGTGTCGAAGAAGCTCGCGCCTTTCGAGACGGCCAGCTCTAGGGAGGCAATCGACTCCTTGTCGTCGGAGCCGGACCAGCCGCCCATACCCCACATGCCGTAGCCGACTTCGCTCACCTGCCAACCGGTCCGCCCGAAAGTCCGATAGCGCATTTGGACCCTCCGCTCCAGTAAGGCGCCGGTCCTGCCGATGGCGGGCCAGCCCCCACCGACTCCAATCCTACCGCGGCATGCTGGCGGGATCAGACGCGGTTCGAGCGGAAAGCGCTGGATCTCTCCTCCAGACGCATGACGTACCTCAGCGCCACGATGGCTGAATAGGCGCTTCTAGTCCGGCAGCGGCACCGTGCAGCCTCGGCCCACCGATCCGCTTGGGGCCGGCTGCGGCCAACATGCATTCGACCGGCGCTACCTCGGCACGGCCTGAGCCCCGGCGTAGTAGTCGGCCACCGCCCGGAACGACTCCTTCGGCTCCCATGGCATGTCCGGATAAGCCATCGGTGCCCGCGCGGTCTAGGACGGTGAGCGTCTCCGTCAGCTCGCGCGCCGGCAACGCCTCGTCGCGGACGTACGCACCGGCCAGCCGAGGGCGCACCAGCCGACCCACGAGCGGAAGCTGGTGGAGAAACAGCGTCTTGTTGTCGACCATGCCGAAACTGCCCATGCCGCCTGCGCCCTCGGCACCCTCGAAGGTCCGACAGCCGAACTCGGTCACGACCACCGGTTTCCCAAGCGCAAACAGCGGCGCGAGCATATCGACGTAGCGGTCGTTGATTCGAGGATCGCGGTAGTGGTCGACGCCGATGATGTCAAAGCGACTCCAGTCAACCGCTTCCCAGATGAGCGACGCATAGCTGAGCGGACCGTGGTAGACGCGTCGGACGGCCTCGACCGCCCGGCCGAGGAATGCGTTGAGCGGCGCGTTATGCGTCCCGGCCTTCGCACCTTCCCAGAACGACGGGTTCCGCATCCGTGCCACGATGTTCTTGCCTGGCACGATGCCCTGCATGAAGAGCGTCAGCTCCGAGCCGACGACGAGCACCAAACGATCCGGCCATCGCTCGCGGAGACGCTCTGCCGCCGCGGCCGCCTTCGTGATGTATGCGAGGGTGGTATCCGGGCTTTTGTCCCACAGCTCCGGGGTGAGCCAGACCTCGAGCCCCTGGCCGAGGGCATCCGCGGCAGCGGTAGTGAGCCGGTCGATGTCGAGGCCACAGATCCGGACGGCGTTGCAGTGCAGATCGGTCCTGATGATCTCTAGTTCGCGGTGCACGACCTTCGGGTCGAAGACCGGGCGCCAGTTCACTCCCATGACTCGCCCGACGTCGTAGCTGACACCTCGGAGTCTCATGTCGCTTCGCCTCTGACTGACGGACTTGAATCACCCGCCGGCCAGGCGGACGCGAGTTGTCTAAGGGCCAAACGGATCAGGGGCCGCAACGGTGCCGGTGGATAGATGCTGATCCACCGCACGGTGGCTTCCAGCGTAGCCGCCCTGACTGCGCCCGTGCAGGATCTGGGGCCGAGACCCGTCTCGCGTTCCAAACCGCCCCAGGATCGACATTGGTTCGGTTCTTCTTTGGGGGGCCAACTCCGAGACGACGGCCGCAGGCTCGATGCTCTCACTCGACGCCGGCGGCCGCGACTCGCACGGTCTTTAGCCATTCGGCGATGTCAGCGACGACCGTCGGGTCCACGTGCTGGGCCGACATCGACTCTTGTGGCGTCGATGGACCAGAGCCGACGAAGAAGAAGTGGTTGTCGGCCGGGTAGACACGGACCGTCACGTCCGCACGGCCGGCCAGGGCTTCCTGCCAGCGTGCCAGGTCGTCTGCCACGGTTGCCTGGTAATCGCGACCACCCTGGAGCACAAACATCGGCCGGCCGAGTGCCGCCGCCACCGCGGCGGGCTCATAGCCCCGCAGATCTAGCCAATAGCTAGTGCCTCATGCCGCAACGTCGGGGAGCGAATGGTGGACTTCGGCGTTGATGCGCCAGGGCTTGGCGGGACGAGCATTCCGATTGTGCCAGCGCAGGTAGGCATGGATGGCTCGGTCC
>JBEKVD010000169.1:0-2701 GCA_049514315.1 Candidatus Limnocylindrales bacterium | reverse complement strand
CACCCGCGTCTTCGTTGGAAGTGGCGGCCCCCGGGCGATGGGGCCGCGGGCACTAGCTCGACCGCAGGACCTGATCGAACGGAACCGGGTTTGCGAATGGATCCGTCGGGGTCGATGGCTCCCGCGCCGCCACCGACGCCGCGAGTTCGCGCGCTGCCCGATCGATCCGCTCCACGAGGCTGCCGTCCGCCGCGCCGCCGCTGCCCCAGTCCTCGGTCGCGGCGTAAACACCCGTCGCGACGACAGCGGCGTTCAAGTACGCGAACAGTGGACGCAGGGCGTGCTCGAGCGCGAGCGAATGGCGGACCGTCCCACCGGTCGCCGCAATGAGGACGGGCTTGCCGGCGAGGCCGTCCCGCTCCACGAGGTCGAAGAACAGCTTGAACAGGCCGCTGTACGAGGCGCTGAAGATCGGCGTCACGGCGATCAGGCCGTCGGCGGCAAGGACGGCGGCGATCGCCGCCTGCAGTCGCGGGCTCGGGAAGCCGGTCAGGAGGTGGTTCATCAGGTCCTGGGCATGGTCGCGCAGCTCGATGACTTCAAGATGCGGCTCGATGCCTGCGTCGCGGAGGTGCTGATCGACCGCAACGGACAGGCGGTCGGCCAGCAGGCGGGTCGTCGAGGGCTGGCTCAGCCCTGCGCTGACAACGACGAGCGAGCGGGCCGCGATTGCGCTCATCCTGCCACTGTCTTCGCCGCTCGGGCGGCCTGGGCCGCCTGGACCCGCGGGTGGAGCGGCGCCTCGGGTACGTTTGCCGGTCGATTGGCGGCGAACTCCCTGCGCAGGACCGGCACGACAAGCTCGCCGAGCATGTCCAGCTGCTCCAGCACCGTCTCGAGCGGGAGCCCGGCATGATCGAGGAGGAACAGCTGGCGCTGGTAGTCGCCGACGGTCTCCCGAAAGGTCAGCGTTCGGTCGATGACCTGCTGCGGACTGCCGACCGTCAGCGGGGTATCTGCCATGTACTCCTCCAGGGACGGTCCGCCACCGTAGACGGGCGCGTGGTCGAAGTACGGCCGAAACTCGTGGACGGCGTCCTGGCTGTTTGCGCGCATGAAGACCTGGCCGCCAAGCCCAACGATGGCCTGGTCGGCCGGGCCGTGCCCGTAGTGGTCGAAACGCCGCCGATAGAGCTCGACCATCCGCTGGACGTGGTCTTTCGGCCAGAAGATGTTGTTGTGGAAGAAGCCGTCCCCGTAATAGGCGGCCTGCTCGGCAATCTCTGGGCTGCGGATCGAGCCGTGCCAGACGAAGGGCGGCACACCGTCCAGTGGCCGCGGCGTCGAGGTGAAGCCTGTTAGCGGTGTCCGGTACTTGCCCTCCCAGTCGACGACATCCTCTCGCCACAGTCGGTGGAGCAGAGCGTAGTTCTCATACGCCAGCGGGATTCCGTTGCGGATGTCTTGGCCGAACCAGGGGTAGACCGGGCCCGTATTGCCCCGACCCAGCATCAGGTCGACGCGACCGCCGGCGAGATGTTGGAGCATCGCGTAGTCCTCGGCGACCTTCACGGGATCGTTCGTCGTGATCAGCGTCGTGGCGGTCGAGAGGATCAGTCGCTCCGTCCGCGCGGCGATGAAGCCGAGCATGGTGGTGGGGGAGGAGGGGACGAACGGCGGATTGTGGTGCTCGCCTGTGGCGAACACGTCCAGTCCGACTTCCTCCGCCTTGAGGGCGATGGTCACCATCGCCTGGATCCGCTCGGCCTCGCTCGGCGCGCGTCCCGTGGTGGGATCAGTCGTCACGTCGCCGATGCTGACTGGTCACTCGGCCCTGGCCGAGGCCAGGCACGCTGTTCGGCGTGCCGCGTACTCATCAGGATAAGTCACGATCCTGACAGCGTGAGCGGCAGGGGTTGCCCGCCAAGAAGCGCCCGCTTCGCCCGGGACCCCCAACACGATGGCAGCGTCGTGTGTGCCTACGCCTACAATGGGAGCTGTCTCGGGCCTTTCCAAGCGGCAGGTCGATGAGCGATCGCGACCCCCTTGCACCGAACGGTTGAACTCACCGAGGCCGATCAGAGGAAGCGATGCAGGTCGGGGTGCTGGTGCCGCAGGGCTGGAAGCATGAGTACGACGGATGGGATCCGGCACGGGCCTGGGCCCGGACCCTGGAGCTCGCGCGGCAGGCCGAGGCGCTCGGCTTCGAGTCCGAGTGGGTCTTCGACCACTTCCACACGACGCCGGACACGACCGACGAGATCACCTTCGAGTCGTTCACCACGCTGGCGGCGATCGCCGGGGTGACCTCCCGGGTGCGGCTCGGGCACATGGTGATCTGCGCCGGCTTCCGCAACCCCGCGCTCGTCGCGAAGCTCGTATCCACGCTGGACGTCGCGAGCGGCGGCCGGTTCGAGGTGGGCATCGGCGGCGGGTGGAAGAAGGACGAGTGGCTCGCGTATGGGTACGGGTTCCCGGAGACGAAAGATCGGCTGTCCGCCCTGCGCGACGCGCTCGAGGTGATCACGCGTATGCTCGCGCCGGATCGGGCCACCTACGAGGGGCGGTTTTCGAGCGTCCACGCGGCGGTGAACGTGCCGAAGGGCATCCAGCAACCGCGCCCGCCGATCATCGTGGGTGGAAACGGCCACGAGGTCACGTGGCGGCTGGCGGCACGTTTTGCGGACGAGCTCAACGTCGTGTTCCTCACGCCTGAGCAGATCACTGAGGCCCTCCCGCTGATCCGCGCCCGGTGCGAGGA
>JBEKVD010000168.1:0-2572 GCA_049514315.1 Candidatus Limnocylindrales bacterium | reverse complement strand
AGCCCGAAGCCCAGTTCGAAGTCGAGGTGAAGCTAGCCCTCTTCCGAGGGGACCCTCGAGCGGACTTTGCGCCGTCGAAGTGAACCCAGGCGTTCGGCGAAGCGGTCGAGCCGTCCGCGGACGATGAGCAGGAACAGGGCCGCGATCGCGCCGATCAGGACCAGCGGCGCCTTGATGGGGTCGGCCCGATAGACGGCATCGACGGTATGCTTGCCGGCCGCCAACGAGATGCCGATGTAGGACGGCGAAACCATGAAATCGGGCACCAGCCCGCCGTCGACGTACACCTGCCAGTCGGGGTGGTACGTGGTCTTGATCACCAGCGTCGAATCTACCGGGCATTCGACGGCGAGATCGATGGCGTCCTCCTGGAACCGCTCGTAGTCGGTCTTTCCGCCTCCGGGGCAGGGGGCCGTGCTCGCCGGGTCGAAGCCGGGAACCGTCGCCGGGTAGTCGTAGCGTACGAAATCTCGCTCACCGGGCAGCGTGTGAGTTCGTTCCCAGGCGAGGTTCAGGCTGAAGAGCGCGGCCTGGGTGGGGACGGCCTGGCGAGACGTGATGGCTACGTACTCGGCGAACCCGGTCGTGGGTGCCTGGTACAGCGTGTACCTGGTCGTGCGCTGGATCGGAGTGAGGAAATCTGCCACGGCCATGCCCGTCGGGGCAACCATGTAGCGGACGTTCCAGAGGTCGAAATCGCCCTGGTTCTGATCGTCGAAATCCCAGATGTAGTCCGAGTTCAGGGAGAGGCTCTGGATTGGCGGGGCGAGAGACTCGATCCCGTAGAACGGCAGCAGATTGTAGAAGTGGAGATCCCCGAAGCTCATGTCGCTGTCGTTTCCGTAGGTGCTCGGCAGCCCGGCGAAGACACGTCCGGGAGGTAGCGTCTGCAGCGTGGCGATGATCGTGTTGGCGTCGGTGTCGGCCTTCAGCGCGTCCATAGATCGCTGCTGGAACGCGGTGTTGTCCGAGTAGAAAGTCATTCGTTCCGCCACTGCCGGGGCGAGGAGTAGCAGCAGCACCGCGACGGCTGCGCCGAGCCTCAGCGTGGATGCGTAGGGCTTGTATAGCCCCCAGACGACGGCCCCGCCAACCCCGATGAGGATGATGGCGGCAAGGTCCACCCCACCGATGAAACGGTGGAAGAGGAGCCCATAGTTGAGGGGGAACAGGTTCGCTGCTGCGCCGAGAGTGGGCCGCCCGAAATAGGCGACCAACCACATCACGAACAACGCGAGGCTGAGGAGCGCAACCCGGCTGCGGCCCAGGATGGCCGCGATTGCGCCGACTCCTAGAAAGACGGTCAGGACGGGAAGGCGGCCGTGGTCGAGCAGATCCCCGGTGAAGACCCAGGACAGGATCGAGCCGGCGCCATACGAATCGTACTTGTAGGACTGGAGGTACGGTGACACGTTGAGATAGGCCGACTGCGTCAGGAACGGCAGCCACATGTACTCCGAGATCGCCGCGGCGAAGGCACCGACGATGGCCAGGCGCAGGACGCGGGCGATGAGGTTGGATCGCCTGAGGCCCCACAGGGTCATCAGGACGATCGCCATCGCGGTCATGTATGCGTATATGAGGTGCGTCAGCACGAGCATCCCAAACAGCAGCGCTGCCAGCCACAGACGCTTCCCTTCGTGTATCGCCCGATACATCGTGGCGACGCTCAAGAACGACAGGTGCATGGCCCACAGCTGTGTGTACATGCCCCAGCCACGCCAGATGTAGCTGTCGTACTCGAAGCCGTACAGGAACCCTCCGGAAAGGAGCGTCGACGCGGCTGCGGCAAAGGCGCTGGCGGCCACCGAGAACCGCATCGTTCTCATTGACACGAACACGGTCAGCGGGAACGACACCAGGAGGATGTAGCGAACCAGGTTGAACGTGGTCAGCAGGTCCAGGGCGCCGAAGCTCAGCCGCTGCAAACCGACGACTACGAGGGCCGGCAGGTGTTGGTAGTAGAAGAATTGCGCGAAGCCGGCCTCGATCTGCGGTAGCCAGAAATCGAAGATGGATTCGCCGTTGTTGAGGGCGTTGGACGCTTGCTGGATGAAAAGGTAGTGGAACGAGTCGTCGTTCACGGATGGAACGGGGATGGTTAGCTCGGACAGGAGCCCCACGGCCGTGAACAGGGTCGGCACCTCAGGGGACGGGCCGACTCTTCCCGGATCGCTCGCCCGGGCCGGCCCAGGACGGACCGGAGTCGGCCGAGGCGCGACTCCGGGGCAGTGACCTGCTCAACCGGTTCCGGGACGGTGACCGGCTCCGGGGTGGTGCCAGGCTCCGGGGGCTCCGTCGTGGCGGTGACCGACTTCTCCGGCTTCGGGGACCGCGCTCGAGTTCTGGATGGGCTCGCCCGGTGTCTCTCAGGAGTCGCCACGGCAAGTCATATCCTCAGTATCGACGACAAGGACCGTGCGCCAGTCTAGCGACCGATGACAGCTTCTTGCAGGCTCGGGGCGTCCGCAGCGGCCCGACGGAGGATCGTGTCAGGACCCACGCGACGGGGGCCTGATCAGCATCTCGACCTTCGCCTCGAGTTCCTGGAATCGCCTGCTGACCGCGCTCA
>JBEKVD010000167.1:0-2504 GCA_049514315.1 Candidatus Limnocylindrales bacterium | reverse complement strand
GCGCGGCGTCGAGTGCCTCCGGGCTGAGAGGTGCGGGCATGGCTGCCATGATCTCCGTCGCGTTACGCCGCGGCAGGCTGCGAGCGAAGTTCCCCAGCGCAGATGAGGCCCTACTCGACGGCAACACGTCCAGCTTCGATCCGGGAAAGGCGTGCGGCTATGACCCAGACGTACCCACGGGGACGTTGCCTCGTAAGCGCCGGAGCAATGTGGCTGGCCAACGACGCTGATCACACGATCGCTGGATGGTGTGTGCCGACCGGCGGGTCGTTGGGCCACTCGAGCGTTCCAAGACTTCGTACCCACCGGTCAGGTGCTGGAGGCGCGTCGCCGCGTGGCTGGGGATGCTGGCCGTACAGCGACTCCTGCGGCGGGCGCGTCGGCCCGGACACCTCAGCGTTGGTCGTGTTCCTCAAGACCGTCCATCTCCGCTGATGGTGGCGTCCACTGTGGTCGGCCTCACTCTCTTTAGGGTCATTGGTGACAGCCGACGCAGGGCTCCCGACGCGAGCATGACCTCAAGGAGGTTCGGACGTGCGGCCTTGACGTACACCCGGTACGAGGCCAGAGAAAGCTCGTCAGCGGCCATCTACCGAGTCACAATGGGGAGGACCCGGCGCTCCGGGCATACCGCCGGCGAGGCGCTGCCGTTGCACCTCCACATCGCCGGAAACAAGAAGGGCGTCGGGTCATTCTCTCCCCGCCGTGCCCCTGGGCCTGGACGTGCTGCAGCCGTGGGCCGCCCATGCCAGCAGCCAAGCGGTTGGCCGTCCTATGCTTGCGAGCAGGAGGTGCCATGTGGGCGACAAGACGCCGAAGAGGCCGCCGAAACCCAAGAAGCCGAAGCCGCCGAAGAAGCCCGTCGCGTAGAGGACACAGCTTCGAGCTCGAGCTGCGTCTAGCCCTCGGACCGTGCAAGCCGTGCGCGGAGGCGATTGACAGCCCGTGGCGCTGCGCGGACTAGACTGGATACAGGAGGTCGCGGACAGACTGAACGACCGCCCCACGAAAGGAGGGGCTGCCATGACCAGTCCCTGCACCACCGGCGTCTGGATCTCAGCGAACTCGGCCACGATGTTGCGCTGGAGCCCTGAGCTCACCGTACGCCACCGCATCGACTCCACGGTGCCTGGTCGCCACCGCTCAACCGGACGAGCTCCGATCGAGGAGCGTCAGGGCGACGAAGGCCATCGCGACGAACACATGCGAACCTTCTTTGAGCAGGTCGCCCACGCCTTGCCGGTCGAGGACGACCTGCTGCTGGTAGGGGACGGCGAGGTCGTCGAGCATTTGGCCGACCACATCCGTACTGACGACGCCAGCCACGGCCGCGAGCGGCGGATTCAGCTGGAGAAGAGCGGTCCGATCACCGATCGGCGGCTGCTCGCCCGGATTCGCACCTTTGCCGGGTCGCCAGCCGAACGCTACCTGCCGCGCTGACAGCGGGACGTGTTCAAGGGACCCACACACGCCGGGAGCGGTACGGCCCGGACAGATCTCGGGGCGTTTGCTCGCGTCTCGCGTCGCGCACAGCCACCTGCGACGGTCAAGCAGCGGAGTCGAAGCGACACTAACTGTGCTCATGGTGGAGGTTCTCGTCGCAGATCGGGGCCGGCCGGCAAAGCAAGCCTCGCCTCATGCGTCGGGGCGCAGCGAGAGCTCGCGAAGGCCCCGAGAGGGGCTCGATTCGACGAAGGCGCCAGCATCCGCCCTACTGGGAGTACGCTTTGAACGCTATGTCATCCTTGAAATCGGGCAAGGGGATGGCGATGGTGTTCCCCTTGCGGGTGACGTTGGTCGAGCTGAGTATCGTGGTCCCGGTCGTGGTGTCGTAGAAGTCGACCCGCCAGCTGGTGGCCGCCCCGGGGACGGTAACGGTAACCGTCTGCTTGGAGACGACCGGCAGCATGGCGAACTGCGGCGGCACACAGGATGAGTCTCGGTACCAACCGATCATCGTCGACCCATCCCCGAGAACGGCACCCGTGATACTCCCTGTCGTGGCGGCGGATAGTCTCTTGAAGCCGGCCATGGCCACGCCACTCACAAACCGCGCCACCGGACGCTCCAGGTCGGTCTTTCTCAACAAATAGGGCCAACCCAGTGAGGAGAAGTAGATCCCGTAGGCGTCCTCCCAGTACAGCGCCCGACCGTCCATGACCCCCGAAACGGCTTCCGACCAGATCGCGTGCTCCATCCCGATCTGGGCATTCGGTAACTCCCCCGACCCCTGGGCGTTGTCGGGTGGCAGTGCGTTCAAGCCCGATTCGCCGATGATGATCGGCTTGTTGTACTTCGCGCTCAGCCTTGCCGTATCGGCCAGCAGCCTCGAACCTAGGTCCAATGTTGGCGTGTACGGGTAAGGGTGGTAGTCCAGGATGTCTAGTGCCCCGATTCATAATGTCCGGGAGGTAATCGCACTCCCCTGAGGCCCGGCCGTGGCCTCCCAAGCACAGGAGGTGGCGATGGCCCGCCGGGCCGAACTCTTCGTCCGCGAGCTGAGC
>JBEKVD010000166.1:0-2644 GCA_049514315.1 Candidatus Limnocylindrales bacterium | reverse complement strand
TCGAGCCTGGGTTCGCGGCTGGCTCGGGGCCGGGATCGATGGTCCGCTCGGCGGAGGTTACGGTGGTGATGATTCACTCGGCCCGCCCACGTTTACACGCCCGCAAGCGACACCATCGCGGCGTAGTGCGTGCTGTGTGGTGCTTGGTCCAGCCGGGCCTGGATTGAGTGGCGACCGCCAGTCTACGGACTGGGCCTGAGTCCCGCGGCCGCCAACAAGTGCGAGGTCCAGGCCTGAACCCGTCGGCCGGGAGCCGACGCCCCGGCGGCCTCAAGGAGCGTGCGCTCAGAGCACCGGCGCGATTATCACCCACTTGCCGTCCCATTCGGCGTTGCCCTGCTTCCCGTCTATGGGGTCCACATAGGGCGAATTCGTCATCAGGTAGGGGGTGAACCTGATCGTCTTAGCACCCGACTTCCAGGTTGCGAGAGATACGTATTGGTCGCGGAAACCGTCCGAACGGAGGGGATCGGTCAGGTAGACGCCGACGACCGAGAAGTCGGTCGTGCCGGTCCGAGGGTCGTCACCTGTCACTCGATAGCCGGTCACGATCTGGGCGTGATCGCCTGCCCAACCCAGGATCCCGACGGGCTTGCGATACAGCGCTATCGCGCTGACGGTCGATCGGACGGCACCCTCGAACGAGTCGAATGCCTCGTCGCGGTAGACGCCCGCCGTGACGCTGCCCCAGCCGTAGTAGTTGAGAGCATTGCGCCACCCGTGAGCATCGGCACCGGGCCACGAGAGCAACATCGTCCCGGTACGCCGCTGGTAGGCGAGGATCGATTCCTGGCGCGCGTAGGACACGTCCGGGCTCCAGTCGACGGGGGGCATCGGCGCCGGCTCGCTAGGGCCCGCTGGCGAGGAGCCCCGCCAGTAGACCGCCATGTTCAGCATCATCTGCGTGGAGGCAGCGGTGCATGCCGTCATATCGGGGTCCTGCCAGCGAACGGCTCCGGCGTCGTAGAGGTCGAGGGTCCAGGCGCTCTGGGTTGCCTTCGGGCTCGGCGAAGGCGTCGACAGCTGAGCAGAAGCCAGCGTCGTTGAGATTGCTGCCGAAGTGTCCTCGGAGTCAGGCGGCGCTGGCGTGTGGACGAAGAGTGGCCCGCTCGGCACGGCCGATGCCGCCAACGGGGACTCGCGCGCGTCGGGAGGCGGGGACCAGCCTACCGCGCCTAAACAGCCCGCCACAGTGACGACGAAGGCAAAGCAGATCGCGGGGCGGACGTGCGGCCGGGGACGACCCATTTCGCGCGAAACCTCGCTCCCTTGCCGGCAACAACCGCGAGGTTAGCTCATCGACGGCCCTCGCGCGCCTGGCTCGCCGGTCCTCGGCCATGGGCGAAGGCGGGATTAGTGGGCGTTCGTGGCGGCCGCCCAAGTGCGGGCTCGTCTGTGACAGCCCCTGTGGATAATTGAGGCCGCCCAAGAGACGTCCTTCACAAGGTGGCGACTGAAGCCAATTGGCCCTGGGAGGTCGAACTGGTGACCAACCCCGACCGCGTGCTTTCAGCAGCCGAGCGGATCGGATCCAGCTGCGACCATGCGATCCTGGATCGCTGCCAAAGGTGGTTCAACCTGGCTCGCGAAGGCATCGCCAGCTGCATCCCGCAGGCCCGCATCGTGGACCTTGGCCCTGGCGGGCCCGCCCAAGCAGGACGCTGATGCGGCTTATCCAAATCCAAGTCGAATGCTATGCGGGGGCTAAGGCCGACGAGACGCCGCGCCGGTTCAAGTGGGAGGAACGGCTCATCGAGGTGGGCGAAGTCCTCGACCGCTGGTATCAGGTGGAATGCCAGCCGGAGTGGCCCCGCGCGGGCTATTTCAAGGTGCGAGGCGCGGACCAGCGCGAGTATCTGCTCAAGCACGACCTGGAGTCGGACGAATGGTTCCTGGGACAGCAGCGATAACCGTGCTCGATCTACCGACCTACCGCCGACGAGGAGTCGGACCTCCGACCGAACTTGACCGGTTCTCGGTGCGAGGTTGACGGGACTGACTCGACACCATCACCCGATCGTGCGGGAAGGGCGGGGTCGGGAGGTGTGGGCCGAGCGGCGCCAGCCAGTCGAGCAACTGCGTCGGGGCCATTTACCCCATTAACAGCGGTGTCATACTGCGCTCCGACGGGGAGCTTTGACGCACGGCCCACACTCTGGCCGCCGGGACCGCGCCGAGCTACTGGCGAGACCGACCCGCGTTGTAGCGTCCCATGGAGGGAGCGGGTCGTGAGACGTACCATCGTGCTGCTGAGCGCCGGGCTGCTGGCGTTCTCGCTGGCCGTCCCGGGGGCCGTCATGGCCGCCCCGGGCCACCCGTCGTATTGGGTCGCGCCGCCCAACGGAACAGACGACACGGCCCACATCCAGGCCGGGCTCGACTACTGCGCCGCCAACGGTCCCAACTGCACCGTCCAGCTTCGAGCCGGGACTTACAAGACCAGCCAGCTCGTCGAGGACAACTTCCAGGGCACCTTGATGGGAGCTGGCGAGTACCGCACGACCATCGTGGCCCTCCAGTATCTGACGGGCACTCCTAACCTGATCACCTTCGAAGACGGCAACATCGAGATCTCCGATCTCACCATCAGCGAGCCGTGGGGGAATGGCACCGCGACCTCCGGTCTGGCCACCACCTATCTCTG
>JBEKVD010000165.1:0-2948 GCA_049514315.1 Candidatus Limnocylindrales bacterium | reverse complement strand
TTCCTGACCGACACGGAGGTCGCGGCCCTCGTCTTCGACCTGCTGTATCGCGTCTACGGCTACCCGCTCGAGTACGTCATCGAGGCGCTGGCGCCCACGACCGAACGCGATTTCGCCCTGCTACCCGAGAAGCGGCGCCGCATCTACGGCATGCTCCAAGCGACCGGCATGCACCTCTCGCCCGACGGTCCGTGGTACTTCCTCATCGCCCAGTCATCGCCTCAGCAGAGGCTGGGTCGACTCATCGGGATCACGGATACGTCGATGCTGAGGCCTCAGGTCTTCGCTCTCCAGGAGGGCCAGGCGAGCATCGGTCTGGCGGCCTCGGAGAAGCAGGCCATCGACGCGGCGCTTGAAGCGTGCTCGCAGGTCAGCCCGAAGTTCTGGGGTCGAGCCGATCTGTACTGGAGCGCCCGTGGAGGCAGCCACACCGACGGCGGTGCCCTCGCCTTCAATGTCGCTCTTGGAGAAGGCGGGCCCAGGCTGTGGTGCAGCGACAAGTTCGGCGGGCTCATCCAGAGCGAGCAGGGCAGAAGCGTGCCTGGCCAGGACGGTGGCAGCCGCCAGGCAAAGGTCCCAAGCGACGACGCCCGGCGTCTGGCGGGGCGGGACGGCAGCGCCACTGAGCTCGCCGACGAGGCGGCTCGCCAGCTGCCCGCCTGGGGCCCGGAAGGGTTGGAAGCGTTCTTGGCAGCGCTCAAGGCTCGCGCGACAGGTGACCCGGGCCGCGACCTAGCATTCGCTGTCTTGACCCGCCTCATGGACCATCCGAGCCGGATTGCGCCGCTGAAGCGCAGCTACGTTCTCGCCCTTCTCGATCGCGGCCTCGACGAGCTCGTCGAGCTGGTCCGCAGACAACCATCCGATGGCTACGTCTGGATCGGCCCGGATGGGCCGACGTCCACGGTCCCAGCGGCGCTGTCGACACAGCGCACCGTCGTTCTCGACGCGCGAGGCTGGCCACCCGACGGCCCATCCTCGCTCGCCCGCGCGATCGTCGATCTCTATCACAAGGGGGCCCGGCGGTTCACGGTCGTCAACGGGCGCGGCCATCGCTTCGTCGGCTGCGGGCTCGGCCCGGGATCGAAAGATGTACGGATCGATGTCTTTGGCTCGTCTGGCGACTACCTGGCCTCGGGGATCGATGGCGCCGAGGTGGTTGTGCACGGGTCCGCACAGGACCAGGTGGCACAGATCCTCAAGGACGGCAGGCTCGTCATCCACGGCGACGTGGGCCAGACGTTCATGTACGGGGCTAAGGGCGGGGACGTCTTCGTCCGCGGCGGCGCTGCCGGTCGCCCCCTCATCAACGGGGTCGGACGCCCTCGCGTCGTGATCAACGGCACGTGCCTGGACTACCTTGCTGAGTCGTTCATGGCCGGAGACCCGTTGAACGGCGGCGGCTTCGTCGTTCTCAACGGCATCGGGTCCGACGAGGACGGCAACCTGGCCGAACTCGAGAGCCCCTACCCGGGCGGCAACATCTTCTCGCTGGCCTCGGGAGGCGCCGTCTACGTTCGGGACCCCCACGGCCAGCTGGGCGACGAGCAGCTGAACGGGGGTCAGCTCGAAGAGCTCACGCCCGCCGATTGGGAGTTGATACGCCCGTACCTCGAACAGAACGAGCGCCTCTTCGACATACCGCTGAGCTGGCTTCTGACCGTCGATGGCGTCGCCACCGCGCCTGAGCAGGTGTATCGCAAGATCGTCGCAACCGACCTTCAGGCTCTCTCGCCCGAGGAGGTCTGGGTTAGGTCCAAGACGTGAGGGTTGGACACGATGCTGCCATCGTGACGAGGTGTCGGCCTACCTCAGGCGAGTGGCTCCCGCTCGGACGTGCCGGAACGGGACCCTGTCACCTAAGACGCCGTGTCGTGGCCGCCGGGTAAGCAAGCCGCCCGGAGAACCCGAGCGGCTTGCAGGTTGCGGGGCGCTGTTCAGGCTACCGAAGCCACGGCCTTAGCCTGAGCCTGTTCGTAGGTCGGGCCCGGCGCACGGCGGGGGCGATCATGGGCGCGTCAATGGTTGCAGCCAATGATGGTGTTGCCGGTGCCGCCGTTGTGGACCGTGTCGCGGTGATGGAGGCACACCACCGTATCCTGGTGTGTGTCTGTCGCAAGATAGATCTGAGCATCGCCTGACGTTGGCGTGAAACGGCTGAGGTCGTTGGCCTGGACCATGCTGTTGGTTACGCCGTACAGCTGGATGGCATGCTGCCCAGCTCCGGTGATGGTGTTCCCCATGATCACGGCGTTCTTGATGTAGTAGACGCCGATCCCGGTGCCGCCTAGCCCAGCGACGGGGAGCACGTTGATCGTGTTCTCCCAGATCGTCGCCGCGATGCAGGGAGCGTAGATGGAGTTGCCACCCACGAAGATGGCGTAAGCCGCAGGCCCAACGCCTGTGAGCCAGTTGTCATGGATAAAGTACTTCGACAGGCTGCACCCCGGACCACCCCAGTCGACCTCCACGCCACGCTCGGTCGTCTTCGCCGCGGTGTTGTAGGAGACGTCGAAGACAGAACTCTGCCTGGACGCCAGGTCGACCGTCTCGGGGTCGTTGGCGAAGTAGTTGCCCGACCACGGCGAGCCGCCGATGGTGACCCGGGCCGAGCCGGAGTTCTGACCCACCTCCACGCCGACGTACATAGTCGTGAAGACGCTGCTCCGGACGCTGAGCGACGCGCTCGCCGCGCTTCCCCAGTACTCGACGCCGTCCTCGAGGTTGTAGCCGAGCTGGCTCCCGGAGGTTGGGTCGGTCGCACCCGTGATGCTGACGCGGTCGACCGAGAGTTCAGCAGGCGAGCCCTCGACGTAGACGGCGCTCCAGAGATAGGTGGTGGCCAGACCGGAGGTCGCGGTGCCATTCCCCCACGGCTCGCTGATGGTGAGATCGGAGATCTCGATGTTGCCGTCTTCGAAGGTGATCAGGTTAGGAGTGCCCGTCAG
>JBEKVD010000164.1:0-3959 GCA_049514315.1 Candidatus Limnocylindrales bacterium | reverse complement strand
GAGCTAACGTCGTAATGCGTGGAAATGTCGCCGCGGCCGGCCCGAGTCTGGGCGGCTAGAACGCGGCGTACCCTTCCGATGAGAAACCAACTCACGGATGGAGGCACGCCGCAATGGCAAGGTACCACGCAGTTCTGGCCCCCGAATCGGCCTCGGCACCGGTGGTCGACACGCTTGAGTCGATCGCCCGGGAGGGCGCCCGCAGGATGCTCCAGGCGGCTCTCGAGGCCGAGATCGACGAGCGGCTCGACCGTCCTCGCTACGCCCGCGGGGCCGCCGCCAGCGGCTCTCGCAACGGCCACGGCCGGCCGCGAGAGGTGGGCATCGGGACCTGGTCCGTCGAGGTGCGGCCACCAAGGGTGCGCGACCTGCCGGCCGGCTCGGAGCCGTTCGTCTCGGCCATCCTGCCTCGCCGGCGATACCTGTCGCGCGACACGCAGCGCCTGTTCGCCCGGCTGTATCTCGAAGGCCTCTCGAGCGGCGACTTCGAGCCCGCCTTCCGCGAACTCCTGGGCTCCAAGGCCACCCTGTCCGCCTCGACGATGCTCCGTCTTCGAGCCACCTGGGAGGCCGAGTACGAAGCCTGGCGCAGCCGGCCGATCAGCGCGCGCTTCGCCTACGTCTGGGCGGACGGGATCTACCTTGGCGCGGGCCTCGAGGATGAGTCGAGCTGCATGCTCGTGGTCGTGGGCGCACGCGAGGACGGACGCAAGGAGCCCCTCGGCCTGGATCTCGGCTATCGCGAGAGCGCCGAGAGCTGGGCCGGCGTGCTGCGGGACATGCGAGAGCGCGGTCTCCAGGCACCGCTCCTCGCCGTCGGTGACGGCGCCCTCGGCCTGTGGGCAGCCCTGACGACGGTGTTCCCGGCGACCCGACACGGGCGCTGCTGGAACCACCGCACCCTCAACCTGCTCGATCGGCTGCCCAAGGCGGGCGGCCTGCGAGGCGGCCCGTGACGATCTGGCGCTCTGGCTCCACTCCGTCGGCCAGGACAACGCCGCCGAGACGCTCTACCGCGACTGGGACGACTTCACAACCTTCTACGACTTCCGGTAGTGCATCAGTTTGGCTCGCAGGAT
This sequence comes from Candidatus Limnocylindrales bacterium, assembly GCA_049514315.1. Classification (GTDB taxonomy): domain Bacteria; phylum Chloroflexota; class Limnocylindria; order Limnocylindrales; family CSP1-4; genus Fen-1039. The sequence continues at coordinate 2,880 of JBEKVD010000164.1, read as the reverse complement.
TCTTGACTTTCCTCAACTGCTCGGCGCATGCTTGAGCGGTGAAGAAACAGCCTATGCCACGCGATACCGCCCAGCTCGCCAAGCGAGTGATCGATCTTGCCACAGGGGAGGTCGAACCCGAACCCGAGCGGGTGAAAGACCCTGCCGCAGTCAGTCTTGGGCGACGTGGCGGACTCAAAGGCGGTCATGCTCGGGCCGAGAGTCTGGGTCCAGAGCGGCGGTCGGAGATTGCCCGACAGGGGGCGGAGGCCCGGTGGCACAAGTAGGTCACAGTGTGGGCCTTGCAGTGGCCATGTAAGTAAGGATGGTCACTGCAAGCGTGAGGGCAGCGAGGAATAACGCCGCGAGTGCGATCCCGAAGGCAATGTAAGTCCACTTGGTCGTAAATCTCCCGGTCGCTTCCGTGAGCCTCGCCGTGCCTTCGTGAATATCCTTGGACTGAGCCGATATGTCTTTCAATGCCTCCGCGATACGCAGACTATCCTCCTGAATCCGAAGGCTGTCCTCACGGGCTCGCCGCTGAAGGTCCTCTAGCGTCAGCATTCGAGCCCAGTCCAGGTGTTCCTTAGGAGACGAGCCACGCTGATACCCGAACCACTGAGTGCAGTCTCTAGGTCGATTGAGAATGTCCCTGCCAATCTCTTGGGGCTGCTCTCCCTTGGCGACGCGTGTTGAGTATTCCGTCTCGTGATCGACTGCCCATACGATGCAGGCTGGCTTGGTAGGGAGTGAATCGATTCGCCCAACGGCCGAAGGGACCAAGGCCAGAAAGAGTCTCCCGTCCGTTCGGTTACCCGGGGGGACTTCGTACCAGCCCAAATCACCGAGTTGGCCGAGGAATCCGCAGTTCCAGCAGCGACCATGATCCCCCGGATAGCGGTCGTGCCCAGGACCCAGCGCCATGACTCCCTCCTGTTCGGAGTCATGCTAGCGGCCCGCGATCTTCCGAAAACGCCCTTTCGCCGTGCCATACTGTTGTCACAGCGGTCAAGCATAATCGCAGTATGAACAGGTTGAGTACAGCAGAACGGGCGAGGATCATCGGGTGCCTGACTGAAGGCATGTCGATCCGGGCCACCTCCCGCCTGACTGGTGCCTCGCAGAACACAATCCTCAAGCTCCTGGTTGATCTCGGTCGGGTCTGCGCTGAGTACCAGGATCGGGTCTTTCACGACTTGCCCTGCCGCCACATTGAGGCGGACGAGATTTGGGCATTCTGCAAGGCGAAGGCCCGCAACGTCCCCGAGCAGCACCGGGACGAGTTCGGCTGGGGCGACGTCTGGACTTGGACCGCTATCGACGCGGACACGAAGCTCATCGTCTCGTGGCTGGTCGGGAGTCGCGACGCCGAGGCTGCGCACGCCTTCATGGCGGATGTAGCGTCCCGGCTCCGCTATCGCGTCCAACTGACCACCGACGCCCACAAAGCCTACTTGGAGGCCGTCGAGGATGCCTTTGGCTCGAACATCGACTACGCGCAGCTTGTGAAGATGTACGGCAGCCCAGCCTCTCAGGACGAGTCGCCGACCGCCCGACGGTACAGTCCGAACGTGTGCACCGGCGTCGAGGTCCGGGTCATCACGGGCGATCCCGAGTCCTCCCGAATCTCCACGAGCTACATCGAACGCTCGAACTTGACCCTTCGCATGGGCAATCGCCGGTTCACGAGGCTGACCAACGCCTTCTCTCGGCGAGTTGAAAACCACGCGGCTTCGGTCAGCCTGTTCATGTTCCACTACAACTTCGGCCGTGTGCATCGTTCGCTGGCGAACCCGTACCCCCGCACCCCGGCGATGGCGGCAGGCGTCAGCGATCATGTCTGGACCTGCGAAGAAATCGCGGGATTGGTGGAGCAGGACGGCGCACTCCGCGATACGCTGCTGCGATGCGCGAGTCATGGAAGGTCAAGCTCGACCGGGCGGAAGAGCACCTCCAGCAGCTCCAGGTGGAGCTTGCCGCCTACGAGAGCCGCAACCCGTACCAGATTGTCGGGGGAGTCCAGGTGAAGGGCCAGAAGCGCATCTGGCTCTACCGCCTCCAAATCACTGAGCAGCCGGATGGGGATAGATTGGCCGCCATCACTGGCGACATCACCCACAACCTTCGTGCGGCCCTGGACCACATTGCGGTTGCTCTCGGGTCTCGCGACGGGTTCTTCCCGATCTTCACGGTAGATCCGACGCTCGACCAGCGTGTCTATTCCTGCGACTGTACCATGTGCAACCCGCGCGAGCGATGGAACCACGCCGTTGACTCCATGCCCGAAGAGGCCATCGCAATCATCAAGAGTGCGCAGCCCTACAACAACGGACCGGATTCGAGCCTCAATCTTCTCGCTCTCCTCAGCCGGTTCGACAACGCCGATAAACACCGAAAGGCGTTGCGCCCCAACGTCGGCCTGGGGAATGCCACCTTCAAGGCGACGGCACGTGGGCAAGTTCTCCAAGGCTCGGCTGGCCCCGGGTTCTACGAGGACGGCGCACAGATTGCCGGTTTTGAGGATCGTTTCGTTCCGCCACTGGAAGAGTCGGAAGTGGACGTGGAGGGTGACGCGACCTTCGAAGTATCTCTGTATGTTGAGGACCCGAAGGGGTACGTTTCCGTGGGGATGTTCCGCATGGCGTATGACTACATTCTTGACCTTGTGACCGACCTCGAACCCTTCGTTTCTGACGGCAAACGTACCGAGTAGCCCCTTCATGGCGTAACTCGGGGGGCGGACCCCCTCCGCGGCCCCTGGGCAAACTGATGCACTACCCGACTTCCCGGCCGAGTACTGGCCCCACCTGCGCACGAGCAACCCCATCGAGTCGGTCTTCAGTGGCGTTCGTCTTCGGACCAATGTCGCCAAGCGGGCTCGCGTCCGGGAGAACGCGCTCT
>JBEKVD010000163.1:0-3038 GCA_049514315.1 Candidatus Limnocylindrales bacterium | reverse complement strand
CTGGATGCGCGTCCGGATCAGCTGCCCGCTTTTGCGGCCTCAGCGCGGCAGATCGGGCAATCGCTGTCGCCGAAGGAACCCATTGGGAGGTCCCCGTCTTCGTCGCGCTTCAATCCGCCGCTGCCTTCGCTGAAGCTGCCCTTGGTGTGCTGCGCGTGGCCCGTTACGAGGCTTACACACTCCGGGCAGTTGCCATCGCCGAAGGAACCCCTTAGAAGGTGCCCTTCGTGATCGCGTTGCTCTCCCCCGCTGCCCTCGCTGAAGCTGCCTTGGAATTCGCTCGTCATTTGCAGGGCCTCCTGGTCAATGTCGGCGCTCGGTGGACTTGGAGGCCATCGCGCGTCAGGTTCTCAATTATAGTCCGTAGACGACGCCGCGCCCGACCGTTTCTTCGAACTGGTGGTCGCGGGCGGCGGATCGATGGGTCCAACGCGGGACTGTGTCGGGCGGGTCGGCCGATGCGAGCCATCCATCCCTCAGCGCGATCGAGAGACGCACCAATCGTGTGCCACCCGAGCTGGACGCTACCGAAGCAATGCACTGAGGCATCGCGCATGGTCAGATGTAGGTCTACCCTAGCGGGGTCGCAGTCAGCGAAAGGTGGCGTATGACCTCGTCGCTCGAGCAGCTATCGGCGTACCACCGCTTGAACTAGAGATTGACCGCCTGTTGGTCGGCCTTCGCCACCAGGCGTCACCGTCGCAGGTTCCCACAATGCCACCGCACCGGGGACCCCATAGGACAGCCCGGCCCCGACGAAGCCTATCGGAGGAACCACAATGACCCGCGTCGAATACCGCATTGAGCGCATCCCGCGCAACCGGGACGAGCCACACCCGCTCGAGCTCATAGAGCGACTCGCCGAGCTGGGGCGTCAGGGCTGGCACGTAGCAAGTGTCGACTGGCACATGGCAAGTGTTGATATGGCAACGCAGCCATCCAACGAGGCGGGATTGGTGACGGTCTTGCTGGAGCGTGAACTCGAGGAACGAGCCTCGGTTTGAACATGACCCTAGCCGCGCGTCGCCCACCTGGAGCGTCTTGCTCCTAGATGTCAATCGAGCTGCCGTCGGGCGGTGTCAGCAACCCCTGACCGTGTCGGATCGAGCGAGGCGGGCAATCGCGGAGGGCCGAGATTCTGCCTGCGGTCGGCTCACTGATGGTTGAGCGGCGCGACCGCTAGCTCGGCAGGGGCCAAATGCCCGTTGACGACGACCCGCGGTTGATCTCGTCGATATACGGGTGCAGGAAATGGGCTTCAGGAACGAGTCGGCTCGCTTCGGGGGGGGCGCCGGTCCAGGAGGCTGGCGCAGAAGAACGGCCTGCCCCCAGCCGCTAGAGGACGGTCGTCCATTTGGCTGTCTCGAGCGAAACGCCGTCGGTTCCCGAGAGACGCGTGGCGACGATGCCTGCGCGGCGATCTATCGGATTGGTCATGCTATTTCCAAAGGTAACCCGGCCCGAATAGACCCGTCGAGCCGCTCGAGCGAGTGATGAGCCAGGCCGGCCCCGGCTCGGTAACCCAGGACGCTACCGATCGAGGAGTCGATCGGTAGCGTCCTCCGGCAGGGTGTACAGGAAGCCACCCTGCAGCCCGAGGGCCGCGAGCCGTTCACGTCCATGTGCTTCGGTGGCCATCGCCACGCCCAACCGTGGGTTCGATCGTCTCGACGACCCACGGTCTATTCGGGCGGTCCGGCTGCACTGTGACCGAAGTCACTGTCGTGCCCCGCCTGCCACGAGATGGTGACGGCGTTGCAGACGGACAAGTGGCATTGGGCCTAACGGACGTCCGCTGCAACGACGGAAAGGAACGCCGCCATGAAGCGGTTCGAGTATCGCGTCGAGCAGATGCCCTTCCTAGAGCGTCCCGACCAGCACATCACCGAGTTGGTGGAGCGGCTCAGTGAGCTGGGCAAGCAGGGCTGGCGGGCGGTCAGCGTCGATCTGACGCACCACCCGTCGTACTCGCCGGCGGCTCAGCCTAGCGTCCCGGTCTCGGTACTCCTCGAGCGCGAGGTTGAAGCCTGACGCCCATCGGCGCTGCCAGTCAGCGCGCGACGTCAGGGTGATGGTGCACGCCGGCCGTGGGGTATGCGTTCACGGCGGCGTCATCGAGCGAGGGCCGGACCTATCCTCCGGCCCTCGCCCATTGTGTTGTGGGCCAGCGTTCGGAGCCGGTTCGGCCACCGGGCGAGTGAAGCTGGCGCACGTTCGGCACCATCGGGCGTTAGTGACGGCTTGGTGATGTTCCGGAGGAGACGGCGCTCAGGGAATCAGCCGGTCATGAGTCCGTGGGCGAACGTTCGGCGAGGGCTCGAGTCGTCGAGCCCTTCGAGGTACGGGTCGCCCGGTGCCACACGAGCTCGTTGGACAGCGCCCTGGATGCCGCGTACCGGCGAAGACCTTCCAGGTCACGTGAGCCGCACGGGTGCTCACTCGAGCCTCGATCTGCTATAACTCGTTCTGCTCCGAGCGGGAGTAACTCAGCTGGCAGAGTGTCTGCTTCCCAAGCAGAGCCGTGCCGCCCCTTTCCCGACGTTCCCCGAGCCCTCTTGGCCCATGAACGCTGTCTAAACAGCGCGTTTCGGGGGGTCGGAGGGCTAGCCCTCCGCAATGCCGGAAGCCACCTGGTAGCGGAACCTCGAGGGTTCCCTCCTATTGGTCATCTGACCACGTTCCGCGGCTCCCCCCGGGCGCCCTCGAATGGCGGCACTTTCTGCACTTTCTACACTTACAGAGGGGCCCGAAGATCGGCGTGTGCGAATACGCGTTGCCCGCGGGTTGGTCCGGGGGCGGCCGATCATCGATGAGAGCGAACCCGATGCCCCCCGCGCGAGGCGAGAAAGTCGGCAAAGTCAGCGACTTCGCGGCGCTGCGCGTCGGTGAGGCGATCGAAGGCACCCACCCCCGAGCCGCCGACTCCGAGCCGCCCGAGCTCATCGGCGAGCCTGGAGCCCTTGATCCCCCAGATGGACTCGAGCAGCTCGACGAAGGCTATCCCTGTCGCATCCGAGGCCCGGAGTAGATCGGCTGGA
>JBEKVD010000162.1:0-3040 GCA_049514315.1 Candidatus Limnocylindrales bacterium | reverse complement strand
TCAGCTCGCGGACGAAGAGTTCGGCCCGGCGGGCCATCGCCACCTCCTGTGCTTGGGAGGCCACGGCCGGGCCTCAGGGGAGTGCGATTACCTCCCGGACATTATGAATCGGGGCACTAGCCAGGGTGGCGACGGCGTAGATCAGGCCCGCCCGCCGCCCCGCGGTCCGGCCAGGGCGCCGATTCGGACCGGGCGCGGCGGGCGAGGAGAGCCCTCTGCGCACGCCGGGGTCGACACCGGGGTCGCCGCGAATGCGCCGGGCTGCTAGTCTCTCGCCATGAGCAGGCAAGACCCTCCCAAGGCAGTCCGTGTCAACAGCTGGACCTTCGATGGAACCTCGCCGCGGAATCGGCGCCGTGTGCCGGTCGTCGGTATCTTCCTGATCGTCCTGGGGATAATCCTCGCTGCGGGGCAGCTCTTCCCCGCGGCCCAGGTCGGCGCGTCGGCTTTCTTCCTGGCCGTTGGGCTCGTGCTCGTCGTGGCGGGCATCCGCGACCGCGGCGGTCTGGCCCTGTATGCGGGCGTCTTCGTCACGGCCCTGGCCCTGGCCGACCTGCTCAGCAGCGCGGGGCTCATTCGCGGCGCCGGCTGGGGGACCCTCTTCCTCGGCGTGGGCGTCATGGCCATCGCCCTGATCCGATCCTCGGCCGGCCGGCGCCGGGGCTGGGCGGTCCTCATCGGCGCGCTGCTGGTCCTGTGGGGCGGCAGCAGCATCGCCGTGTCGAACCTGGCCTTCCCGGCCGATCGACTCGTTGGGCCGCTCCTGATCGTGCTGCTCGGGATCTACATCGTGACCCGCAACAGGCGGGCTCGCGGCTTCTGACGCATCCGGCGGCGGCGCAGGATGGCCAGCTGACGAGGATCGGCGGCTAGCTCAGCCGTCCCGAGACTTCGGCCGCCGCACGATCCACGGCGGCGGCCAGCGTGTCGGCGATCTGAAGCAACTCCCCATCGGTTACCACGAACGGCGGCCCCAGCAGAACGGTGTCGCCGTTCGTGCCGTCGGCGTTGCCCGTGCCGTGATACGTCAGCAGCCCCGCAGCGCGGGCGTGGCTCATGACGTTTTCGATGAGATGAGCTGAGCGCGGGAAAGGCCGCCTCGTGGCCCGGTCGGCCACGAGCTCCAGGCCGACCAGCAAACCGCGGCCGCGGATCTCTCCGACGTTCGGATGGCGACCCAATCTATCGGCCAGGAGCGCCAGCAGGCGCTCGCCCTTGGTCGCGCTTGCCGTGACGAGATCCTCGGTCTCCAGGATGCGGAGCACTTCGGCCGCCACGGCCGCTCCCACCGGGGAGTGGCTGTAGGTGAACCCGTGGACGAAACCCCCGCCGGCCGTGACCGTCTCGTAGACGTGTCCGCTGGCCACGGCCAGGCCGAGCGGAAAGTAGCCGCCGGCGACGCCCTTCGCCGCGGCCATGACGTCCGCCCGGACGCCCCAGTGGTCCAGCCCGAACCAGCGCCCGGTTCGCCCGAACCCGGTCATCACCTCGTCGGCGACCAGCAGGATGCCGTGGCGCCGGCAGACCCCGGCCACGGCAGGCCAGTAACCATCCGGCGGGACTACCGCGCCGAGGGTCGCGCCCACGATGGGCTCGGCCACGAACGCCGCCACTCTGCCCGGCCCGGCCTCGGCGATCGCCGCCTCCAGCTCCGCGATGAGCTCGCCGACGTCGGCGAGGGCATGCGCGGCGGCCTCTCCACCGCGATATGGATACGCGGCGCTGACGTGGTGGAAGCGCCCCAGCCAGGGCTCGTACGGCCCCCGTAGCGGCTCGCGCCCGGAGAGGTCCAGCGCGCCCAGGGAGTTGCCGTGGTAGCTCCCCCACCGGGCAATGACGACGGTCCGGTCGGGCTCGCGGCGCGCCAGGTGGTAGGCCCGTACCAGCTTCAGGCAGCTCTCGATCGCCTCCGAGCCGCCGCTCACCGGATAGATGGCCGGATCTTCGACGGGCAGGTAGCGGCCCACGGCCCGCGCATACGCTTCGAGCGGCTCGCTCGTGAAGGTCGTGCCGTGGACGTAGGTGAAGGCCCGGGCCTGGCGCTCCATGGCGTTCGCGACCGATTGCCGGCCGTGGCCCACGTTGACGACGACGGCCCCGCCGGCGGCGTCGAGATAGGCCCGGCCGTCGGCGTCCCAGATGGTACAGCCCTCGGCCCGCACCGCGACGGGGAGCTCCCGGCCGATGACTCTCTGGAAGACCCGCCCTCGTGGAGATCCGCCGACTGGAGTGCGATCGGTGACGCTCATGGCCGGATTGTAGGACGGGGGCCTCGGCGCCACGCATGCCGCCACTTTGGGCCGAAGAGCGACCACCTTGTGACATATGGCAGGTGGGCATATGCGGACACAGGCAGTATTCATGTACTACGCATAGATCGCGCCCTGGAGGCCAACGAAATGCCGGCTGTGTCACGAGTCTCGTCGAGTCATCGCGGCCGGCTCGATAACGAAATGCCGGCTGTGTCACGAGTCTCGTCGAGTCATCGCGGCCGGCTCGATCGTGCAGCACAGGAGGTGGGCTGAGGCATGTTGCGCCCCGCCGACGGCATATACGCCATGCAGGCTTCTCTGCTCAAGACCCTGGCCAGCCCTCGACGCCTGGAACTCGTCCACTACCTTGGCGAGTCCGGCCCCATCGAGGTCCGCAGGCTCGCCGACCACTTCGGTATGCCTCAACCCGCCATCTCCCAACATCTGGCTGCGCTCCGCGTCGCAGGGATCGTGGAGGCAGTTCGAGACGGCCGCGAGGTCCGCTACCAGCTGGCCGATCCGGAGATCGTGGCCGCCTGCGGGCTCATGCGCCAGGTCCTGATCCGCCGCATCGCCCGCCTGGGCGACATGGCCGCCTCCTACTCGAGCCAGGTGAACGAACCAGCCGAACCCGCCGGGGTGGGCAGCTCGTCGGCTTTCCCATCGGCGCGGCTCGGCTCGTGACCGAGGTGATATCTGCCACCAACCCCATTGCCTACCAATCGCGACCGATATATATGAAGGTTTTGTTATTTAGATCTTTGTGTATGGAATTTGTTTAATTTTTT
>JBEKVD010000161.1:0-3131 GCA_049514315.1 Candidatus Limnocylindrales bacterium | reverse complement strand
GGTCCCAGACAGAGCATCCCGACCGTTGCGCATGACCATGGCGACAGGGTTGGCCATCACGACAGTCCGCTTCTCGCGCATGCAGTACGCCCGGGGGCCGGCGGCGACCGTCTCGTCACTCGCCCCTCGCAGGGCCGTAATCGTTGCCTGGAGGGCCGCGCCACGCTGGCGGGCTTTGTCGAGCTGGCGGGTTCGCTTGACTTCGAGCTTCTGGGTCATCGCGAGGTCACGCCCGAGCCTGCGGAGCTGGCGCTCCAGTCCCTTCGGTGCTCCCTCGACCGCCGGCGTCGGCTGGACGTCTTTCTTCTTCTTGGTCATGGCGGGTTTCCTCGATCTGGCAAGCGTCGGGCGGAAATCGTGCGGCTCGACGGACCCGGCTCACGCCGCAACACGGCCGAACAAGCATACGCCCGACGGATGACCGCTCCCGAGCCGACGTTGTCCAAGAAGCCGATCGTGGTAGTGAGGATTACGGGACGCGGTGGTGGCGGCTTCGATGAGTGCCCAGCGCAGGTACCTGGGGCCGGTCTTTGCCAGGGGGCCACGCCGGAGCCTCCATCAGACCCGGGGCGCTTCAGTCAAACCCCTGCGGCCCCAGCGTCGGTGGCAACCTCAAGGTCTCGCTAGCGGCCTTTCAGACTAGTCACCGAGGATCTCGCCCAGACCTCCGCCCAACAAGCCGCCGAGCGGCGACGACTCGTGTCCCTCTTCCTTCTCGATCTGCTCCAGGGCAACGACGATCGCAAGAGCGAGCGCGGCATCGTAGCCCGGTGAGACCTGGATGCCGTAGGCGTCGTGGATGGTGAAGAACTGGCGGGAGGCGACGATCACGTCTGTGCCGTCCTTCTGGACATGGAATTCGCGCCCCATCCAGTTGCCGGTGACCTTCATCTGCCCGCCGTCTGCCGCGGTGATCGTGAAGTGCTCGCCAAACATCGACATCAGGGCTTTCTGGATCGTCGCGACGACCCTGTCGCCCTGTTTGACCTCGAAGGTCGTATGGACGTGCGCGAGCGACTTGTTGATCTCGTAGAGCTCCTGCCCCGAGGTGTCCTTGAGCAGCAGCGAGCGCCGGAGTGCCAGGAGCTTGCCATCCACCTCGAAGGCGTGGTTGCCGTTCGAATCGTCGATCCACAGATCGCCGGTCATCGAGATCAGCTTCTGGTTCAGCACGAACGTCTGGCCGGTAGCGTCCTGTCCAGCGGCACCAGCAGCCGGTGCAGGAGCTACGAAAGGAGGCGAGGCCGAGGCGCCGGAAACGGGTGGCACCCGCGGTCCGACTGGGGCGCCGCAACTGACGCAGAACCTGGCGTCGTCAGCCAGGCCGCCGCCACACTGTGTGCAGAACATCGCCAAGATTCACCTCTGACTGACGAGCAATCGGACGCCACTACAGTATGCGCGGGCAACCCCGATTTGCCGCCGAGTTGCTTCCTGACCGCAACGCCGCGCTGGCGCGAGGCGGGAGAGCGCATTACTCAGGTCATCGTGTCGGTCTCGGAGCGCGCCTGAGGGAGTCATGTGGGCGACCATTTCGCACTCGAGGTGCCCACGATGAACCCCCAACAGCCGGCTGGAAGGTCAGGAGGACCGGGCCTGACGCGAGGTGGCCGTGGCTCTTGGGGTATAGGCCTACTGGGGGGTTTCGTCTGAGCGCGACACCTCCCCACACTCGCTGGCGCGATGCAACCCCCTCCCGAGCCAACGAGCATCGATCTGAAGCAGCTTCGTCTCAGGTACGCCGGCACGTGCGTTGCCTGCGGAGCGACTCTGCCACAGGGCGCCCAGGCACTCTATCACCCGGCGTCGAAGACGGTACGCTGCGCAGCCTGCCCGGCGGAGCCCGCGTTCGCCGAGGCGGCTCCGATCAATTGCGGGACGGCCGGCGCTTCGGCCCAGCGTGAGCACGATCGTCGTGCGGCCAAACGCGAAGCAGCGATCAGGGAGCGGTTCGGCAGACGCCTGGGCGGAATCATCCTCGCGCTCACCCACGAGCCCCAGTCAACCCGCGCCTGGGCAAAGGGCGCGCGCGGCGAGCAGGAGCTGGCGGCGGCGCTCGATGGTCTGCCCGACGTCGTCGTGCTGAACGACCGCAGGGTTCCCGGAACACTTGGCAACATCGACCATCTTGTGATCGCCCCAGCCGGCCTGTTCGTCGTCGACGCCAAGCGCTACGACGGCCATCTTCGGATCCGCGACAGGGGTGGCCTCTTCCGGACCGACGAACGCCTCTACGTCGGCGGCCGGGATTGCTCGGACCTCGCCGACAATATGGCCTGGCAGGTGACGGCCGTCGAAACGCTGCTCGAGTCCGTCGGGTACAAGGTGGCCGCCACGCCCGTGCTCTGCTTCATCGGGGTCGATTGGCCCCTTTTGTTTCCGCCCGACTCGTTCCGGGGCGTCCGACTTGAGAACCGGAGGTCTCTGCGCAAGCTGATCTGCGCGACACGAGCCCTCGAGGCCGCCGAGATCGGCAGGCTGGCCCGCATTCTGGCCACAGAGTTTCCGGCCAAGTAGCTCGCGATCATAACCCGCTCCCCAATCGCGGCAACGTCAGGCGCAGCTCAGCGGGCGCCCCTCCAGACAAGCGGATCGTCGTGGCCGGCCGCAACATCGTGCAGGCTCGACTGACGCCTGCCGCCTACCGGCACGGTCTGGCGCTGGCTCTGGCCGAGGCTGTTAGAGCGCGCCCGGAGGGTGTCGGACACGCGTTAACAGCCTGCCGTATCCCCATCGAGGGTCGCGATGAGTGGGTTGCCGCTGCGCGGGTCAGATCGGCATGAATGGCATGTCCGACGCCGCGGTGGCGCTCCGCGAGATCGGCGATGCGGGCGCCGTTCTTCCATTGGTCTCGCCGCTCCACGACGATGACGCCGGCGTTCGTGACGCGGCCGCAGAAGCTCTTGCGGCGCTCGGCTGGCGGCAGAGCAAGACCGAGATGGCAAGTCGGGAGTAGCGGTCAGCGCGGGGGCTTCGCGTCGGGCTGGGCCGCTCACCATGACTTCGTCGGAGCAGTCCGCCTGGCTACTTGGGTCAGCGCCGCTCGTAGAGTCGCTGCTCCTCGATAGTCCGCTCGGCAAGCGGTTCCGCCTCGAGTCGGTCGTCCGGGATCGGTATCCCGCTCTCGACCG
>JBEKVD010000160.1:0-3531 GCA_049514315.1 Candidatus Limnocylindrales bacterium | reverse complement strand
CTGGTCACTCGGCCCTGGCCGAGGCCAGGCACGCTGTTCGGCGTGCCGCGTACTCATCAGGATAAGTCACGATCCTGACAGCGTGAGCGGCAGGGGTTGCCCGCCAAGAAGCGCCCGCTTCGAGAGTGGGGGACGGAGGCGAGCGTTTCGATGAGATGCGAGAAGAGTCCTGGGCGGTCGGAGTGTCCCTCACGGCCTGCGCCCTGCCAATCGCGTTAGCCTCGCGCCGCTCTCGACACCATCTCGCCATAGTGTGCAGTTCGCAGGCCCATGAACGCGGGAGCACGGCATGGTCAAACCGTCGGTGACGCCGGCCGAGATCGGCGAAGCGTTTGCCCGGATGGGCAGGCTGCAGGAGGAGTTGGCTCGGAGCACGGCATGGTCAAACCGTCGGTGACGCCGGCCGAGATCGGCGAAGCGTTTGCCCGGATGGGCAGGCTGCAGGAGGAGTTGGCTCGTCGGGAGCGGGCCATCGGCCGAAAGGCTCAGCTGCTGGCGCGAGGACTCGCTCGCTTCATGGAGCCTGGCCGCAGTCGATACCGGACAGGCATGGGGCTTCACGCCTTCCCGGTAGGCGATGAGGTCTGTCTGGCCTCGTCGTACCTGGACCAAGTAGGAGACGACTTCCGCTATCGCTACGCCGTACTCTGTGGCGGCGAAGCCGCGCGTCAGGAATTGCGGGCCGCCGTTCTCGATCCTGGTGACTCCGACGAGCCGGGGCCTGGCCGGCGCGTGGCCGTAGCTTCGTATGACGACTACGAGGCGTTCGTCGAACGGCTTCCGATCTTCATCACCGACGTCACGCGCGATCTTGAGGCTCGAGTCCGAAAGCTGGAAGGCCTCGAGGTTCAGGCCCAAGCGGCCGGGAAGCAAATCGCAAGCCTTGCCAGGAGCTACCGACGCCGGTCGCCGTAGTCACCCGACTTGGGATGGGGAGCGACCTATCCGGCTGCCAGGGCCTCTCGCAGGGCGATGGATCGCTCCGCAAACCACTGCGTTGCTCGGAAGTGATCGCGCGGGTTGCAGGCCGCCAGCGTCACCTCGATTTCGCCCCGGGGTTGGCCCATCCGCACGTACTCCGCCTCGATGGTGCGGAGCATCTCCTCGATCGATGGAGCACCAGCCGTCAAGAGGCCAAGGTCCTCGCCGCCAACGACGTCTCTGGCTCGGCGCCCCACCACATGCCGTCCGCCCTCGAACGGGACGGGACCATGGAGTCCGTCCTCGACTTCGTCGAAGTAGACCTTGAAGGCGAACACTTCGCGCAGGATGTCCAGGCGATCTCGCATACGGGGCGCGATGAGAGCGAGGTCGTAGACGTCGCGACCCTTGGCCTGTCTGCGAAACCGCGCCAGCTTCTCGGCGATCGTCTCGACGAGGCTGGCTACAGGCGGACTGGCCGGCGCGAAGCCAAGCCAGCGCGTGTCCACTCCGAAGATCGGGGCTCGATCCATGCGCGACGGGGCAAGCATGAGCGGTCGAGTTGTGAATTCGATCCGTGACTCGATAGTCGGACCGGCGATCCCGTCCGCCTCAGCTCGCCAGACTGCCTTCCTGGCTTCCGCGTCCACGCTGACGACCCACATCCGGACGCCTTCATGGGTGACCCCGTCACTGCGCAGGCGTTCGAGCATATGGTCCGCGAAGGTCCAGTCGGGAACCGCGAAGTCGAGGTCAGTCGAGAAGCGCCCCTGGCCGCCGAGAACGAACTTGCGGATTGAAGTGCCACCCTTGAACACCAAGCAGTCGTCCTCGAACAGGTGCTCCGCCCGGCACCAATCGAGGAAGTGCTCCTGGGCAAACTCTAGATAAGCCTCTTCCCGGGCACGTCCGCCGTATCTTGCGGCCAGTTGCTGGATCGCCGCGGGCCTGATCACTTCGCTCCCGCCACCCCCACACGATCGTCCACGCCTAGGCGCGGGTCACGCCCGTGAAGCGTCTCGCTCGCGAGACCGATTGAGGTCCGTGCGCGACGGCCGCCCATGCGCTGGCGTACCGACGCTGCAATCTCGGAGGCGCCAAACCGATCCGCGAGGTATGCCATCCGCGCGGCTGCGGCGGTGCCTACCAGCTCCGCGGCGTCTCCGGCGCTACCTGGCTCGGCGTCGCGCAGGGCTCGCGCCAGCCAGTGATCGGCGTCACGCAAGTCGCCCGCCGTTTCCGGCCAGAGTGCGGCGTCGACAAGCAACCGAGTGGCGTCGGACACGAGCACGCCGTCCAGTTCAGGAGCACCGAAGAGCCTCTTTGGGGTCGTGCGGACCACATCGTAGGCACGCTCAAGAGCCCTCGAGGGTGCGGCCGTCTTGTCAACCGCGACTCGATAGGTTGCGGGGGCCCTGTCCGCATACGCGCGCAGGAAAGCTGCCCCATCCCCGACAACCTGGAACAGCAGCTCCGGCCGGCGCATCGAAACAGCGCGCGCTTCAACCAGCGGATCACCCGACCCATACGGACCGCCGCGGGCAGCCAGGAACTCGTAGTAGCCCCTTGTCGCCAGCGGCCTGATCCAACGGTGAGTTGCCAGAGCGCGAATGGCACGCATCGTCTGCGGCCCTGTCGCTGGAGCGCCGAGGATCTGTGCGATATCGGCGACCGTGACGATTCGTCGCCCGAGCATCTCCCATTCGGCAACCAGGCCGGCTATCGATCGTGGGAGCGCTCGCTGTTCAGTTTGTGACACTATCTCGCCAGTCATGCACTAGATAGTATCACGACTTACGCACAGCGCAAGTGCTTTGAGCGGGCAGTCAGACGGGGAGACGGTAGCACTGCGCTTAGAGGCAAGGCCACCATCGCGGTCATCATCAACGACGACCTCGCCTTCCTCTTCCACGTCCTCAACGCGATCTTGACCAGCGTCGTCGTCTTGATCTTCAACTTGATCATCTTCCGAGTGATCTTCTTCTCGGTTCTCGCGCTCGTCACCGCCCTGTTCCAACTCGTGTGGCGGAGCCTCTCGAGTCTGCTCCGAGCGAACCCTTCAAGGTCCAGGGCATAGTCGCGAGCGGTCGAATAGCCCGAGAATGGATCGCCAGTGCGGCGGCAGCCGGCGATTCCACAGAGGGCTGGGTCAACCAGCTCGGCGTGGTGGAGCAGTTCGGCTCGGGCCCCCGTGTTGGCACGTGAGCCCGACACGGCCACGGAGTGCGCCGATAGCGAATGAGTCGGCCGGTTGGCCGACGTCGGCTCCGCCACGCCCGCGCCAGCCGTCAGCGTTTGCACGAGCACCATCACGTAGCGCCCGGACACTATCCCGGGATGTCGGGACGGCGGCTCACTAGCGAGTCGATGTAGCGTCGCCACCGCGCTCTGGTTCGACGCGCGCCACCCGAATACCGATGAGACCCCGGCGGGGTGCTGATCCGCACGACCGGCGGCTCGGGCCAGCGGCACCAGCCACTGCCTGGGCGGTGGGGCCAGCGGTAGGCCGGACACCGGCAGGGGATGGCATGGGTTCGCTCGGACCCAACACGTACGGGCCGGACAGCCGTGTGGACCCTACAATGCTGCCCGGGCACGCCCCACAATGCC
>JBEKVD010000159.1:0-3174 GCA_049514315.1 Candidatus Limnocylindrales bacterium | reverse complement strand
AGCGGCTCGCCGTCGTGGAGGCAGGCGAGGAGCGCGAGCCCCGAGGGCTAGAGGGTCTCTGGCGAGAGGTGTTCCCACCGGAGGCCCGGAAACACATGCGCACGGCACGAAAGGAGCAGCTCCTCGCGGCGCGGGCGTTCCTCGACCATTGGATCGAGCGCCTGGAGAAGGAGCCTGCCGACGCGCTGCCCCGCCGGGAGAGCATCTCTCTCGAGTAGGCGCATGTCTCGGTCGCCCGGTCGCGCGCCTCAGGCGATGGCGCCGGTCGGGACGGTCGAGGTGTCGCCGGTGCGAGCAGGTTGAAGAGCCGTAGGTAGTCGCGCACACTGCCCGACGACCTCAGCTGGGACGAAACGGCCGCAATACGTCAGGCCATCCAGGCCGTCCTCGACGAGGCCCGCGCCGAGGGCCGGCCGGCGCCCGAGGCCCTGACACCATGCCCCTGATCGTGACATCCGCACGCCCAAGCCATGACCGGCGGGTACGTGCCCCGACCCAGCCGCTCGGGCCTGCCAGCCACCGGGCCGGGATCGCCGGCGACCGGTGGAACACGACCTTACGGCGCATAGGCTGATCGGTCGAAGGCCCTAGCTATGGCGGCAATCGCGGCGGTGAAAGGCGGCGGCGATGAAGACAAAGAGCAACACTTGGCCGCCGATGAAGTCGGCGACTTTCCGGGACGCATTGGTGCTGGGCGAGCGCGAACTGGGCTCGTTGGCCAAGCGACTCGACGTCTCGTTGGCTCAGATGGGGCCCGAGCAAATCGAGGCACTTGCCCTGACCAATCACGCTGTGGACCTCTATCGCGCGGTTCGACGAGAGTGCGCCGCCGACGCAGCCGCACCGGCGATGGTCATCCTGCGGTCACTTGTGGAACTCGCCCTGAACCTGCGGTGGGTCGAGCCCGACCCACCGCAGCGAATCCGGATGTGGCGGGCCGACTACCTGAGGAATCAGCTCGAAGATGCTCAGGATCTCGAACGGCTGGCGGTCCAACGAAAAGGAACTGCCGTGTCTGTTTTCACGGCCCAGCAGGTTGCCGACCTAGAGCAGGAGATCTCACTGGCCAGGTCTGATGCTCGCGCTCAAGGACACAAAGTGGGCGCCACCCGGGGCCCGATGCTGCCGACGCTAGCGGCACGGATCGATGAGAGCGACAACGCGAGTTGGGAGGCCTACAGAGTGGCCTACGCCTCGCTCAGTGGCCAGACTCACGCCACACCCGCCGCGATCGCGGGCTATCAGTACGTCGCGGGGGTGGACGGTGCGCACCTTCGGCCCGCGGCACCTATGCCCGCGTTTGGCGTCCGGTCGTTGGCCGCTACCGTGCTCGCAATGGCATTGGAGGCTGGCTCCAGGATTTGCGGACTCGGTTTTGAGGCCAAGGCCGAAGAGATTCGGAACACCCTGGCAACCTGGCCGGCCGTTCCATGAGCAATCCCAGGCCTAGAACATCGCCCGACGCCGACTTCGCCGACCGGTCTTGGCGCACGCCTGGCGCCGTGGAGCGGGCACCGGGATACCTCGCGTAGTGGCCACGAGAGCCGACGGCTGGACCGCCGGCGCGAGACTCGCAGCCGTCTTCGGCGAGGGACTGGCCATCGAGCTTGGCGTCGATCATTGCCGCAATGATCCGCGCGAGATTCGGCGTCGGGGCATTGGCACGTCCAGTTGACGCGGGTCCGGCCATAGAAACCGGCTCGTCGCAGTCAGGACGCGGGTCGCCGTGCAGTAACGTAGCGAAACATGGAGTTTCCACCCTCGGTTCCGGCTTCGTTGCGCGACAAACCGTGGCTGGTCGAGAGCTACCGCGACGACCGGCTCTTGGTCGACTCCGCGCTCTTCGACGTCCAGCCCTACCGTCCCGGCCGAGTGGAACAACTCCTCAAGCGCATCGAGGAATGGAACCGCAAGGACGCGCACCAGCCTGTCCGTCTCCATGAGTACAACTGGGCGGAGGAGCGCGACGAAGAAGTCACTTGGCGCCGGTGTTACGGCATTCTGACAGACGGCACCCACCGGGGAGCAGCCGCAAAACGGGCCGGCGTGCAGGCATGGGTGACCGTGTCCGAGTATTACTTCGAGCAGGGATCGGTCGAGCGTCACGGCGTCCCGCACGATCGGGAGGTCCTCAAGGCTTTCCTCGTGACAGACGGGATGCACCCTCGACCGCTGCACGAAGTCATGGCCCTTCCCTCGCATCAGCCAAGCGATCTCCTGCAGACACACGAACCCGAAGAAGACGGCCTGCTGGGGTTCGGCGATCAGGGAGGGGTTGCCCGGGTGCGCCTCTATGAGCTGCCCGAGCGCACGGTCATCCTGTTCTCTTACGTGCCGAGAAGCTTGGGCCAGAGCCCCTGCGCCTCGCTGAGCGGCCAAGTCGCCGTTATGCAAACGGTCTGGGACCTGATGCTGACGGGGCGCGTCCGTCACCCGCTCGACGCGGAGTGGTGGGCAGATGACGCAGGTGACGATGAGAAGTGGCACGAGGCGACGACTGAGGTCGAGGCTGCGGTGGACGAGCATGGCTGGTTCCGCTTCGAGCCATGCCCTGCCTCACTGGGTGGAGCCGATATAGACCTGCGAATGCACGGGAAGGTGATCGCCCACACGCAGCCCAGGCGCTCGCGGGGGGGACCCCGAGCAGGCTGACTGTCCAGACCGCACGATCGCGGGATGGTGGTGGGTCGGATCGCGACGCAGGTCACAAACGGCCCGTCGCACACTCGCACGACTCCCCGGACCGTCTCCCCGCCGACGAGCGGGGAAGGGCATAATGGGATCATGGTGTACCTTCCTGCCTCTACCCGCTACGACGCCATGGCGTACCGGCGATCCGGGCGGAGCGGGCTCCAGCTGCCCGCGATCTCGGTCGGACTGTGGCAGAACTTCGGGCACGACCGGCCGATCGAGCGCCAGCGGGCCGTTATCCAGCGAGCCTTCGACCTGGGCGTCACCCATTTCGACCTGGCGAACAACTATGGCCCACCGTACGGCTCGGCGGAGGAGAACTTCGGTCGCATCCTCGCCACGGACCTGCGCGGCTACCGGGACGAGCTGATCATCAGCTCGAAGGCCGGCTACGACATGTGGCCAGGACCGTACGGCAACTGGGGCTCGCGTAAGTACCTCCTTGCCAGCCTCGACCAGAGCCTCGCTCGGCTGGGCCTGGAG
>JBEKVD010000158.1:0-3218 GCA_049514315.1 Candidatus Limnocylindrales bacterium | reverse complement strand
AGCAACTTGGCGGCGCCTTTGGCGCGGCCGTCTTCGCTCTGATCCTCCAGACGCAACTCGCCGCGCAAGCCGCCGGCGGTCTGGTCGGTCGCGCTACCGCCTTTGACAACGCATTCTGGTGGTCGCTCGGCCTCACCGCCCTCGCAATCATTCCCGCGCTGTTCCTTCCGGGGACGCGGGAAGTCGCCGCTCGCCGCGCGGAGCAGGCTCGGCAGCTTGCGAGCTAGGGCCGGAGCTCCCGCGGTACGTGGGCGGTGTCAGCGGGCCACGGTGTGCCGGAGCCCTTGGCGTCCGGTTGTGGTCCAACGCGCCACCCGAAACGACCTGGTTTCGCAGCGGGTCCACCAACGACACCATGCCCTGATGGCGGTGGCCTAACCGGCTCCCTCGATGACGGCAAGGATCTCCGCGCCATACCGCTCAAGCTTCGTCGGGCCCATCCCACGGACGCGGCGGAGCGCAGGGAGAGAGCGTGGGCGGGCATCGGCGATCTCGGCGAGCGTGGTGTCGTGGGCCACGACGTACGCTGGCACGCCGTCCGCGGATGCACGGTCGCGCCGCCAGCGGCGCAGTCCCTCGAGCAGCCTGTCGTCAGGGATCACGGCCGTGGCCAGGGGCGGGCCGGGCAGAACGCGCACGCGGCGCAGTGCGGGCTGCGGCGGCTCGAACGCCGCCAGGAACCGCGACGGGCGGCGCGACGACGACGAGAGGGCCAGGAACTTCCGGGCGCGGGTGATCCCGACATAGAGCAGGCGGCGCTCCTCGGCGACCTCCTCATCCTCCTTCGCCTGACGGATCGGCAGCAGGCCCTCGTCGAGCGCCGGCAGGTAGACGGCATCCCATTCGAGGCCCTTGGCCCGGTGGTACGTCAGCAGGTTCACGCTGTCGGTGGAGGTGGCCGCCTCAGCCGCTTGGCGCCGATCTAGCTCGGCGAGGACAGCGTCAATCGTGAGCGTAGGGTCGGCGACCGCGAGATCATCAACGATGCCGAGGAGGAGTTCGAGCGACGCGGCTCGCTCTCGGCCCTCTGCGCCCGCGTCAGCGGCCACATCGTCCAGCCCCATCCTCTCGACGAACAGCTTCTCGATCGCGGCAACGAGAGCACCGCCCGTCTCGGCCGGTTGGGCACGCCGCAACAGATGCCGTGCCTCGCGGATCTCACGCCGATCGAAGAACCGCAGTCCGCGAACGGTGAACCCGATGCCGGCTCGCGTCAGCGCATCCTCGATCGCCGGCAGCTGGGCGTTGATCCGGACGAGCAGGGCCGTCTCCGTTGGGCCCACCCCGGCCGCGGCGACTGCGCGAATCCATTCGACTACCGCACGGAGCTCGGCCTCTGCGTCCGGCCACCGCCTCACGGACGGCAGGGGCCCGTCCGGCTGGATCGCCCGCAACGCGCCTCGTGCTCCGCCGGCGACGAGCCGGTTGGCGAGTTCGAGGATCTGCGGGCTCGAGCGGTAGTTCTCGGCGAGCGGGACGACGCGTGCCCCGGGATGCCGCCGCGCGAAACTCAGCAGGAACTCGGGCGTGGCGCCGGTGAAGGTGTAGATCGTCTGGTCGGGATCGCCGACGACCGCCAGATCGCGCGACTCGCCGAGCCACAGCTCCAGGAGCCGTTCGGCTAGGGGGTTCGTATCCTGATACTCGTCGACGCTGAACCAGCGCTTGCGAGATCGAACGAGCGCAGCAGCCTCGGCGTCGTCTTCGAGCAGCTGGACCGTCTCGACGAGCATGTCCTCGAAGTCGAGCAGGCCCGCTTTCGCCTTGGCCCGCTCGTAGTCACGGTAGAGGCGGGCAAACAGCTCGGCCGGTATCGGCGCTCGATCGCCGCCCTTGCTGACCCACCGCTCGGGCCGGATGCGGCGGACCTTCGCCCATTCGATCGTGTCGGCCATGTCCTTGGCCGGTGTGAAGCGATAACCGCCGGGCAGCCGGCCGATGAGTGGCACGAGCAGGCGCAGCTTCGAGTCGAGGATCGCGGGCAGTGGCGCACCGTCGTGCCGGCCCGGCCAGAAGTGACGCAGCTGGGCGAGGGCGGCGGCGTGGAAGGTGCGGGCCAGTACGCCACGATGGCCCAGCGAGGCCATCCGTTCGACCATCTCGCCCGCCGCCTTGTCGGTGAACGTCACGAGCAGGATCTGATCCGCCGGAACCGCGCCTGTTTCGATCGCGTACGCGGCCCGCCGGCTGATGACCCGCGTCTTGCCCGAGCCAGCGCCGGCGATGATCGCTAGCGGACCCGACGTCGTTGTGACCGCCTCGCGCTGCGAGGGGTTGAGGTCTTCTAGGAGGCGTTCGGGGCCCGGCGTGGCGCTCAACGAAGACCCGGGTCGGGCAGCCTTACCCCCGAGCAGCGGGAACGCGAGATCGCCGGACTCACGGTCTCCTTTCGGCCCCAAGGGGTGGCCTGCCAGCGCTGTCGGTCGGGGTGTTCTGGTCA
This sequence comes from Candidatus Limnocylindrales bacterium, assembly GCA_049514315.1. Classification (GTDB taxonomy): domain Bacteria; phylum Chloroflexota; class Limnocylindria; order Limnocylindrales; family CSP1-4; genus Fen-1039. The sequence goes on along the minus strand of JBEKVD010000158.1, from coordinate 778 downwards.
AGTCTAGGCACGCCACCAGCCCCTCCGTGGCGTCACGATCGCGGGATCGTGTGGGGATGGACGTGGGAGAAGGGCGCGACACGAGCTGCCAGCCGGCACGCGTGCTAGAGGGGATGGTCAGCCGCTGGCGGCGGTGATGGAGATGCAGCGGGAGCGTTTGAATACTCCCGTTGAGGAAGGCCCGCCTGGTTTCCGCTGAATCCCCTTGCGAAGGTATACCGTAGAGGACGTTGCTCTCGGTTCGTTGCGGACGGGCCGACCGTCGAGATGCCATCGGGTGCGGACCGATGCGTCTGCTCGCCCGATCCGCCGGAGGACCATGATGACCGAGGAGCCCCGCGACGAGCAGCTTATGGAGGTCGCCTACGCCGCCGGCGTTGCCGGTCGACACAAGGCCGCCCTCGAGGAGGTCAGGCTCGCCGCGAAGGAGCTCGCGAAGCCGACCGCCGAGGAGCTCGAGGCGCTCTCCGCGGAGGAGACCGGGATCGACGACTCGGTCCGCATGTACCTCCGAGAGATCGGCAGGGTCGCCCTCCTGACGGCCGAGGAGGAGGTCGTCTTGGCCAAGGCGATCGAGCTCGGCGAGCAGCTGGTCGAGTCGCCCGGCCACGGCGTCGTCTCGCTCCACGAGTGGACGACCCACAACACCGAGCGCAAGATCCCATAGGTTCTTGTCAAGCCTCGACGCCCCAGTTCGGGTCGAAGTCCTGACCGTTGCGCCAGACCCCCCCAGACGATGCTCAGGGCCTTGCGCATGCAATGGCCGAGGGCATTCATC
>JBEKVD010000157.1:0-3248 GCA_049514315.1 Candidatus Limnocylindrales bacterium | reverse complement strand
AGAACCCGCTCGCGCGTGGCGCCGGTGGCCGCGATCGCGGCCGCATCGGCGAAGACCTCGTTCCCGCCGACGTGGTCCATATGCGAATGGGTGTTGACGACCCAGAACGGCTCGTCACCGGCCAGGCTTCGGACGAGCCCATGCAGGTCCGTCGCCGCGCGAGCGGAGATGAACGTGTCCACGACCAGCCAGCGGCCGCCCAGGTCCACGATCGCGGAGTTCCCGACGGCCGCGGTGAAGTCTGTGGCGACGGCGGCCCAGATCCCCTCGTCCACCGCGACGAGCTTGAAGAAGGGCGACTTGGGCAGGCTGGAGCGGGTGGCGGCCATCGTTGAACCTCATGCTGCGGTTGCCAGGGGCAACGAAGTCGGGATCAGATTGGCCCATTCTATGGCCGGCCCAGTCGCGCGCAGGAAGCCGATCTGCAGCCCGTCGAACGCGATGCGTGCGTCGTCGTTCGAGTGCGCCCACGCCACTCAAGCCCATCACGGCGACCCGCGAAGAGGCCGCGCAGAGCTAGCCAACGGGGAATTGCGCGGTGTCCTTTGTCGACGCCCCACTCAGCGTGCACGTCACGGTCACCTTGGCCGTGCCTGGCTTCGTGGTCGAGGCGACGTTCCAACTCCACGACACGATCCCGTCGGCTCCCGCGGTGGGAGTTGTCTTGAGGCCGCCCGCGCCTGATTTGTTCCCCGATGGCCAGGTCACGACGATGGAGCAGGTCGCCCCGGGCGAAGTCTTCGCTGACAGCGAGGCGACGCCGCCCAGGGGCGCCGGGTCGGGCAGAGACACGAACGTAACCCCAAACGCGACTGGCGACGTGGTGACTACCGGCGGTGCCGGGGCTGAGGTGATATGCGCCGTTGGAGCCTCCGTCGGGGCCGCGCTCGTGGGTAAAGCGCCCAGCGGGATGCCGTAGTAGGCGTGGACCCAGTGATCCCCGATATCGCCCTGCGCTTGGGCCAGGGTGACCGACCCCGCGCAGACCTCGTCCTTGAGCTTGGTCTCGAAGGCGTCCTTGGTGTAGGCCCCGGTCGGTCTGCCGTCGGGAAGAGAGTCGGTATACGGCTCGGGCCACAGGTTGCGCGTGTCTGCCGGAGCGCCGCCGAGCTCGAGCGAGATGAGGTGGTCTTCCTCGTAGGACGAAGTCCTCGTATCCGTGTAGCCGTACTGGCCGATCTGCTCCACCTTGAGCGGCTCGGTGAAGGACTCGGGGGGCCTGATCGTCGCGGTCCAGCCCGAGACGCAGATCGTCGAGCCGATGGTGGCCTGAGTGACTGCCGGATTGAGCGCACCCGGAGTCAGGCTTGGATTGGGTTCACCTGGCAGGCGGTCAGCTGACGAGCCACCGCCCGAAGGGGGCACGACGCCGGTCGCGGTGGGGACAAACGAGGCTCCCGCACTCGCTGCGGACTGGTCGCCGACATCGACACTCGACGCAACCGCTGACGGGAAGACGGTAATGGGGGCGGCGGTCGCGCTAGGCGACGGCGTAGCGGTCGGGCTCGGCGACGTCGCGGCGGTTGGGCTCGCGGATTGACTCACCGCGCTCGCTGCCAACAACGGGGTCGATGGACTTCCCGCGGCAGATGAACCTGGTGCCGTGAGGCCCGAAATGCCCAGGAACGCGAGATAGACAACCACAAGGGCGACGGATACTCCGACGCGCAGCCAGCGATCTGGTCCGGCTCTGGCAATCTTCCCGAGCACCCAGTAGCTCGCATCGAACACGAGCGGGCCGACGAAGACGTAGACGAACCCGGCGCAAACGAGAAGGGCGCAGAGCCCTGCCTTCGTTCCCGTCGATCCGGACCGCAACCTGGGCTCGAACCAGCGCCAGGACCTGGTGGCGATCGGCATTAGGCACCCCGCTCCGCAAGTTTCAGCTCACGCGACGGCGACCAACCGGGACCGCCTCATTCTGCGCGGCGCTGGGCAGGCGTGCGCACGATCCGCGCATCGGGTTGGGCGTTTGGGCACGGCTCGACCGGCCCAAGCTGGCGAGATCGGGGCCCGGAACCAACATGAGTGACGGCCCCTGGTGCTCACCAGGGGCCGTCGGTGCTCGCTGGGCTGGCGGGCTACTAGCCCTTCTTGTCCTTCTTGTTCTTCTTCTTGTTTGCCACACTGAACTCCTAACGACGGGTCGACCCTCACAGTGTAGGCCCGTCAGGTTCGGTCTCCGCCTCCCGAACTGGGGGCGAGATAGAAGTGGCGGTACTGGTAGTCCAGGCCTTGGACAATCGAGGCGATGCTGCTCAACGCACCCCCCCTCAGCTTGCCGCGCCCGACGCAGGCGCCGACCGGAGTATCGTCTCCGATTCGCTGCGCCGGTCAAGCGGCGACATTGCGCCCAATCATGGGCGACAGTCTGCACCTTGCCCGTGACAGCTAGTGCGTCACAACGGAGGTGATGCTCCGCCTGCGGCTTCAACTTATCTGGGCTCGCCACGGCCGGGCGCGCGGACGTCACTGTGTCGTTCGTTCCGTGCGGTCGCCAAAGATGCGCCACTATCTGGCGATCGTGACGAGCACGCTGACCCTGGCGGGCGCGAGCGCGCCGCCGGGTCGTCGGCACGGTACTGATACGTCAGCGGCACGGCGACGGCATCGGCCTAAGCGATCGCGAGCTTGGTTGGACGAATTCGGGCCCTCTGTCGATCAGCAGCCCCACGCGGTCGCCGGCCGCCGCGGCGAGGGCCGCAGCCGGCAGGTCGTAGACGGAGTGGCCCATCGCGTCAACCCTCTCTTCCGGGTGCCGGGTCGATGGGCTGGCTCGCCTGGACCGCCGCCTGGGTACGGTGCCTGGCCGTCGCCTCGCCGGCCAGCAGCCCGGCCTCGAGCTGCTGGGCTTCCAGTTCGTCATGCACGTAGCGCCCGCCGCGCAGCCAGGAGGAGGCGGCCGCTACGAGGAAGATGACGATCGAGAAGATCGAGACCACCACCACCCCGTCGTGGAAGGGGCCCGCGATGAGTGAGGGGAAGAAGGCGGTGCTCACGAGCCGCCCGGCGTCTGCTGGGGGAAGCGCCCCGAGAACCTTCGGTCCGAGCAGCGTCCCCAGCGGGTTGTAGCCCAGGAATGCGGCGAATAGGTACCCGACCGCTGGGGGCGCTGGTCGCTCCTGAACCTGCTCGGATGCTACTCGTCCAACATCGGTGCAGGTCCAGGAGCGGCCAGCGCCCTCGACTCCTAAGGCTGAGTGATCAGGACGTCCTTGGCCGTCAGAGTGCGGCTGCCCGATGCGCTC
>JBEKVD010000156.1:0-3456 GCA_049514315.1 Candidatus Limnocylindrales bacterium | reverse complement strand
CGATAGAGAGATGAGCGCTGCTCGATCGTGCCACCAGCCCGCCGGGCCTTGAAGCAGCCCTGGGCTCCGCCAAGAGAAGCAGGTACCTCGTTGACGGCCGGCTCCTTTTCATAGAGGGCGATAGTGACTTGCTTTCAGGGCGCGCCCGAGTGACTCATGTGGGCGACCATCCCGCACCCGAGGCGCTCCACCATGACAGCTCAACCACTCCCCGCCCTGGCCAGTGGCGACCCCTCCGCCTGGGACCAGGCCCTCTACGCCTTCCTCGTCGAGAAAGGAAATCGTTCGGGCTCCAGGCGCACGGTCGAGTCCTACGGCCGGATGCTCTGGCCTTTCTTCGGCGACCTCGCCAAGACGCCCGACAGGGTCAAGTCGGCCGACGTCCTCGCTTGGGTTCACGGCATCGGCCGCTCTGGGAGGACACCCTCAGCCACTACCGTGGGAGCCAGGATCGCCTGCTTGAGCAGCTACTTCCACTTCTTGATCCGGATGGGCTTGGTCGTTTCGAACCCGACTGATGCCGTCGAACGCCCTCGGGCCACCCAGTCGGTCGCTCGTGGATACGGCGCCGACGAGGTGCGGCGGCTCCTGGCGGTCGTGCCGGATAGCGTGGCGGGTCGGCGCGACCGAGCGCTCCTATTGACCTTCATCCTCACCGGCCGACGGCGAACAGAGGTGATCGGGCTCACAGCCGGGGACATCAGTCTCGAGGGCGGGACGGTCTTCTACGCCTACCGGGGCAAGGGCGGCAAGCGGGGTCGGCGAGAGCTCCCGCGCCCAGCCTACGAGGCGATCTGCACCACCTTGGCCGACGCCGGCAAGGAGCTGGCGGCGATGGCCCCCGATGAGTCGCTCTGGCAGGCCGCCGCACGACCGCAGGGGGTCACGAGCGGGACGTTCTACAGTCGTTTCCGCCGCTACCTGGCGGCCGCCGGGCTCGCACCGGCCGGCATTCACGTCCTGCGCCACACCGCTGCGAAGCTTCGTAGGGACGCCGGCGAGTCGATCGAGGAGGTCAGCGCCTTCCTCGACCACTCCAGCCTCGCGGTGACCAGCGTCTATCTTCGCCGTCTGGAGGGCCAGGAGGACCGGGCCTGGCGCGAGGTGGCGGAAGCGATCGGGCTGTAGCGAAGGGCTAGCAGAGAGTCGAGCCCCCGCCGCCTAAGGGGGAGGGCTGGGGCTAGGGGGGAGACCGCTCCCCGTCACTGGAGCGGCCGTCTTGCCGAGATTGTAGGGCACAGATGAGCGCCGAATAAGGGGCGGCCGCCAGGCTCCTGTTCACCTCCGCTCCGCTGGTCGACTACGCCGTCACGGAGTGATCGTCACCGTTCCGGACGCGAGACGATTCCCGCCTACGTCGTCGATCTCGAACGTGTGGGTGCCGGTCGGCAGAACCGCCACGTTGAGCGCCATGCCGAACAGATCCCAGTCGGAGGTGGCACTCGTCGACTTGATGATCACCCCGTCGACGAGGACGTTCAGGCCCTTGCCGCTGGAAACTGTGCTGCTGAAGTGGGCGACCATGACCACGTGCTCACTCTGGGTAAAGGAGGATGCCTGACCGGAAACCGCGAAGGTCGATGTATCGAACGACGTCCCGAACCAGATCGTGCCTGCGGGCGGTTGGTTGGCATTAGGTTGCACGCCCGATTGCCGTGTGATGAAGAAGCCGCCGACGCCGACGACCAAGAGCACGACCCCTAGCAGCAACGCCCCGCGTCTGAGGTTCGATGTGTTGTGCGTCTGCGCCGCATTGGCAGCCGCCTCTGGATATGCGACCACGGGGGCGGCCGCTCCCGTGGTGCGGTAGTCGTAGCCACAGCTCGGGCAGATGGGCAATGTGCCGGAGCGCGGCGCGTGGCAGCGGGGGCATGTTGTCACCGCCGCGTCTGCCCAGTAGTCAAAGCCGCAGCTCGGGCAGTAACGGGCACCGTTACTCGGCGTGGCGCAGCGCGGGCAAGTCGTGACCATCGGTCCACACCTTCCACCTGGCGGACGCGCCACCAGTCTACGCCCGCTCCGCTGGTCGAATACGATCCAGGCTAGGTCAACTTGACACTGAGCCACAGTTCGCTGGCGGTCACGAGCGTCTATCTGCGCCGGCTGGAGGGCCAGGAGGATCGGGCCTGGCGCGAGGTGGCCGAGGCGATCGGGGTCTAGCTCGGGACTCGTGCGCGCACAGGGGGGCCGATCAATGCAGCAACCCGTGTAGCAACGCGGCGCGGTCGGCCCCGGCCCGAGACGGACCCTAGCGGCCGAAACGATGCCGAGTCGCGCTCAGATGACGGCCCCAGCGACCTACAATGAACCCAAGCGAACGCCCTGGGTCGGACTTCGGATCAGATGGTCGGGGGTTCGAATCCCTCCGGGCGCGCCAGAATTCCCTCGTGGAATACTGGCACATGCGGGCCAGCAGTGGCCACCATTGGCCCACCAATCGCAACCTGGGTGGCAGCGGACGACCTTGGCTTCGATACATGTCTCCTTACCGACGAGCTCGGGACCGCTCCAATTCAAGCCATCCACAGGAAGCGGAGTGGCGGACGCGGATGCGGTGGCAGGCAATCTGCCGTTGCTCGGCGGCGAGCACCTCCGCGGAGCACTCGGCGAGGAGTGCCTCGACGCGTTGCTCCAAGTCTGTGGGCGACGTCTACCGCCCAAGGCCGACCTCTGCCGCTACTGGCATGGGAGGCAGCGAGCTGAGATCTCCGCAGGGCGGCTCAAGCGAGCGGGCCTTCTCGCGACTCGAACATCCGCGGTGGGCCCAACCGGCGCGTTCTCGAAGCGGCGAAGCAGACTGCGCTCCTCGGAACCCAGGCACGAGCCTTGCGGTGGTCTCACGACTCCCCGGGCTGTTGTCAGCGGACCTGGGTATCTGGCCAGACCCGCACCCGGGCTTCTTGATCTGCCAGCACATATCGCCCCGACGACCTCCCTGTGGCCGCAGAATTCGGTGAGGCGACCATCCGTCGAAAGGGCGACCAGCACGTCGGCTCAGCGAGCAAAGTCATCCTGGCCATCGCCGGCATGCTCCTCGATGTCGACGAGCTGAAGGACGCGTTTCGTGCGTCGAGCTCACGCAATGAGGGCCGCCGAGCCACGGCGACGATGCGAACATCGTCTCTAGCTGAGGTTCATCACGGTCGAAACACCCACCCGGTGAGCACCCGCGTTGCGCGTGCGGGTTTCCCGCGACCATCCGCGCATGGTGAACGCCCCGCGACCGAATCGGGTCTGCGCGAGGTCGGATCACACCGGAGACGTTTCCAGGAGGAGATAGCGGAACTTGGCCTCTGACGGGCCAAAACGGACCACTGAGTAGTCCGTCCACTCGCAGCTCATTCGCTTATCCCCTGCACGGGCGTACGATGTGGCTCCGACCCGCGGTCGCCGGGTCAATCGTAGATCGGTGCCTCGGGACGGAGGAAGGGTGTCCCGATGAAGGCGTTTGTGGTA
>JBEKVD010000155.1:0-3456 GCA_049514315.1 Candidatus Limnocylindrales bacterium | reverse complement strand
CCGGCGAGCTCCTGGCCTCTCGCGTAGATGGCCATCTCGAGAGCATCGAGAGCGAGGTCGGTCCGAAGACTGGCCGCGGTTCGCCAGCCGACGATGCGGCGGGAGAAGACATCCACGATAAAGGCCGTGTAGCAGAAGCCCGCGATCGTCCAGACGTACGTCTCGATGTCTGACCTGTGCGGCTTCGGTAACCGGACGGCCATGGCCCTGAGCCCGCCGGGTAAGGGGACCTTCTTGCCATGACACGGATGCGCCGGTTCGTGCGCTGGACGCTCGAGGGGCTGCTGATCGCCCTGCTGGCGGGCACGCTGGCCCTCGTTGGCCTGGCCCGCCTGGCCCCCGCGATGGGCCACCGGGTCCTCATCATCAGCAGCGGTTCCATGACCCCGGCTATTCCGGTCGGGGCCGTGGTCGTGCTCGACCCGGTGACGGCGACGGGCGTGCGAACCGGCGACGTGGTCACGCTAAGACTGGACAACGGGGCGGTCTTCACGCATCGCGTGATGCGGCTTGTGTCGCTCGGTGGCGTCCCCTACGTCGAGACCAAGGGGGATGCCAACCTGGCGGTCGATCCCACGTTGACGCCCCTGGATCACGTCATCGGTCGGGTCTCGTTCACGCTCCCCTTTGTGGGCTTCCTGATGGCGGGCCTCGCCATGCCGGCCGGCGCCGCCACGGCTCTGCTGGCTGCCTTCACCCTACTGACCGCGCTGTGGCTGCTCGACGAGGACGACAGAGCTGTGCGGGGGCTGGCCCCCCCGTGCCTCGCCATGCCTGCTCGGGCGGAGTCCGCCTTTGGCGATGAACGCGATGGCTAGGCGGGCGATCCTCCTGCTCGCCGTGCTTGTCGCCCTCCTCGGCGGAGCGGGAGCCCGCGCGAGCCTCGCCCTTTACACCGCCACCGCCACGCTCGGCGGGAACACCCTGACGACCGCGACCGTGTTCTGCACCAACCCTGGCGGGCAAACTCTGACCGCCAGCGCGGACAGCTACATCGACCAGGCCAACCCAGGCACGAACTACGGCACGGCCACGACTCTGAACGTGCAGGCCGCGGCCTCGTCAAAGAACCAGCGCACGCTCGTGCAGTTCACTCTGCCGACGCTACCCGCCCACTGCGCGATCACCGCGGCGACGATGCGGCTGTACGCGACCACGGCCAAGACTGGGCGAACCTATCAGGCCTACCAGGTCGCAGCTGCCTGGACGGAGACTGGCGTGACCTGGACGAACCAGCCGGCGACCACGGGTACGCCGGCGACGGCGGCCACCGCGAGCGGCTGGGTGAGCTGGACGGTGACAACCCAGCTTCAGGCGATCTACGCTGGCAGCAACTTCGGATTCCTCGTCAAAGACGCGACCGAGAGCACGACGACGACCTACACCAACAAGTACTCCAGCCGCAGCGGGGCGAACCCGCCGCAGCTGGTCATCACGTGGGGCTGAACCCGAAAAGGGAAGCTGTTCTCGGAGTCGCGGTCTCAGCTCGCGGGAGAACGGCGAGTGGCAACGGGCCGAACCACGGCGGTGCTGGTGCGCGAGCCGGTCGGCGACTGAGCCGGCGCCGCTCATACCCGGCCGGCGCCGCTCATCGCCCATCTGCGCCGATTCCATGGCTTGTTAGTGCCAGGACGCCGGAGGAGGACAAGGCGGGTGGAGCCAGGTTTGACGAGACCCGGTGCCAGCCTTGACTATGAGCTGAGTCGTCCTAACTCAGGTTTGGCGGCTGCGGAATCGAGCCTGGTTCCCTACGACCTGGCACCTGGGGGTCGAGAATGGCTGCCAGACCGAACTTCGGCCGGAATGGGCGCGTCAGGCCCATCGACGTGATCGCTGTGGCGGCGCTCGTCTTCGGTATCTGGTTCGTGGCGGACGTAATGGGCTGGATAGGCCCGTCTCTATGCGTGTCGCCTAGCTCAGATGACAAGCCGGTCTGTGACACGGTGACGGCGGCCATTCACGCCGACCAGGAAGTGCCGAGCAGCGAGTCGATTGCCCTCGCGAGGTCTCAAGGGTTGAGCAGCGACGCCTGGGCGAGCGCTGGCAGCGCCAAGTTCACCCAGTACTTCACCGGCGACGTGTTGGTCCGCAAGATCGACATACTCCGCCAAGACGCCGAATCCTACGGTCGGCCCGAGGCCCTCACCGACAGCGAGGGAGTCCGCAACATCGTGGTCAGGACCATCGCAATCTCGGGGGACTCGGCAACCGTTACGGCTCAGGCTGAATTGTGGGCGATCTCGGTCATCCCACGGCCTTGGGGGCGGACGGCCTCCGAGACCGCTAGCGCGGCGGGCACCTATGACTGGTCATTCCATCTGACCAAGACGAGCGGTAGCTGGCTGATCGACGGCGAGGACGGGCAGTTCGCTCCGGGGAACGGGCCATAGTCCGGCTGTCGGGCCCGCGCTACCGCTTCGTTCGGGACTGCCGCCGCCGGCACGATGACCTGAGTGCGATCTGCCCACGCGTCACCCGTCCCTTCGCGCCGCGCGCTCGAGCTGGCCTAGAGTCCTTGACATTCGATGCGGCTCGCTCAGTCTTTTCGCGTGAAAGCCGTGCGCCCAGCCAAGCATGTGACCCTCGTCCTTAGAGACGGCCACGGGATGCAGGAGAGCATCGACGTGGCCGGCCCTGGTGGGAAGATTAGGGTCGCCGTGGGTAGACCTGGTCGTCGTTCAGGCGTCTGGGTGGTCTGGGCGAGCCACAACAAGAGCGACGTCTATGTCGCCTCGCGCGTCCTGGGCGGGACGCAGAAGTTCAGCCTCCACGAGTCGGGAGACTGGCGCCACCAGTGGGTCACCAAGGAGAAGGCACAGCGCTTCACGGGCCAGGACGGCCGCGTGATAGACCAATGGCCGCGTCCTCCTGCAGGACCCGGTGGCTGGACGATGGGTTTGACGATCGTGGTTCCGAGCGACGATGTACTCGATTTCGACGACGACACACAGCCGCTCAATGGCGTCGGTTGGATAGGTGAGCCTCCGTCTGGTTCAGCCGTTGGTTTCAACGTAGTCGTAGCAGAGACCAACCGCGGCTTCGTAGCAGTCCAGGCGGGGGTTCCCATGGACGGGTTCGTGCTGGCAGACGGCCGGGTGGTCTTGGTCGTCGTCTCCGTCTTTCCTCTGGAAGAAGATGCTCGACGGTGGCTGGACCAGCAACGAAGTCGAGCGCTCGAGGGAGCGCGCGGCGCGATGAGCGAGACGGCGCCTGGCAGGCGCATAGCCCTTTTCGGCTTCGACTCCAACGGGAATCGACTCGTGTGGGATCTAGCATGGCGATAGGGTCCCGCGAGCCGTCCCGACCTTGTGCAGCCAGCCAGAGCGTGGCCACGATGCGTGCGTCAGATTGAGCCTGGCCATCGCGACCGTGCGATGGTTGGATCGCGAGGCGGATGGCTCGCCACTATGCAGCCCGGCTGTGCCGTGGCTTCATCCGCAAGTGCCTCCGCCTTTG
>JBEKVD010000154.1:0-3489 GCA_049514315.1 Candidatus Limnocylindrales bacterium | reverse complement strand
CCGCGAGCATGCGACCCGGGCTCGGAGCCGGAGCCGGAGCCGTGACGGTCGCGCTCCGGTCCAGCCGAACGGCTCGGGCCGCGAGCGCGATGACAGCCACGCTCACAATCACTATGGCGATGAGGGTGTAAGCGACGAGCGTCTGATCCAAGCGGCGCAAGCCTCGGACGAGTGGAGGCAGTGGGCAGTCTAGGGGAGTTCGAGGCCATTCGGCGCCGGTACAAGAGTCATGGGACGTTCGCGGCCACGACCCCAGACGGGCATCTGGAGCTGCTCGGCCGGCGGTTGCCTGGAGGCCCAGGACGGGGTTCAGTTGCTGTGAGGCGGTGAGCCGAACGTGATGGCCGCGCGGCCAGGCCGGCCGTTCTGGTTCACGCTCGCCTGCTAGTGCCCGACGCTGGCTGATCATGAATCTCGGTCCCGCTGCCTGGCAGGCCAATCGAGCTTGGCGCGACGGCGCGCTCTTCGACGGCCTTGCAGAGGCAGCTCCCATCGTCCGATCGGGCAGACCTTCAGAGAACGACGCCGGGCCTGCCCGGTCCTGCTATGGCGGCGTCTTCTCGCCCGGCATCTTCAGAAGCGCGGTGTAATCCTTGCCGCCGATGTTGATCGGCTCCGGCTTGTCCGGCGATGGGAAGCGCTGGGGGTACGTACCGGAGCTGAGGTCGTCCTGGTCGACGATCCCGCCATTCACATTGGCCAGGCGATCCTGCACGAAGAAGCTCTCCAGCGCTCGCTCCCAGCCGGTAAGCGCCACTCTGGTCTTCGGCACTTTCTACACTCACCGTGGCCGGCAGAATGACATCGCCCCTGAACGGGCCTATTACCCGTAGATCCCGGCGAAGTTGCGCATCGACGCAGCGTACCTCGACCGACGGACCGTTGGGACCAGCGTGCTGATGATCGGCGAGACGGTGCTGTTACTCCCGCCCCATCCGTTCGCGAGAGCAGGCAGGGATCGCTGGGTTCGCTGAGGGCGCCATCCGGACGTCGCCGGCGCCCCGCCAGCGCGAACTGGCATCCCGGCCTCAGGTGTTGTGGGGATTCACGTCCCGGTTGGGCCCGCCGGCGCCGGCCCCGGCTCCGACGAGGGCCGGGAGGAGCCGCCCTACAACGGTGCCGATCAAGAGCCCGATGAGCAGCCCAGTCTCGTTGTCGACCACGTCGCCACTCTGGCACGCCCGGCCCAGGACGGTGACTATCGACTGGACCATCTCGACGCTGGGCGACAGAGCGAGGGCGATGACCGCGAGGGCCAGCTTCCGTCGCGTGCGGGGTAGGAGGCCGATGGCCACCCCCAGCGGGATGAAGAGGTAGACATTCAGGCTCGTGTCGTTGACCGAGAGCCATGCGAGCGGTGCCGGTCGCCACCGACTGAGATCGCAGTAGCCGGCGGTGGCGATCCCGATGTCGGCGGTCTCGCGCCCCGGGGTGAGGGTCGCTGCCACGATGATCCCGAGCCCCAACACGAGCAGCCAGCCGACGCTCCGGCGGACGCCAAGCGATCGACCGGCGATGCCGGCCGCAGCGAGGCTCACGACCAGGGAGACGATGACACCGGGTAGGAAGCCCGGGTACTCGCGCAGGACGTCGGAGACCGCCTGGAACCTCAAGACGGGCGCCCTTCTGTGGTTCGTCGAACGGCGTGGCGACATCCGGGAGCCACGCCACCGGAGCGCGGAGCATACATGGCCGGCCGTGCTCGCGCCGGAGCTTGGCGCTCCAGGCGTTGCGGCCGGGCACCGCAGGGCGGGTTCGGCCGTGGGTGTGCTCGGAGACCCATGCGTATCATTCAGCGATCGCGGGGCAGCGGCTTCCCCGACCTCCGACGGTTTCGATCTCGAAGGCCGGATCGTCGTGCTTGGTTCGGATGGCCAGCGCCCGGGCGACACAGGCACCTGCACATGGAGTGGCATGGAGACCCCCAGGCACGCGGGAGCGTTCTCCGACCGGGTCGTGATCGCCTTCGTGACCCAGGTGTTCGGGGCCGGGATCGGGATCATTAATGGCGTACTTCTGGCGCGCCTCCTCGGTCCGGCTGCCAAGGGCGACTACTACCTGCTCGTGCTGATCCCGGCGACCGTGATGGTCCTCGTCCAGCTCGGCCTGCCGCAGGCGTTCGGCTACTTCACTGCGCGTGCTCAGACGCTCGGAATCGTGGCAAAGACAGTATGGCTCACGGCGGCCCTCTCGCTCGGCGGTTTCGTCGCGGTTGTGGCGCTCCTGCCGTTCCTGCGCACGGCGTTCCTGCATGGGATCGGGTTGCCGCAGATCCTGTTCGCGTTCCTGGCCCTGCCGCTCGCCCTCAACGCGACGTTCACGACGGGCATCGTCATGGGCCGGCAGGCGGTCCGCTGGTATGCCGTCGTCAATTGCGCCTACCCGGTGGTAACGACCTTCCTGCTGGTCCTCTTCCTCGGTCGTCTCGGACTCTCTGTGAACGGCGCAATCGCGGTTTACCTGATCGCCTCCACCATCCAGACGGCGGGTTTCCTGGTGGGCGCGGCGCGCATCACCGCCGCAATCGAGCGGCCCGAGCCTGTGTCGTACCGCAAGCTCTTCGGCTACGGACTGCCCTTCTATCCCGGCAGCATCACGCTGTTCTTCAGCTATCGCGCCGACGTTTACATCATCGCCGGCCTGTTGGCCAATCCGGCCGCCCCGCTCGGCTACTACAGCATGGCGGTGGGCCTGGCAGAGCTCGTGTTCTTCATCCCGAATGCCGTCTCGACCCTGTTCTTCCCTCACGTCGCGGGATCGTCGCGTCGGGATTCCGACAGGCAGGTCGCGATCGTCACCCGCGTCACGCTGCTGTTGACGGCGGCGGTCGCGATCCTGCTCGTGCCGGTCGCCACTCTCATGATCTGGGTCATCCTGCCCGCCTACGGCCCCTCGCTTCCGCCGCTCTTCGTGCTCCTCCCGGGCGTCGTGGCCCTGTGCGCCACGAAGGTCGTCACCGGCTACGTCACCGGGTTGGGCATGACCGCTGTTGCTTCGTATGTCAACATCGGCGCGTTCCTGCTGAACATCGTCGTGAACCTTGTGCTCATCCCAAGGTTTGGCATCGTCGGTGCCGCGGCGGCCTCCCTCATCTCGTACACTTTCTCATCCGTCGTGTTCACCTGTATCGCCGCCCGACTGGCCCACGCTCGCGTGATCGACTTCTGGCTGCCGAGTGTGAGTGACCTGCGATTCACCGTCGCCACCAGTGTGACCCTCGCACGTCGCATCCTGGCCAGCGTCGCGGACGGGATCTGACATGCAGACCCGCCCGGCCGCAGCCGCCGCCGTTGTGGCGGTCTTCCTGCTGATCGCCGTCGGTCTCGTGGCGACGCCCGCCTCCACCAAGAACGTGATCGTCCGAGCGACGCCGACCCCTGCCCCCACTGCGACGCCCGACCCGGACACCGTCAGCGTGTCTTCGATCCCGGCGCTCCTGACGGCCCTGGCCGACAACTCGGTAGATGAGATCGTCGTCGCCGACGGGAC
>JBEKVD010000153.1:0-6134 GCA_049514315.1 Candidatus Limnocylindrales bacterium | reverse complement strand
ATCAGGGCGTTGAAGATCACCGCCGAAAGGATGGCGCTCTGAGGGTTCGAGAGACCCATGATGTTGAGGCTGTTGAGCTCGGGGTAGGCCACGGTGAACATGGCCGGCAGGATGGCGAAGTACTTGGCCACGTCGTTGGCGATCGAGAAGGTCGTGATCGCGCCGCGGGTGATCAGGAGTTGCTTGCCGATGGCGATCACCTCGATCAGCTTGGTCGGGTCCGAGTCGAGATCGACCATGTTGGCCGCTTCTTTGCAGGCCGAAGTGCCGCTGTTCATGGCCAGTCCAACGTCGGCCTGGGCCACTGCCGGGGCGTCGTTCGTGCCATCGCCGGTCATGGCCACCAGGTGACCATCGGCCTGCTCGGCCCGGATGCGGGCGATCTTGTCCTCCGGCCTGGCCTGGGCCATGAAGTCGTCCACGCCCGCCTCAGCGGCGATGGTCCTGGCCGTCAGCGGGTTGTCGCCGGTGACCATGACGGTCCGGATGCCCATCCGGCGTAGCTCATCGAAGCGCTCCTTGAGGCCCGGCTTGACGGTGTCCTTGAGCTCGATGACCCCGAGGGGAACCCCGTCGCGGCGGATCGCCAGGGGTGTGGCGCCGAGCGAGGAGATCTCGTCGGAGAGCGCCTTCAGCTCGGCAGGCGCCTCCCCGTCCAGCGCCGCCACGATGGCGTCCACGGCGCCCTTGAGGACGACCGTGCCGTCCGCGAGAATCACGCCGCTGGTCCGTGATTCGGCGCTGAACGGGACGACCGTGGCGATCTCAGGCTCGCCGGGCGTTGCCGCGGCCGCGCCCGGGCCGCTGGAAGTGATCTCCGCGATTCGTCTCCGCGCCAGCTCCACGACCGATCGGCCTTCCGGCGTCTCGTCCTCGAGCGATGCGAGGAGGGCTGCCTCGAGGACCTCGCGCTCAAGCACGCCGGGGAGGGCCACAATCCGCGACGCCAGGCGGTTGCCGAACGTGATCGTGCCGGTCTTGTCGAGCAGGATCACGTCCACGTCTCCGGCTGCCTCGACGGCCCGGCCGCTCATGGCCAGGACGTTGAAGCGGGCGACGCGGTCCATGCCCGCGATGCCGATTGCGGAGAGCAGGCCGCCGATCGTGGTCGGGATCAGGCAGACCAGGAGCGCCACCAGAACGACGATTCCGAGCGGGGCGCCGGCGTACAGGCCGAAAGGTCGCAGCGTCGCCGTTGCCAGCAGGAAGACGATGGTCAGGCCCGACAGCAGGATCGACAGAGCGATCTCGTTCGGAGTTCGCTGCCGCTTCGCGCCTTCGACCAGGGCGATCATCCGATCGAGAAAGGTTTCGCCGGGATTGGCGGTGATGCAGATCGTGAGCGTGTCGCTCGTCAGCGATGTG
This sequence comes from Candidatus Limnocylindrales bacterium, assembly GCA_049514315.1. Lineage (GTDB taxonomy): Bacteria > Chloroflexota > Limnocylindria > Limnocylindrales > CSP1-4 > Fen-1039. The sequence continues at coordinate 4,769 of JBEKVD010000153.1, read as the reverse complement.
CCGCCCGTCACGCTGCTCCGGATGTCCGTGCCCGGCTCCTTGAGAACCGGAGCGGACTCGCCGGTGATCACGGCCTCGTTGACGTAGGCCACACCCTCGATCACGTCGCCGTCGCCGGGGATCGTCTCACCCTCACGAACGACGACGATGTCGCCCGAACGGAGTGTGGAGGAGCCGACCTCCTCGAGCGACCCGTCCTCGCACCGACGGTGGGCCATCGTCTCCGAGCGGGTCTTGCGCAGTGTTGCCGCCTGGGCCTTGCCGCGAGCCTCGGCCAGCGCCTCGGCGTACGTGGCGAAATAGACGGTGAACCAGAGCCAGATCGCGATCTGGAACTCGAAACCCGAGGATCGGCCCACTTCGCGCGCGGCGCCGTGGGAGAGGCCGACGAAGTCGGAGAAGAAGATCAACGTCACCAGGGCGGCAGTGACCTCGACCACGAACATGACCGGGTTCTTCGCAAGCTCGCGCGGATTCATCTTTCCAACGGCCGGCCCGAGGGCACCGCGAAGTTGCTTCGGGTCGAAGATGCCCCGGTTGCGGGGGCTACCGCTGGCCTGAGCCTGGCGGTCTTCGCGGGCCAGGCGGCGGGTGCCGCGGGCCGTGTCGATCACGGACAGAGAAAGGAGCCTGCGGCGCAAGCCGCCCGCGGCTGCAAAGGCCATCAGAACAGCCTCCCGGCGTTGTTGAGGAGCTGGTCGACGATCGGACCGAGCGAGAGCGCGGGGAAGAAGGTCAGGGCGCCGACGATGATGATCACCCCGAGCAGCAGCCCGACCCATATCGGTCCGGTCGTGGGGAACGTGCCCAGGGACGGAGCGACGCGGCGCTTGCCGGCCATTGAGCCCGCGACGGCCAGGATCGGCACGATCATGGCGTACCGGCCCAGCATCATCGCGAAGGCGCCAGTCACGTTGTAGAAGAGGGTGTTGCCCGACAGCCCGGCGAAGGCCGAGCCGTTGTTCCCGGTCATGCTCGAGAAGGCGTAGAGGATCTCGCTGAAGCCGTGCGGGCCGCCGTTGAGCGGCCCGGCTTTGCCCACCGCCGTTGCCGTCGCGACCGCGGTGAAGAACAGGATGCTGAAGGCCAGGAAGAGGACCACGAGCATGGCCATCTTCATTTCGTAGGCCTCGATCTTCTTGCCCAGGAACTCAGGAGTGCGGCCGACCATCAGACCGGCGATGAAGACGGCGATGATGGCGAAGATGAGGATGCCGTACAGGCCGGCGCCCACTCCGCCGGGTGTGATCTCCCCGAGTTCGATGTTGAAGAGCGGAACAAGACCGCCGACCGGCAGGAAGCTGTCGTGCATCGAATCCACGGCGCCGGTGCTAGTGCCCGTGGTGACCGTGGCAAACAGGCCGCTGCCGTCGGTCCCGAATCGGACCTCCTTGCCCTCCATGTTTCCGGCCGATTGGTCGATGTTCTGCGCCACGGCAGGCGGGATGGAGGGGTTGCTGCGTTCCTCGCTCGCCATCGCCACGAATGAGCCTGCCGACAGGACGATGATCATGACCGCCAGCAGCGCCCAGCCCTGGCGGGCGTTGCCAGCCATTCGACCGAATGTGAACGTCAAGCCGAACGGGATTATCAGGATGAGCAGCATCTCGAACCAGTTCGTGAACCCGGTCGGGTTCTCGAAAGGTTGGGCCGAGTTGGCGTTGAAGAAGCCGCCGCCGTTCGTGCCGAGCTCTTTGATGGCTTCCTGCGAGGCGACGGGACCGAGAGGAATCGTCTGCACCGCCCCCTGGAGTGTGTGGACGACGGCCGAGCCGGCGAAGGTCTGGATGACGCCCTGGGAGACGAGGACCAGTGCGCCGACGAAGGCGATCGGCAGCAGGATGTAGAGGGTGCCCCGGGTGAGGTCAACCCAGAAGTTGCCGATAGTCGTCGCCGAGTGGCGGACCAGGCCTCGGACCAGGGCCACTGCCACGGCGATGCCCGTCGCGGCCGAGACGAAGTTGCGGACGGCGAGTAGGCCAGATCGGGCGAGACTCCTCCGATCCCCGGGACGCCGCCCTGGTTGAGCGGCAGGTAGGCCTGAAGACGCTGCTGGAGGTACAACGCCAGGATGCACACGAACGAGAAGACGATGACCGAGACCGCGTAGGCCCTCCAGTTCTGTTCGACCTTCTCATCGACTCGGAGGATCCAGTAGACGGAACGCTCGACCGGCCGAATGATCGGCGAGAGGAAGACCCGCTTGCCTTCCATAGCCGCCTCCATGTAGCCGCCCAGCGGCCGCGCCAGGAGGATGGCGACGACAAAGAGGCTGATGGCCTGGAGCAGGCCAGGCAGCGAGGGGATCATCTAGAACTTCTCTGCCCGCAGGAGGGTGAAGAGGAGATAGATGCCGAGGAACAGGACGATGACGCCGCCCAGCACGTCCTGTCCGTTCATCGGGCCAGCCTGTCGCACAGCCAGATCAGGCCCAGGAAGAACAGCAGACACGCTGTCATGAGGGCGATCATTGACAGATCAAAGAGCATCGAGTCCTCCCTGGGGGGCGGGCGGCTCGGCTCCCCCAACCTCGCCGTGATGGCGTTCCACGATCTCGACGAGTGTTGGAACTGCGAACGGTTTGGGCAGGTAGCCGGCGCAGCCGAACTCGCGTAGGCGCGAGGTCGACACGGCCGTGGCGCTGACGATGAAGACCGGCGGCGCTCCCGCGGCGGCGAGGACCCCGGAGCGCAGGAACTCCCAGCCCGACTCGCCCGGCAGGTTGATGTCGAGGAGCACGATCGTCGGCCGGTAGCCCGCGCGGATCGTCTCGGCCGCGTCCTCGGCCGAGGCCGCGACCCGCGCCTCATGGCCGCGAAGTGCTTCGAGACGATCGTCGCTAGCGGCAGATCATCCTCGATCAGCAAGACTCGGGCCGGCGTGACTTCGCTACTCATCGATCTTGCGCACGATCAAGTCGCAGCCCGCGTCCTCAGGCCATAGGATCGGGTCGAGGCGAAGGCCGTTGGCCCGGGCATCCGCCTCGAAGCGCCGCGCCAGCTGCTCTCCGAACCGCAGGCCGGAGAGGGTGACCCGCGAGGCTGAGCCCGATATGACGAGCGCCATCGCGCTCTCGACCTCGGTGATCTCAGAGGCGAGCCGATGCCTGGTCTCGTCAGGGTCGCTGTCCGCCGTCGGTCGTGCCGGTTCGCGTGCCATGCCGCCAGCATTGCCCGCCCTCCAAGAGGCGGACCTGGTCAGCGGGGCTAGATCTCTAAAGAAGTTCTAAAGAAGTTGGGCCCGCGAGGGCGGCGCTTCCCGAAGCGATTCGCCGTCGGCGATCCGATAGCCGACGCCGGGCTCAGTCTCGATAAGGCTCTCAAGCGAGCCGGCTGGTGCCGCGGCCGAGAGCTTGCGGCGGAGCTGGTTCACGTAGACGTGGAGGTAGGCGGTCTCGCCGGCGTAGGCCAGGCCCCAGACAGCGCGCAGCAGCCTGGCCTTGGTGAGGACCCGGCCCTGGTTCGACAACATGACCTTGAGCAGCTCGTACTCTCGGGGCGTCAGGCGAACAGGCTCGCCCGAGACGTGGACTTCACGTTTGATGGGATCGAGCTCGATCGGGCCAAGCCGCAGGCAACCCCCGGCATCGGCGTCCGGACCGCCGGCCCGTCTTAGGACGGCCCTGATCCGGGCGTTCAACTCGTCGGTTGCAAACGGCTTGGTGAGGTAGTCGTCCGCGCCGGCCTCCAGGCCTTCGATCTTGTCTCTCTCGTCGCCACGGGCCGAGAGGATGATGATCGGCGTGGTAGCGTCGCGTCTGATGCGCCGGATGATGTCGATCCCATCCAGATCGGGAAGGCCCAGGTCGAGCAGGACTAGATCGGCGCGGTGAGCGTCCCACTGACGCATCGCCTCATGCGCCGTCGCCGCCTCGTAGACCTCGTACCCGCGGCGCCCCAGGTACTCGGCTAGGGCACGTCGGGCCGGCTGCTCGTCTTCGACGATCAACAGGGCCGGACCGGTCATCGCCCGCTCTCGGGCGCGACGTCGGGCGGCGCCTCCCCGGTGGGCCCGTCGGTGCCTGCGCCCGAAACCGTTGCGCTAACTTTGGCCAGCTGGTCGGGCATGGTCGCCGGTTGCAGGCGCACGTCAACTCTGAGCCCGCCCAGGTCGCTCCGGCCCGCCGCGACCTCGCCATGCATTGCCCGGGTCAGACCCTCGACGACGGTCATGCCGATCCCCATGCCTCCCCGCTTGGCTTCGCCCGGGGGCCCGGCCTGATAGAACTTCTCGAAGAGATGGGGCAACGCGGCCTTCGGCACTCCCGATCCGTCATCCTCCACACTGATCTCGACAAGCCCGTCGGGGCAACGCGAGGCGCGGACTCTGACTTCATCACCGCCGTGGCGAATCGCGTTCTCGAGCAGATTGGCCAGGACTTGGCCCAGGTACAGCTGGTCGGCGAGAACCGGCGGTACGAAGTCTGGCAGCTCGACCCGCACGTGCTTGGTCGTGGCGGCGGCGGCGCGCTTCACGACCTGCGCTATCAAATCGTCGAGGTCGCACGCCTCCAGTTCCGGTTTGAGAGCTCCGCCCTCGATCCGGCTGAGATCGAGCAGGTTTCGAACAAGCCGACCCATCCGCTCGGCCTCGGTGTCAATTGTCTGGAATGCATCGTGTCGATCCTGCGCAGTCCAACCCACCGAGTCGTCGAGCATGCTTCCGGCAGCGGCTCGGATGGTCGCAAGCGGCGTGCGGAGGTCGTGCGACACCGAGTCGAGCAGGGCTGTCTTGAGGGCCTCGCTGCGGCGCGCGACCTCGGCGTTTGT
>JBEKVD010000152.1:0-4404 GCA_049514315.1 Candidatus Limnocylindrales bacterium | reverse complement strand
ACCTGGGCCGCGGCGACGGCGGCCTGGTCGGCCTGGATCGTGGCCGCCGAGGCGGACGAGGTTTGGGACTGGTACTGCAGCTTCGCCGCCTGGTAGCTCAGCGACGCGTTCGCGACCGACTGGGCGGCCTGCTGGTTCGACTGGCTGATGTTGAGCTGCGTCGAGGTCAGGTTCTGCTGAGCCGACGCCAGGGCAGCTTGATCCTTGGCGATCGCGGTCGCGTTGGGCGGAGAGGCGGCCCAGTCGGCGGTCAGCTGGTCCTGGGCCACCGTCACGGCGGTTCTTGGCCTGGGCCAGCGTAAGGGCGGTCGGACCGCCCTGGTCCGTCGCGAGCTTGGACTGGGCGGATGCGAGCGTCGCCTGGGCCGATGCGAGCGCCAGCTGCGCGGCCGTGGCGTCAGCGGTCGCAACAACGGTGCCCTTGGTCACGCTTTGACCGACCTTCACCGCAATGGTCTGTACCGGCCAGGTCAACGACGAGCTCGAGGTGGTGCTGCTGGAGTTGCTGCTGGTCGAACCGCCGGTGCCCGACGTGGTGGCAGCGGTGCTCACGATGAGCCCGTAGACCGTGCTCGCGGCGACCGTGCCGGTGGCCACCGACGTGGCGCTGACCGTGCCCGTCGTGACGGTCGACGTGATGTAATCGGAGCCAGACGATCCGCCGAAGGTGGGCCTGACTACGACCAGCGCGACGGCCCCTACTCCCACCAGGATCAGCGCGATGGCTGCCAACCTGATCTTCATTCATCCATGCCTCTGGTGTCTCGCCGAGTCCCCTGTACCCGTGGCGAAGCCACGGACATCACCGCCGACCCAACTCGTGGCGAAGCCACGGACATCACCGCCGACCCAACTCGCTCGGCGCCAGCGTCCACGCGGGTAGCTTGCTTCGGCAAAGCTGTCGAATTGATTACGACACGGAGTTGGCGACGCGACTCGTTCCTACTCGGCCGGACGCGAATCCCGACGGCCCCTCATCAAGCGGGCCAGCTGACGTCGGTGCTCGCTCCACCGACCGGCGAGGTGCCGATCCCTCAGCAGCGTCCGGTGGCGCAGACAATCGCTTGATGCACCCAAAGGCGTGAGCGGACTTGCGGACTGCAGCTCGCTCTGAATAGCTGAGTGGCGGCGAAGCCCAAGAATCGGCCTGCCTCCTGGAGAACCCGGCGGCGGCGGCAACGCGGCGTGCCTTGTGTCAGGAGACACCGAGGCACCGTCGGCACGATCGCTTGAGTGTGACCAGGGAACGGGAGCCCTGACCCACGTTTGGATGCGGGGCCTGACTCATGGGTTCGACAGCATGACCAAGCCGGCTCAGGCAAGGCTCGCCTCCGTGGTCGCAGCCAGCCGTCGCTCGATCAGTTCAATCCACGGTCCTGGGATCGCGACCCAGGTCCGATGGCCACGACCGTCCTCAACCCAAACGAACCGGGGGGCGGGCACGCCGACCTTCCGTGCTTCGTCCGCGACCACGCGTACGGCAAACGCGACCTCGAAACGAGGCCCTCCAGCGCGCAGTTCGCACGGGAATCGCACGCCACTGGTCTGGCGGGGCCTTGGCCGCTCCGATTGCGAAGCACCAGCCGGTGATCGTGCGACGCCACGCGTACCACGCCCTAAGACATTAGCCCTTGACCCCCTAGTAGCCAATTAATTAACGCGGCCAGGGAGCGGCCGGAATGCAGCGGCATTCCGGCCGAGGCCCTGATTGTGAGTGCATCTGCCGCCCGTCAAGGGTGCGCGACCTGCCGGTTCCAGCGGCGCCGGCCGCCCGCCTGCGGCGGCCCTTGACGGCTACCGACCAACAGCGCGCGGGTCCCACAAGTAAGCGCCTGATAAGCGGTGCCGGGTACCCTGGCTCCGGCCTCCGCTCCGCTGGTCGCCGACGATCCCGGTCCGGTGCCGGCCAGTTCGAGCGGCTGCGTCGGGGGTCTATACTTCCCTCAAGGCGAGCGCATCCCCCCTCGCGTTCGCCGCCTCATGAGACCAGCCGATCGCATCAACCCCTTGGGCGCTCGGCTGGTCCTCTTATCGAGAGACGCTGCGCCTCCTCGCCCTCGGGGATGCCTACGGCTTCGACGAGCCGCTGCCGGAACAGGACCCAGTCCTCTCCGTCCCGCGCAAGGATCTGCGCAACGTCGAACCATGAGCGCGTTCGAGGCGACTCAGTTCGGAGCTTAGACATGTCGAGGCCCTTCTTGGCGATGAGCGTCCAGAAGTCCCGAGCCCCCTCCTCGTCGGCTTTCTGATGTGACTTCTCAGCCTCGCCGGCCCGGTTGTGCGCATTACTCCGGTCGCTTCCCGCCTTGATCTCGATGGCGACCTTGTAGCTCAGCGTGCCACCCACGTCCTCGCGGATGCGCACGTCAGGATCGGCAGCCAGCGTGATCAGCACCCGGCGCTTCGACGCGTTGACGATCGTCAGTTCGACGTTCGTCTCCTCGACGATGCACGGCTCGACTATCGAGCGGATCGCCAGAAACACGTTACGCGTGCCCTGCTGCCCGATGATGTTGTTGTTCGCGCCCTGCATCTGCGACCCAAGCGTGAGCAGCGGAAGCTCGGCCACGTCGCGGGGAGTCACCGTCGGCGATATCTGTCGCACGAGGTCCGCGAGCGCCGCGACCATAGCAGTGAGCAGGTCGTCGAGCTTCGCTTCCTGCTGAGCCGTGATCCGGTCGGTGTCCTCCATGGACGCGAACATCCCGCGGCCCGTCCCGGTCGCGTAGAAGCTCTTGCGAGGCAGGCCGAGCAACAGGCGGTAGTAGGCGAGCAGGGTCGCCTTGTGGCGCACGACCGTCGGCGTCGGGAAGACCTGCTCGTCGCGGATGCCCGCGCCCGCAAGGATCGCCTGGGCGTCCTTGGGCACCAGCCTTGCCACGTCCGCCTTGACGGCATTCGGATCGACTGCCCCTAGCGTTTCGCTCAGGGCGTCCGACAACCACGTCTTGCGTGCGCCCAGCAAGAGCTGATGGAAGCGAAGCTGACGCGTAGCGTCCGGCGTCTCGATCATGCTCGACGCAGCAACCGGCGTTGTGTGGTCGCTACGCCTTTTCGACGGCACCGTTGAGCCTGCGTTCGGCGATCGCCACGTAGTCGGGTTGCAGCTCGATCCCCACGAACCGGCGCTGAACGCCTAGTGCGACCACCCCCGTCGTCCCTGACCCGATGAATGGATCGAGCACGAGATCGTCAGGTCGGCTCGTCAAGGCGATGCACGGTTCGATCAGAGAACGCGGGAACGTGGCGAAGTGAGCTCCCTTGTAGGCGCGTGTGTTCACGTCCCACACGGTGCGCAAGTTCCGGCCGTTCGGCCCACGCACCGCCGTGGGGTCGTACGTGTACCTCTCGCCCTTGCTGAACAGGAACATGTACTCGTGCGAGCGAGTTGGCCGGTCCTTCACGCTCTCCGGCTGGCAGTTCGGCTTGTTCCAGATGACGTCAGCTCTCAGGTACCACCCCGCTTCTTGCAGGGCGAATGCGAGGCGCCAGGGTACCCCGATCAGGTCTTTCGGCTTCAAGCCATCGGGCGTCGGCGGTCGGAACTGCATGGCGCGGACGGGGTTCTTCCTATCCGGCGCTCGCCACGTCCGACCCCCGGAGGTGTAAGAGTCCCCTATGTTGAGCCACAGCGTCCCGTCCGGCCTCGTGACTCGCTTCACTTCGTCGAAGATCGCCACGAGGCTGGCGATGTAGTCCTTGACCGACGCCTCAAGCCCGATCTGACCGGGGATGCCGTAATCGCGCAACGACCAGTACGGCGGCGACGTGACCGTCGTCTGAAACACTCCGTCCGGCATGGCGGCAAGCGCATCTTTCGCCTCGCCTTGGATCAGCGCCGAGTCGCGTGCTCCCGACCGGAACAGGAAATCCAAGGATCCGCCCACCCCATCGTCGGACAAGAGACGCACCCGTCGGTTGTCGGTCGTCGTCCGCGGCTGCTCCACGACCAACGGCGCGCCTGGGTCGTCGACCGCCGGGGCAGCCCGGAGGATTACGACACCCTCTTCAGGCGCAGCCTTTGGAACAGACGCTGCATCCGGTACGGCATCCGGGACACGCCACAGACGATCGAGTGCCATGTCGGCATGATAGCTGCGCCGACGGGCTCGTGACGGGGATAGGCTGTGCAGAACTCCGCGATCTTTTCCCCTGCTCACCGGCCGGAGCCAAACACCGCAAGCCCATCACAGCCGGCCAGGACGACCCGTTGCGATAGACCTCTGGCGCGGTGAACGTGCCGAAGGGGATCCAGCAGCCGCGCCCGCCGATCATCGTGGGCGGAAACGGCCACGAGGTCACGTGGCGGCTGGCGGCACGTTTTGCGGACGAGCTCAACGTCGTGTTCCTCACGCCTGAGCAGATCACTGAGGCCCTCCCGCTGATCCGCGCCCGGTGCGAGGA
>JBEKVD010000151.1:0-3588 GCA_049514315.1 Candidatus Limnocylindrales bacterium | reverse complement strand
GGAGCGCCGGACCGGGCACGTTCCGGGCACAGCTCATGGACGCTGTGGCTGCGCTGGACGAAGCCACGATCCTCGCCCGAACCAGGGCGTCGATGCGGGAGACGGCGGCGGCATGACCGAGGGGGCGATGGGCTGGGTCGAGAGCCTGACCGATGGCGGTAAGGAGCTGGCGCGACGCCGCGAGCTGCTCCGGGGAGCGGGCGTATACCTCGTGACCGAGGAGTCGCTCAGCGCCGATCGGCGCTCGGAGGAGATCGTCGAGGCGGCCCTCGCCAGCGGCATTCGAGTCGTCCAGGTGCGTGAGAAGGAAGGCTCGGCACGACGGGCTCTGGAGATAGCCGTGGCGGTTCGCCGCCTTACCCGGCGGGTCGACGCTCTGCTGATCGTGAACGATCGAGTCGACATCGCCCTCGCGGCTGAGGCAGACGGGGTACACCTCGGCCAGCATGACCTCCCGATCGCGGACGCCCGCCAGTTGCTCGGCGAGGCCGCGCTGGTCGGGCTGTCAATCACGGATGCCGTGCAGCTGGCCGCGCCCGATGCCGCAGCGGCCGACTACCTGGGCGTTGGCGCCGTTTTTCCGACGGGCTCCAAGTCCAACGCGACATTGACCGGCCTGGCGCTCTTGGAGGCGGCTCGAACGGCGGTGGAAGCGAACTCGGCACTGGCTCCGTCTAGCGGTCGGGCGCCGATCGTCGCCATCGGTGGGATCACGTCTGAGAACGCGGGCCGGGCGGTGCTTGCAGGGGCCGACGTCGTTGCTGTCATCAGCGCCATCACCGGGGCTCCAGATCCGGGCCAAGCGGCAGCCGATCTGCTTGCGGCTGTGCGGGCCGCCGGAGCGCATCCCGAAGCGTTCCGCTCCAGGCCTGCTCCCCGGGCGGTCCCTCGATGAGAGGCCCTGGCGAGTTCGAGTTGATCGCGTCGCTGGTGGGCCGTCTCGACCCGGCCAGGGACGGACTGGGCATCGGCGACGACGCGGCTGCGTGGCCGCCCAGCCCCGGCAGGCTCGTAGTGGCGACGACAGACATGCTCGTCGAGGGTATTCACTTCAGTCTTGACTGGACGTCGCCGCGAGACCTTGGCTGGAAGGCGCTTGCGGTCAACCTGTCCGATCTCGCGGCCATGGGGGCAGTGCCGGGACGAGCCCTGATCTCGGTGGCGCTGCTGCCGGAGCAGGCGGCGCTCGTCGAGGAGATGTATGAGGGGCTGACCGAACTGGCCCGGTTGACCGAGACGCGCGTGGTCGGTGGCGACACTGTCCGCAGCCCGGGGCCATTGGTGGTGAATGTGGTTCTTGTCGGGGAGGCGGAGCCCGGTCGGCTGCTGCGCCGCGGCGGCGCGCTACCGGGGGATCTGCTGCTCCTGACCGGGTCGGTCGGGGCCTCAGCAGCTGGTCTTGCGCTGTTCCTCGACGGCGATCGCGACCTGCTCTCTCGGCCTGAAGCCGCCTTGTTGATGGCGGCTCACAATCGCCCCAGCCCGCGACTCGCCGCGGGTCGGGCCCTCGCTCGCCTTGGGCTCGGCTGCGCCATCGACATCAGCGACGGGGTCATAAGCGAAGCCTGGCACGTGGCTCAGGCCAGCGGTGTGGTGATCAGGCTCGACACGGACCGTCTGCCGCTCGAGGCAGCGGCCGTGGTCCTGCTGGGTGAGGCGAAGGCACGCCAGCTCGCCCTCTCCGGGGGCGAGGACTACCAGTTGCTCTTCACCGCGCCCGAGGCTCGTCTGGCCGAGGTAGTGGAGGCGCTGGGCGAAGAGGACCGCCCGACTGTTGTCGGTCGGGTCATCGGACTCCGCCCTGGTGGGCACGTCGAGCTCGTTCAGGCGGGTCGGGTCGTGGAGTCGGACCGGCGGGGATACGTGGCGTTCTGACAGAACAGGGTTCCGCTCCCGCAGGAACCGAAGACACAGGAGGAACGGTGGTCGCGCAAGCTCAACCTCTAGGGATCCCTCGCAGCGATCTAGCTGCGGCGACGATCGGCATCGAGCGCGTCCCTGATCGCTTTCGCGTGCTCGGGTTCCTCGACTACTTCGTCCTCTGGGCCGACCTCGGCGTGGGACTCTTGGTCCTGCTTGCAGGTACGGCGCTGGTGCCGGGCCTGGGCTTCTGGGAGGCGATCCTCGCCATCCTGGTCGGCACGCTCGTCGGCAACGTTATGCTCGGCCTGGCCGGGGTCGTAGGCAGCGACAACGGCATTCCGTCCATGGTCAGCCTGCGACCCAGTTTCGGCCAGCGCGGCAGCTACCTGCCCAGCCTCCTCAACGTCGTCCAGCTGGTGGGCTGGGGCGCGTTCGAGCTGGTCATCATGGCCCAGGCCTCCGCCCGGCTGACCCAGTCGTTCTTCGGCGCATCGGGCTACACGGCTTGGGCGATCGTGTGGGGAATCGTCGTCATCCTGTTCGCGCTTGGCGGGCCCCTCGTCGTCGTGCGCCAGTGGCTCGAGAAGGCGGGCATCTGGATCGTTCTGGTAACCGGAGGGTGGATGGCCCTCTACGTCGTCAGCCACGCCAACTTCGCCGTCTTGGCGAGCAGGCCGGGCGACGGCAGCATGAGCTTCGCCCAGGGGATCGACCTGGTCGTGGCAATGCCGATCAGCTGGCTGCCCCTGGTCGCCGACTTCAATCGCTTTGCGAGAAGCTCCCGCTCGTCCTTCTGGGGGACCTTCTCGGGTTTCGCGGTGGCCAACGTGCTCTTCTACAGCCTCGGCCTCCTGCTGATCGTCGTGCTGCCGACGTCCGACTTGATCGGTTCGATCATGACCGTCGCCTTCGGCGCGGCCGGCCTGGCTCTGTTGCTTGGAGACGAGACCGATAACGCCTTCGCCGACGTCTACTCGGGCGCCATCTCCATCAAGAACGTGCTGCCCGCTCTCTCCACGCGCGCGCTGGTAACCGCGATCGGGGGCGTCTGTCTCGCCATCGCTCTGACCGTCGACCTCGCCAGCTTCCAGGGCTTCCTGTACCTGGTCGGCTCGCTGTTCACGCCGCTGTTCGGGGTCCTCTTCGCGGACTACTTCATCCTGAAGCGGCGGCGCTACGACACGGCCGAGCTGTACCCGGAGGACGGTCGGGGTATCTCTGGCGGAGGGGTAAACCCGGTCGCTCTTGCCGCATGGGGTTGCGGCATCGCGACATACCTCGCCGAGACGACCTACGTTGGCTGGCTCGGCGGAACAATCCCGTCCCTCGTCGTGTCGCTCGTCGTGTACCTGACTGCCAGCTCGATGATCAGGCGCGTTCGGGTGCCTGTATCGGTCTAACCGGCTGAGGAGTCGATCCGCCCACTGGACCACCGAGCCGGCCGACTCGCTAGTTCGAGCCGCCAGCAGCTCCTCCGACGTAGCCAGCATCGTGCGGGGAAAGTCAGCCGTTCAGGGTATTAGGGGCGCGGTCGGTGCGACGACCGTGCATTCCTCCTGTGTCAAGCGGCCACGCGCTCAACACCTTCGGTGCCGTGCCCCGACTGCATGCGGCTCTATGCTTGTGTCGACCATTCACCCAGGAGGAAACCGAACGTGAAGTATCGAAGGCTCGGCAAGACCGGGCGCATGGTCAGCGCGATCGGCTTCGGCGCGTGGGCGATCG
>JBEKVD010000150.1:0-3647 GCA_049514315.1 Candidatus Limnocylindrales bacterium | reverse complement strand
CCTCCACGACCGATACGAGGGCGATGCCGAGGGCGTCCAGGCGGCGGCGCACCACCAGCAGGTCGACGGCGTCTCGGCCGAGGCGATCGACCTTGTAGAGCCACAGCTCCTCGAAGCGATGAGCGGCGGCGTCCGCCAGGAGGCGTCGGCCGTCGGGTCGATCGGCCAGCGGGATGGTGCCCGATACCCCGTCGTCGACGTAGCGAGATACGAGCTCGACTCCGGGCTGGCCGACGAGGTGGCGGGCGATCTCGTCGGTCTGGGTCTTGATCGTCTCTCTGTCGCGCTGGTCCTCGCTTGATACCCGTTCGTATGTCGCGACCCGTCGGACGCCTGCGACCGCGGTCATCGGGTAACTCCCTGGCGGCGGTCGCGCCGCTGCCCGGGTGGGCCCAACACCACTCTCAGGGCTGCGGCCATGGCCTCGCGGTCGAGATGGGCGTGGGGCGCCTGATCTCGGGCGGCGGGATCTCCGCCGGATGGCGCGGGGTGCGGCTTCCGGTTCATCGCGGGTAACCTCGGGTGCGATCTGGTCGCCCACATGAGTCACTCACGTGCGCGCGGAAAGCAAGGCGATCAGCCGCTCCTCGCCCGGTTCGCGGAAGCGGGCCGCAACCGAGGCCCGCGTGCTCGACGCCGCCGGGAAGGTGACGACCGCGACCACATCCATGAGAGCCGGCGGCACGACCCGAACGACATCGCGACCGCCGAGGCGTGCTCCTGGGATCGAGTCAGGGTCGGGACGCCTGTGGCAGCTCCCTTGTCGGCTCGCTCATCGTCGTCCGGCTCCGGCTCGGTCACAGAGCGGAGCCCGACCGCGAACCGACGCTAGCAAGCGCTCCTTATTCGGGGCTTATCTGGCCCTTATCCTCTGCGCCCTAGACTGTCGGCCAACGGCCGCTCCTCCTCCCTCGGAGCGGTCGTCTCCTCTAAGAGCCTGTGAATGAAATGGCTATGATCCGCGGGTGGGCAAGCCAACCAAGCCGGCGTGGGATCATGCCTCGGCTCGCGCTGCGCGATAAGTCGCTCGTTCAGGTCGCGGCCATCGTCGTGCTCCTGTTCGCAGTGACGGCTTGCGCGCCTCGCTACTCCGGGCCGCCATTCGCCCGAAACGACACGGATCGCACCGGCATCGTCCGCGTCGTCGGAACGAATGGTCAAGTCGATTTCGTCGTTCCGCCGCACAGTTCCGTCATGATCAGCGTCCCGACAACGATTGGGGCGGTGACTGCGGAATGGCTCTTCTTCGACGACTGTTCGTCTGGCGTCCACAGCTTCGACGGCCCCATCCAAGAAGTCCCCGTCGCCCTCACCCCTTTGGGCGGCGGGGGCTCCACTTCGTGCTCGCCCTTCGCTTACACGCCGACAGCCTCGGCTACCTCGCGCCAGACCCGATCCTCCTGACCCTCCAGGCGCCGCAGATACACGGTCGTCACCGCGAGGCTTGAGTGGTCGAGAAAGGCGCTGACGGACTCGATCGACTCCCCGGCGTCTCGTCGCAACTTCGCCGCGGTGTGACGGAGGACATGAATGCCGGTCGGGGCCAGACCAGCAGCCCGCGGGTAGCGGCGGAAGCGGGCGTAGAACGTCCCGCTCGTCACCCCCTCTGGCCGGGCTCCCGCCTGCCAGAGCGACTCGGCCGGGTCCATGGTCGCAAGCGACAGGCCGGCGTCGGTCAGGGTGGCGCACAGCGCCTCGTAGGCAGGTCTGGGTAGCTCCCGTCGTCCTCGCTTGCCGCCCTTGCCCCGATAGGCGTAGAAGACCGCCTCGCCTTCGACGCTGATGTCCCCGGCGGCGAGGCCGATCACTTCTGTTCGCCGTCGGCCGGTGAGGATGAAGGTCAACAGGAGCGCCCGGTCGCGCCGACCCGCCACGCTATCCGGGACGATCGCCAAGAGCCGCCGCACCTCGTCTGCGCTGTATCCACGGGCGAGGGAGGCGATACTCCGGGGACGCTCGATCGCATCGCAGGGGTTTGCGGCTACCAGGCCCATCCTGATGAGAAACCGGTAGAAGGAGGATAGGCAGGCGATCCGGGCGCCGACCGTAGTGGCTGATGGCGTCCGCCCGGACTTGCCGATGCCGTGGACCCAGGCGAGTACGTCGGCCGGCTTGACCCGGTCGGGCGCCTTGCCGAGGTCGGCAAAGAACGGCCAGAGCATCCGGCCGTATGACTCGACGGTCCGCTTGGAGCCTGAGCGGTTGCCCTTCTCGACGAGGAAGGCGTAGAGGGCTTGGTCCCAGGCGGAGGGATCTCCACTGGCCAGGGCGGGGAGTGGTTGCGGGTTCATCGTGGGCGCCCTCGGGCGCGGGATGGTCGCCCACATGAGTCACTCCGGTGCGTCCCGAAAGCAACACCATTGCCAAATGGTGGCAGGCGCCCTCTGGCGCCCGCCAAGGAAGTACGCTGATTGCCTCGCGCCGACGTGGCGCGGCCACCGTGGCAGATCCGAGGTTAGCGTCATGAACGGCCCAGCCTTCGAGGTCGAACTCCTGCTCGGGGCAGGGGTCACTATCCCGATCAGACTCTCCGAGGACGCGGTCACGGCGTCCAGAGATTCGAGCGTCCGAGCCGCCATCGGCGCCCGCGACCGGGAAGGCCTCCGGAGAGGCGCTGTTGAGATCATCTACGCCGCGATCACGAGGAACCAGGACCAGCCTCTCATGGTCGAAGACGGCGAGACCACGTGGTTGATCCCGACGCGCAGTGTTCGGGCGGCTCGCTTCCGCGATCCGACCGCCACCGCGGGCGAGCAACGCATCGGCTTCCGGCCCGACCGATACGCACCCTCAGGCGAGCCTCGCTGAGGTTTGCCCGCGAGTTGAGACAAACTCGGTCGATGTGTCGGCCGATCCTATCGCGGCATCGTCTTGGCTCCCGATTCGTGCAATCAGGAGGGTGTGACTTCCTTCCGTCGTTTGGCCTCAACGAGGGAGTAGAGAAGGTCGAAGGCGAGCAGCACCTTGACGGAGTTCACCTCTGTTCCGTAGCCGGTGGAGCGGCCGTGCAGGATTACGTGGCGGTTGAGTTCGCGGCTGTTACGTGCGATCTGGCCAAAACCGGTACGCGCCCAGAGAATCGTTACAGCCTCGACCAGAGCCTCCCCCTCAGCGCTCTTGTATCGCGCCACCGCGCCCTTTATGTGGCCTTTGGGTCCCTGCTCAGCGCCCGGGGCAAGTTCCTCGATGGCCATCCCTTCGATGAGCGGGAGGAGCGTCGGGATGCTCACGCGGAACCGGCCGCGGCGGTGGTCCCGTAGCCCATCGAGGATAAACCGGCGGCGGTCACGGAACGAATCGGAGGCCATCCACCCTTCAACATAGGCGAACATCTCGCGGCTCCGACCAAGATTGATCATCGCCTTCCGGACCCCAAGCCGGTCCCCTTTGTGGGCGAGCCTCCCCACCTCCCAGAAGTAGTTCATCGGCGCACTTGGGGGGAACCACCAACCCATCTCCAGCAGGGCAGTGTCGTAGTCTCGCTGAAGCTCTGAGGCTTGTCGAAGCTGTTCACCGAGACCCGATGCGCCCAGCCACGCGATTGAGGCGAGCCCGCGTCAACTTGTGTGGAAATCCTTCCGACGCTTGACCTCGATCAGGCTGCCTGCACCTCCTTTGGCCTGACGAGCTGACCATCGACGAATCGG
>JBEKVD010000149.1:0-3724 GCA_049514315.1 Candidatus Limnocylindrales bacterium | reverse complement strand
AAGCGCTCAAGGGTGTCGTGGACGAAGCGTGAGCCCGTCATCGACTCGATGACCGCGCTGACCTCCTGGCCGTGGCACAGGATGCGATTGGCGAGGGTGCGCAGGGCGTCAGCGTCCGGACGAACGGCGGCTACCTCAACGGTTCGTCCGGCCTCATCGAGCACGTGCACATCAAGCCTCTGGCGCGACAGGTCCAATCCGGCGTACAACATGTCTGGGCCTCCTCGGTGCTGGTTGCTTTGACAACCCAACGTTGTCACCGTCGAGGCCCCTTTTCATGACATTCCATCGTGTCCCCGAAGGGGCTTGGAGGCGCCCACCAACGCGCGAAGCGTTGGCCTTCCACGCCACCGAGTTGCAGGGCAGGGCGTTTCCTGGCTCCTTTGCGATGGGTCTCCCGTCCAGGGCGTGACGGTCGAGAACAGCGCACGGATGCTCCCGTAGCACATTGGCGTCGTGGGAGCGATATGGGTGCATTCGACAACAGAGTCGGTTTGACGCACCTCGCCGAGGGGGCTCAGGCCCAGGCGCACGTTCCGAAAGCAGCGCTCGACCCTACGCGGGCCACAACACCATTCCGACGGCGATTGCGAGTGCAATAAGGGCGACAACTTCGAAGAGCATCGCCCCGAGCAGCCACGCGGCTTTGACCCCATTGTTGTGACGGGCGCTTTGGATGATCGTAACCCGAGCTTCCGCGGCCAGCTGGGCTCGTTCAGTGGCATCGTTCGGCCAGTCCACAGCCCCAGGTTCAACGAGGCTTGACAGGCCTTGTGTTGTGGGCTCGAAGTAGTCTAGTGGCACGTTGGTCATCAGGCCCAGCACCGACGCTACCAGAAACAACGCTACGACCAGAATGAGCGTCCATCGAGCAGGGTCCGGCAGCACGTAGGCCTGGTTCTTTGTGGCAAGAGCCGAGAGGCCAAATAGCAGAGTCACGAGGGCGCCGGAGGTCGTGATTACCCCCACGCCTCTTTGTTCGAGAGAGGTCTTGCGCGCTCGTTCCTCAGTCAGCTGTTCAATGATCAGCTGCGGGAATGCATCGTCAACAGCCTTCGGGGGCACGGCCGACTCCTAGTCGGGCTACGAGTCGCCGGGTCGGCCCGCATCCTTGGCTTAGGATCCGCCTTTCGCAGTGGCTAACGCCTGTCTACTGGCCCGACCTCGATCTTCCGTCGGTTTAGATCGGGACGAATAAGTGGGTCGGACCCGATCCTGTCTACTCGCCCGACCTCGATCTTCCGTCGGTTTAGATCGGGACGAATAAGTGGGTCGGACCCGATCCTGTCTACTCGCCCGACCTCGATCTTCTTGCCCGGCATAACACCCTCCGGAACAAGTCTAGGCTGGGCGTCAACTGCACGGCCGCCCGAGTAGTAACGGGCTGAGCTTCTCCAGTCAGCGACCCAGAGGGACGAGGAAGTCGCTCAGCGGGGACGCCGGCACGATGGCGGCATCTGAGCACCAACTCGCCCCAGCCCTCCCGTCGCTCTCCCCTCACGCTTGTGGCGGCTGGCCCTCGCTGCCAACGGGCTCAGAGTTGGGAACGACCTGCTGAGCGTAGGTCTCGCGGTCCTCGCGGGCACGGCGGGTCCAGGGCCCAGGTCGTCCTTCGCCGATCGGCCTGCCATCGACCCGCGTGACTGCCACCACGCCCGCCACCGAGCTCGCGAGGAACACCTCATTGGCCGCGAACAGTTCGTCCGGCGTCAGCAAAGCCTCGCGGCACTCGAGGCCAACTCGTTGAGCCCACGCCATGATCCACTCACGCGTGGTACCCATGAGGATGCCGCACCCAAGCGACGGCGTGGCGATCTTGCCGGGCTCCACCAGAAAGAGGCTTGCCGAGGTCGCTTCGGCAAGATGCCCGTCCGTGGTCAGGAACAGCGCATCGTCCGCGCCCCGCTTGCGTGCCTCAAGCCGCGCAAATACGAAGTCTGCTCGGCTCGTCGTCTTGATGGTCGCGAGGGGACTCGCCGGATCGCGCCGCACCGATGAGATGGTCAGATAAAGTCCACGCTCAAGGATCGTTGCCGAGACTGGCGTGATGCGCCAAGCCTGGACGACTACGGTGGGCCGGACATCACCGGGGGGCAGCAGGCTGCGATCCTCGATGACCCCGCGGCTCACGGTTACGCGCACGGCAACCTGAGTGTCCGGCTCAAGGAGGCCGTCGGCCTCCAGCAGAGCGTTGATCGAACGGCCGAGGATTGCTTCAAGCTCCTTCGGGAGCGGGATCTCGAGCGCATCGGCAGAGGCCCGTAACCGCTCGGCGTGCGAGGCGAGCTCGAGCGCGCGGCCCCCAAACACTCGGATCGTCTCGAAGACACCATCCCCGAGCGCAAAGCCCCGGTCGGATACGCGTAGCAGTGCCCGCCCAGCCGGTGCCAGGCGCCCATCGATCCAGACGTGGCGAAGACGAGGCGACGTTGGCGTGGCCACGCGAGTCGAAACCCCCGAGCTGGCAGACCGCAAGATAGTTGCAGGGGTTGACCGCATCCGCAACTCTGCCCGGGGCCCACGCGTAGCCGGTCCAGACCTCGACGTGGAGGTGCGGACCGGTAGCCTAACCGCTCGTCCCGATGGACCCGATCCGCTGACCGGCCGACGTCTCCTGGCCGGCGTGAACGAACCATATGGAGAGGTGGTTGTAGGTGACGATCCTCGGTCCGGTAAGCTCCGTGTTTCGGGGCGATTCCGCGCCGGCTTCCGCTCACCCTCCATCGTTCGGCGTTCAGTCGAGGTCCAGCGTTGGGAGCATCCTTCGTCGCCGGCGTCGCCGCGGGTCTGGGCATTGCGCTTCCGTTCGGGGCCATCGCGGTCCTGATCGTGGAGACCGGGATGCGACGCGGACGGGTCTTCGGTTGGGCTGCCGGGGCCGGGGCGGCCACGGCCGATCTGGTCTACGCATCCCTCGCCGCCACCTTCGGGGCTGCCACCGCGACCTTGATCGGCCCCATCCAGATCCCGCTTCGCTGGGTCTCGGTGGGGGTCCTCGCGATCATCGCGGTACGCGGCATCGGGAGCGCTGTCCGACGAGCTCGGGTGACACCGGGCGACCCGCACCTCGAAGGGCTCGACGAGTCGAGCGCTCGCCGAACGTATCTGCAGTTCGTGGGCCTGACGGTCATCAACCCGA
Source organism: Candidatus Limnocylindrales bacterium (assembly GCA_049514315.1). Classification (GTDB taxonomy): domain Bacteria; phylum Chloroflexota; class Limnocylindria; order Limnocylindrales; family CSP1-4; genus Fen-1039. Next base: position 585 of record JBEKVD010000149.1, on the reverse strand, counting down.
TGACGGTCATCTACTTCGCCGCGCTCATCCTGGCGCTGCCCATTGCCGGGGCCGACCCCGGCCAGAAGCTCATGTTCGTTGCCGGGGCGGCCGGGGCGTCGCTCTGTTGGCAGCTCATCCTCGGCACGGCCGGGTCGCTTCTCCACCGGCGCGTCTCCATCCGCCCGATCGCGATCCTGAGCTTCGCCGGCTACGGCCTGATCCTGCTCATCGCGGCGAACATCGCCCGCGGACTCATGACCGGCTGATTCCCTGAGCGCCGTCTCCTCCGGGGAACATCACCAAGCCGTCACTAACGCCCGATCGTGGCCGCGGCGGAGGAGGGGCGCCAACACTTGGGGTAAGGGTGCGGGGCATGTGGGCGAAGTGACGCAGCAGCGCGCCTCAGCCTGAGCAGGTGGTGAGGCCGGTCAACGCCGGGGCCGACTCAGGCGTCGTGCGACAATCCGGCCATGGCAACGCCGCTGATCCTCAACGACCCGCCCTACGGCACCGAACGCTCCTACAACGGCCTGAGGCTTGCGCTCGCCCTATCCAGGGTCGAAGGTACGCCGGTGCGGGTCTTCCTGATGGGCGACGCAATCG
>JBEKVD010000148.1:0-3747 GCA_049514315.1 Candidatus Limnocylindrales bacterium | reverse complement strand
GGAGCCATCGACCCCGACGGATCCATTCGCAAACCCGGTTCCGTTCGATCAGGTCCTGCGGTCGAGCTAGTGCCCGCGGCCCCATCGCCCGGGGGCCGCCACTTCCAACGAAGACGCGGGTGAGCCGCCCCCTCTAGCCTGTCCTCGCGCCCCGTTCCGCAACCAGCCGACGATCCGGGCCCCGTGCCAGCCAGACGAGCGGCTGCGACAGGGTATCCCGACAGGCGTGTGGGACACGTTGGTTCGAGTTCCCTCGCCCCGACCAATCAGGTAGGCTCCTCGCGAAGAGCCCTCCCCCACGCTCGACTCGAGCCTTTCCAAGCGTCTGGCTCGACCTTCGTGGCCTCCCCGATAGAGATGATCCTGAACCGCCCGACCTGAATGTCCCGATTCGGCATGTCGAGGTTTGGGCGGCTGCTGGCTCGGTTTCGTCAGGCGCCTCTCGGCTTGCTAACCCCTATCCGGCAAGCTCCGCTCGGCCGGCACGTCGGACACGGCGTCCGGCGCCGCAAGCCGCTCGCCAATCTGTACCAGATGGAGCAGTTCCTCGCGAGAGAGAGTTTCGAGGTCCGGTGGCGGCGTATACATCAACGCGTCGAGCCTCTCGAACATCGCCCGCCCTGCCTCGGTCAGTTCAAGGATCTTGATGCGACGGTCGCTTGTCGAGGTGCGCCTTACGACGTAGCCCCTGGCCTCAAGCCGGTCGACATTGTCCGTCACCCAACCCGGATCGACGCCGAAGCGCTCCGCGAGCTGGTTCGTCGGACCTGGCGGCAACTGACCGATCGCGGCCAGGAACTGGGCCATCACCCTGCTGAGGCCCATCTCAGTGAGACCATGGCCGGTCGCTTCGAAGTGCCGCTGCGCCACCGTTACCTGCAGTCGCCAGGCACGAGCCGCAAGTTCCGCTCGATCGTCGTGCTCGTCCACGTCGCTGATCGTAGCACCTTCACAACCATTGACGCCGAACAATGATTGGGCCCACACTACGGTAGTGATACAACAATGAAGTGGGCGTCGCGGACCATTCGGGAGCAGCACCTTATGTCAGAAGAGTCAGTGGCTCGCCCGGGAATGCCGGGCCCGGACCACCCAGCGATTGAAGTCAACGCGCGCGCACGGTTCGAGATTCTGGGAGCCGTCCTGGTTGGGATATTCCTGGGAGCCCTCGACCAGACGATCGTGGGCCCGGTCCTGCCCCACATCTCCACGGAGCTGAAGGGCGCCGACTACTACACCTGGATCGTCACGGCGTATCTCCTCACGAGTACCGTTTCCATCCCGGTCTACAGCAAGCTCTCGGATATCTTCGGCCGGAAGCCCATGCTCCTCGCCGGAATCGGCCTGTTCCTGGTTGGCTCGGCGCTCTCCGGACTGAGCCAGACCATGTGGCAGCTGATCGCCTTCCGCGGCCTCCAGGGTCTCGGGGCCGGCGCTTTGTTTCCGATCTCACTGGCGGTCATCGGCGATCTCTTCACGCCGGCCGAACGGGCCAAGTATCAGGGCCTCTTCGGGGCGGTCTTCGGCATTGCGTCTCTCGTCGGGCCGTTTGCCGGCGGCATGCTGACCGACAACCTTTCCTGGCGCTGGATCTTCTATGTCAACCTGCCACTGGGACTGGTGTCGCTGTACCTGATCTGGCGTCTGCTGCCCACGGTGCGTCAGACGGGCGCACGCTTCAACCTGGACACTGCCGGTGTGGTCACGATGGCCCTGACGATCGTTCCGATCCTGATTGCGCTGACCCTGGCGCAGAACGGCGATTGGGCTGCCCCTGGCGTGATTGCCGGTTTCGCAATCGGCCTCGTTTCGCTCCTGGCGTTCCTCGTCGCCGAGACGCGTGCCGAGGACCCAGTGATCCCGCTCAGCCTCTTCCGGAACCGCACCTTCGCAGTTTCCGGCGCTGCGACGTTCCTCTCGAGCTTCGCGTTCGGGGTATTGATCATCTTCCTGCCGCTCTGGTTCCAGGTCGTGCAGGGCGCGAGTTCGACCGCGTCCGGCTACGATCTGCTGCCATTCTTGCTCGGCCTGATCGTCAGCTCAGTTGTCTCCGGGCTAATCGTCAGCCGGACGGGGCGCTACAAGCTGCTCATGATCGGCGGCGCGCTGGTGCTGGCCGTTGGACTGGCCTTCTTCACGAACCTGCGAGCAGACACACCGACGCCGGTTGTCTGGGCGTGGATGATCGTGGCCGGGATCGGCGTCGGGCCGACGATGACGGTCTTCACCGTCATCGTCCAGAACGCGGTGCCGTTCAAGGTCATGGGAACCGCGACCGGCGACCTGACCCTGATACGCCAGATCGGCACATCGGTGGGCCTGAGCATCAGTTTCACGGTCTTCCGCAACAGCCTGTCCTGGGATCTGGTGAGAACGCAAGTCATTGCCGCGGGCGCCCCGGCGTCGGCGATGCCGGCAACCGCACCTTCAGGGTTTGACATGGGCTCGTTGACGTCGGTGGGAGGCGGCTCGAGCGGCGGTTTCGGGCAGTTCGTGTCTCAAGTCCCGGCGCAATTCCAGCTCGCCATGGTGGACGGATTTCATCAAGCGTTCTCGATGGCTCTGGCCAACTCGATGTGGATCGTCGTCGGGGCGGGTGTGCTGTCGCTCGGGGCGGCGCTGCTGCTGAAGGAGCTGTCTTTGAAGACGACCAGCGGGGCTCAGGACGCCGAGGCGCACCTGAACCGGATCGCAGCCGAGGCTGTCGAACCGTGAGGGTCCTCCTTCCAGGCGGAGCCTGCCACCGCCGGATCACTCGGCGGCTTGACGTCCGGCCGGGCAGACGCGTACGCTAGCACGTACGTATTGAGAAGCCAACCATGACCACTGTCACCGCAACCGAAGCGCGCAAGCAGCTTTACAAGCTTCTGGATGACGTGTCCGACTCGCATGAGCCGGTCCAGATCACCGGCAAGCGCGGCAATGCCGTGCTGGTCGGAGAGGATGACTGGCGCGCCGTTCAGGAGACCCTGTACCTCGTGTCGATTCCTGGCATGCGCGAGTCCATCATCGAGGGCATGGCGACGCCGCCGGAGGAACTCGACGGCGAACTCCACTGGTGAGCTGGGAGCTCGTCTACACCAGGCAGGCCCAGAAGGACGCTGAGAAGCTGACCGCAGCCGGGCTGAAACCGAAGGCTCAAGCCCTCCTGGCGATCCTCGCAGAGAACCCGTATCAGACGCCGTTCCCGTTCGAGAAGCTCGTGGGCGACCTATCCGGCGCCTACTCTCGGCGCATCAGCATTCAGCATCACTTGGTCTACCAGGTTCTCGACGACGCCAAGATCGTGAAGGCGCTTCGAATGTGGACGCACTACCAGTAGACCGGACGCGGGGCAGAGGCGCTCTCTGCGTTACCCGGCGCCTTCGAGCCACCTCGCCACGCCAACGATCTCACAGGCGAGCGCGAGAGGGACAATCAGGTCGCTACGGTCGGTGTGACTCCCCTCGCCCGTCCACCCGCACACTACGGAGTCATGGTGCCAGGTTGACGGCTGGCCGACCAGCATTGGCCAACCCGACCCTGTGCGTACCGGCCGATTAGGTCGACCCGGGCCGGGTCTGGATGGCGCATCTGCTCGTCTGATGCGTAGACGGAGAGTCGAAGCAGCTAAGGGCCACGACCCCACCCGCGTCTTCGTTGGAAGTGGCGGCCCCCGGGCGATGGGGCCGCGGGCACTAGCTCGACCGCAGGACCTGATCGAACGGAACCGGGTTTGCGAATGGATCCGTCGGGGTCGATGGCTCC
>JBEKVD010000147.1:0-3757 GCA_049514315.1 Candidatus Limnocylindrales bacterium | reverse complement strand
ATCGAGCAAGCCCGATCGTCCGTTCGACTTGCATGTCTCATGCACGCCGCCAGCGTTTATCCTGAGCCAGGATCAAACTCTCCGACAAAACCTCAGCCTTGCGGCTGACTAAGTCCGAGGGTCATTCCCGCTCGATCCTTACCGGATTTCCTGCCACTCTTCAATTGTTAAGGTACCCGCGCAGGGCACAGAACGCCACGCGCACAACGCTCCAATGATGGGGGCGTACCTCATCACTGTCAAGCGAGGGAACCGGGAACGGCCCGCTCGCCGACGGTCCGCAGAACCGCCGGACCAAGGCGCGAGGCGGAATGTTAGGGGTCCCCGACCCGGCTGTCAAACCAGGCCCCTGCGGCCCTTGCGGAGGCCTGGGAGCCGGCGATCGGGCCGGCCGCATGCGTCAGATCGGGCTGCTCTCCAAGAGAAGCAGAGCTACCGCAGCCGAGATCCAACACAGCGCCCCGACCTCAAAGGATCCGGTGACGTGGAAAGGCCCGACCGCCACCATATAGAGGATCGAGGCGGCTATACCGGCTGCCACCAGCTTGGACAGCCGGAGCAGGATCTCGTTGATGAGCTGGCTCATACGACCCTCCCTGGCTGAACGGCGGCGGAGACGGCGGGTGGTAGGGATGGGCCGGCGGCGAAGCCGGCCCGGCCGAGCCGTTGTGCAATCAGTGGCTCGGGCGTCATCAGATCGCCCTTCGGCCTTGCAGGGCGCGGATCAACGTGACTTCGTCGGCGTATTCGAGGTCGCCCCCGACCGGCAGGCCGCGCGCGATGCGGGTCACGCTGCCGACGAACGGCTCGAGGCGCTCCGCGAGGTACATGGCCGTGGCCTCACCCTCGAGCGTGGGGTTCGTAGCGATGATCACTTCCTCGAAGCGCTCGCCCGAGCGTCCCGCCTCGTCGGCCCGCTCCAGCAGCTGGCGGATCTTCAACCGATCCGGGCCGACTCCGTCGATCGGCGAGATCGCCCCATGAAGGACGTGGTAGAGCCCTTTGAACTCGCCCGTCCTCTCGAGAGCCAGCACGTCCAGCGGCTCCTCGACGACGCACAGCCGGGTGCCATCGCGCCGCGAATCCGAGCAAATAGCGCAGACCGGCTGGTCGCTGATGTTGAAGCAGCGCTCGCAGAAGACGACCTGCTCACGCACGGCGATGAGCGCCGCCGCCAGTGCTCGGGCCTCCGTGTCGGGGGCGCGCAGGAGGTGGAAGGTCAGGCGCGAGGCGGTCTTCGGCCCGATGCCTGGCAGCCTGGCGAAGGAATCGATGAGCCGGGCCACCGGCTCGATGAGGGGCGCAGCCACGGCCGCCGGCTACATCCCGGGCACGCGAAGCCCGCCGGTCACGGCCGCCATCTTGGCATCGCCGAGCTCGCGAGCGGCGCGCAATCCGTCGTTGACCGCGGCCACGATCAGGTCCTGGAGCATGTCGACGTCGGCGGGGTCCACGGCCGACGGATCGATCGTGACACTGACCAGCCTCTGGTCGCCGGTGACGACGGCCTTCACGACGCCGCCCCCCGCCGATCCGTCGACCCTGGCTTCGGCCAGCTCCCGCTTGACCCGCTCGACGGCCTGCTGCATCTGCATCGCCATGCGCTGCAGGTTGGCCATGCCCATGTTCTGCTTCCTCCTGACGCGCCCGGCACGGACTGCGTCCACCGTGCACTTCGAAGTCTGGCCGAAACTGCGCCCGCCTGCACGTTCCCATGAGCACGAGATCGACCGGAGCGGCCTCGACCAATAGGCTAGTCCACGTCGCGGACGTCGACCGCGTCCTCGCCGTAGATGCGACGGAACTCCTCCACCAGGCGCGCGCCGTCCGGGTCTTCGGGCAGCGCGGCGACCTCAATGTTGGCGGCCACGCATCTGACCGACACCGGCATGCCGAGAACGCGGCTCACGCCATCCTCGAGAAGGGCCCGGCGCCGCTCCGCCACATCCTTGTAGAAGGACTTGGCCTCCGGGAAGCCGAGCGTCACCACCGTGCCGTCGACCCCGACCGGACGGCATTCCTGGATGAGCGGCTTCACCACCGGGCTCTTGCTGACGACCTCGACGATCTCGGCCCAACGCTGCAGCAGCAGCTCCAGCGTTGGTTCGGTGCGGTTCGGGGCCAGGGCCGGCGACGGCTGCGCGGCGGCGAGACGACCGGGCGAGGGAGACGGCGCTGCCGCCGGGGACGAGGCGGCCTGCTCCGGGGCCAGCGACGGCTGCGCGGCGGCGAGACGACCGGGCGAGGGAGACGGCGCTGCCGCCGGGGACGAGGCGGCCGGCTCCGGGGTCGCGGGCTTCGGGGCAGCGGCGCGAGTGGGCGAGGGAGGCGGCGCGGACACTGGGGACGAGGCGGCAACACCCAGACCCGGGCCCGGCCTGGCAGCGGCGTCCGGCTTCGGACTCGGCGACGGCGTCGCGGCCGTTCGATCGGCGACCGTCGGCGCAGGCGGCTGGGCGGAAGCCGCGATTCTCGTGGGCGCCAGGAGCGCCAGCTCGAGCTGCAGGCGGAGGCCGCCCGGACCGGGATGGATGGGATCGATCGAGGCCAGCCGGCGAGCAGCCGCGGTCAGGGCGGCCGGCCCCGCGGCGGCCAGACCTGTGGCCGTCCCGCGCCCTAGAGAAGCAATGAGCGCCAGCCGCAGCCGCTCGATTGCCTGTTCGGTGAACGCCCGGAGGTCGCGGCCGCGGGCCTCGAGATCCTCCAGCAGCTCGATTCCGGCCAGCGGCTCGCCGGACACGAGCGCGACCAGGAACGCGTCGACGGTTTCCTCCTCGACCAGGCCGAGCACCCCGCGAACCCGTTCGGCCGTGAGGGTTCCGGAGTCGGTCGAGAGGAGCTGATCGAGCATCGACTCGGCGTTGCGCATGCCCCCTTCGGCCAGGCGCGAGATCAGGTCGATCGCCTGGGGCTCGGCGGTTCGCCCGTCGCTGTCGAGGATCGTGCGCAACTTGCCGGCGATCTCGGCGACGGTCAGGGGCCGCAGATCGAACCGCTGGACACGAGAGAGGATCGGCGCAGGGAAACCCGACGGTAACGTCGAGGCAAACATGAAGCTGACGAACTCAGGGGGCTCCTCGAGCGTCTTGAGCAGGACGGGCCATGCGTCTCTGGTGATCTGGTGCGCCTCGTCGAGGATGTACACCCTGCGGGCGAGCTCACCCGGCGGGTAGTGGACCCGCTCGCGGAGATCGCGAATGGCGTCTATGCCGCGGTTCGAGGCGGCGTCGATCTCGAGCAGGTCGAGGGTCCGACCCTCGCGAATTGCGACGCACGACGAACACGCGTCACACGGCTCGCCGTCGCGCAGGTCGGTGCAGTTGATGGCCTTGGCGAGTATGCGGGCCAGGGAGGTCTTGCCTGTCCCGCGCGGCCCTGCGAAGAGGACGGCCTGCGACACCCGATTCGTGCGGACCGCGTTTCGCAGAGTCTCGACCACGGCATCCTGCCCGATGATCTGGCCGAACGTCTGGGCACGCCAGCGTCGATAGATGGCTTGATGCGGTTGGGTCGAGCTCACGAAGCTCCTGCCGGCGAGAGCGAGACTGAGGCCGAGCCGGCCGAGCGAATCGGTCGGCCGGAGGTTCGAGCGCCGTGCACCCTCCGTCGATCGGTCGCTCCCGTGCCCACCGCCCGAGGTGACTCAGACCAGGCCGAACCGCGGCACCCGACGATCATCGCTTAGTGCTGCTTCCTTCCGGACCTGACACGGTTCACGAGCCGACGCTGCGCGGGACCCGGCCCTCAACGTCACCAG
>JBEKVD010000146.1:0-3759 GCA_049514315.1 Candidatus Limnocylindrales bacterium | reverse complement strand
CCTCTGCCGCCACGCGACCGCCACCCAGGCTGCCTCGACGCTCCCGCTGGCCGATCAACATCGCGAACGTCTGATCGAACCGCCACGCCTGTCAAATACGATTGGTTCTCAGGCTCTAAGCCCGGCACCACCTGACCGGGCTCGGCCAACCACTAACAAGCCATCGGGAATGAGAAGTCACATTCGCAGGTCCTCAGACCTTTGGCACGGTGGCGAGGGCCTCGCTCACCCGGCCGGCCGGGTACTCGTAGTCCTCGAGCTCGCCCCCCAGGTACCGGGCAAACGACGACATGTCGAAGTGGCCGTGGCCGGAGAGGTTGAAGAGGATGACCCGCGCCGTCCCCTCCTCTTTGGCCTGCCGCGCCTCGTTGATCGCCGCGAGGATGGCGTGCGCGGACTCGGGAGCCGGGATGATGCCCTCCGCGCGGGCGAACATCACGGCAGCCTCGAAGACGGGTAGCTGGTAGACGGCGACGGCCTCGATCAGCCCCTGGTTCTTCAGCAGGCTCACGAGCGGGGACATGCCGTGGTAGCGGAGGCCTCCGGCATGGATGGGCGCGGGGATGAAGTCGTGGCCGAGCGTGTACATCTTCACGATCGGAGCCATGCGCGCGGTGTCGCCGTAGTCGTACTCGTAGACACCGCGGGTGAGGCTCGGGGCGGCCAGCGGCTCCACGGCGAGGATCCGGGGCTTCGGCCCGCCGCGCAGGGCCCGCCCCAGGTAGGGGAACGTAAGCCCGGCGAAGTTCGACCCTCCGCCCGTGCAGGCGATGACGACGTCGGGATACTCTCCCGCCATCTCCATCTGCTCGAGCGACTCCTGCCCGATCACCGTCTGGTGGAGCATCACGTGGTTGAGGACCGAGCCGAGGCTGTATTTGGTGTCGTCCCGCGAGACCGCATCCTCCACGGCCTCGCTGATCGCGATGCCCAGGGAGCCCGGGCTGTCGGGATGCTCCGCCAGGACCTTGCGGCCGTAGTTGGTAGTATCGCTCGGGCTGGGTACGACTGAGGCCCCGTACGCCTCCATCATGTAGCGCCGGTACGGCTTCTGGTCGTAGCTGGCGCGGACCATGTAGACCTTCACCTCGAGGCCGAAGATCGCGCCTGCCAGGGCCAGGGCAGATCCCCACTGGCCGGCGCCGGTCTCGGTCGCGAGTCGCTTCACGCCCTCCTGCTTGTTGTAGAAGGCCTGGGCGATCGCCGTGTTGGGCTTGTGACTGCCGGCCGGGCTGACACCCTCCTGCTTGTAGTAGATGTGGGCCGGCGTATCGAGGACCTTCTCCAGGCGACGCGCCCGGTACAGAGGCGACGGGCGATAGAGCCGGTACGCGTCGCGGACGGGCTCGGGGATCTCGATCTCGCGCTCCGTGCTGACCTCCTGGAGGATGAGGCCCATGGGGAAGAGCGGGGCGAGATCGTCCGGCGTGAGGGGCTTGCCGGTGACCGGGTTGAGACCCGGTGGCGGCTGGACCGCCAGGTCCGCGGCGATGTTGTACCAGCTGCGCGGGATCCGGCTCTCGTCGAGGACGAACTTCGTCGTCTGATCGGACATCGGGTTGCACCTCCCGAGGCGGGGCGGCTCCCGGTGCCCCCGGGGTCCGTCCCTAAGAACAGTTCGACCCCGTCCCTTGGAGGGACGAGGTCGATGCCTCGTGGTGCCACCCTCTCTTCCGGTCGCTCCTCGCGGAGCGGCCGCTCGTTGTTCGGTCCGCGGCCCGGGGTCCCTGGCGACGGTCCTGCCCTCTGGTAACGGTGGGCCTCCGGCCTGGCTAGCGCGCGATTACGCTCGTTCGTTCGGCCCCGGCTTATCCGGCTCCGGCCGCCCGGCCGCGCCCTCGCGTTCACCCGGCGTCTCGCGGGTCCATTCCTCGTCGGGCTGTTGGCGCCGGCTCTCACCGTCCCGGCTCTCTGTCGCCCGCTGCGGACGAGTACTCGTCCCGGTCATCGACAGGTGCGAGTATGGCCCCCCGAGTCGCGTCGCGCAACCGCGGGCCCTGGTCCAGTGAGCATGAGAACGTGTGTGCAGCGGCAGAGGCCCATCCCCACGCCCGTGCTGTCAAGCCAGGGTGCCCGCACTCTCGGTACCTGGACGCTCGAACCACCTGGCGCCCGGTTTGACAACCCGGCCGACGTGGGCGTTGAGTCGATCCTACGGCTGGTATAGCTCGGCTGAGGAGAGCCCCGTCGACCCGGTAGAGAAGCCTCCGGCGATCAGAACGCGGCCGTCCGAGAGCAGGGTGGCGGTGTCCGAACGGCGAGCGGTGGCCATCGAGCCGGCCGAGCTAAACGTTCCGACCTTGGGGTCGTATGCCTCGGCCGACGCGAGAACGGCATTGCCGCCAGGGTAGCCTCCAGTGACGAGGACGCGGCCGTCCGAGAGCAGGGTGGCGGTGTGGTAGGCGCGCGCAGTGGTCATCGAGCCAGTCGGGCTGAACTTGCCGGTACTGGGGTCGTACAACTCGGCCGACGCGAGAGCATCCGCGGAGTCACCGAGGCCCCCGCCAATGAGGACCCGGCCGTCCGATAGCAGGGTGGCGGTGTGGCCGTCCCGATCTACCGTCATCGAGCCGGTCGGGCCGAAAGTGCCCGTCTTGGGGTCATACAACTCGGCTGACGCGAGAGCGGTGGGCCCGCCGCTGGCATTGGAGGTGCCGTCGGTGCCTCCGGTGATGAGGACACCCCCGTCGGGGAGCAGGGTGGCGGTGTGAACCTCGCGGGCCTGCGCCATCGAGCCGGTCGGGCTGAAGGTGCCGGTCTTGGGGTCGTACAACTCGGCCGAAGCGAGAGCATCGCCCGCGTTGTCCTGGCCTCCGGCGATCAGGACACGGCCGTCGGAGAGCAGCGTGGCGGTCCCATCGACGCGAGCGGTGGTCATCGAGCCGGTCGGGCCAAATGTACCGGTCGCCGGGTCATACAGCTCGGCCGAAGCGAGAGCATCCGCGGAGTCATTGCTGCCTCCGGTGATCAGGACGCGCCCGTCTGAGAGCAGGGTGGCGGTGTGACCGACGCGGGCATTGGTCATGGAGCCGGTCGCGCTGAATTCGCCGGTCGTTTGCGCATACAGCTCGGCCAAGGCGACCGCATCGCCCGCGTTGTCCTGGCCTCCGGCGGTCAGGACGCGGCCGTCGGAGAGCAGCGTAGCTGTGTGGTTGATGCGAGCCGTGGTCATCGAGCCAGTCGCGCTGAACCCGGGTGTCGGCGTCCGTGAGCCAGCGGGCACCGGAGTGGCGCTTTGGCCCGTTCCGGGCGGGGTCGTGAGCGCCGGTGTCAGAGTCGCGCCAGCGGCCGGCGATCCCGTCGCCGCGCTTCCGGAGCAGCCCGCGACGGCGACTGCGACGAGCAGGCCTGCCAGGCCGACACAGATCGCCCGAGAGACCCGCCCGAGGCGCAGCTTCGCAGGATCACGTCCGGGCCCGGTGAAGGTCCGGGCGGTTCGAGAACGGGTCGTCATCTTCTGGCTCCCCCGAGCTGTGCCTCGTGTGAACGCCGACTCCGGTTTCCTGGGCCGGAACCGATGGCCCCCGACGCGACCACCTTAGCATTGGCGAGCGTACGCCTGAACGCTCGCTCGTCGCCCGCTGTGTCCGCAAGCTCCAGAACGAACGACCTGGAGCCAACCGACTCGGCCACGCCGCACGATCGAATGCCATGAAAAGGCTATGAGAGGAGCCCCGCCGGTGACAACGTTGGGTTGTCAAGGCAACCAGCACCGGGAGGCTCCACGCCATGTTGTACGCCGGATTGGACCTGTCACGC
>JBEKVD010000145.1:0-5157 GCA_049514315.1 Candidatus Limnocylindrales bacterium | reverse complement strand
CCCCCGGTGGGGTTCCGAGTGGGCGTCGGCCGTGGCCGGAAGATCGTGGGCGTCGGGGTTGGCGTCGCACAGGACGAGAGCGTGGGCGCGGGAGTCACGACCGCGGCCGGTTGCACGGTCGTCGGCGTGGCAAAGGCCACTCCAGCGATGAGGGGGATCGCCAGGGCGACGAGCGCGACGGCTGCCGCCAGAACGGGGACGCGGTGCTTCATAGTTCCTCCTGGTCGGACTGCTGCCGATACCTCGCCGCTGCTGCGGGTGAGATCGTTTACCGCGCGGCATTGGCTGCTCGGAGAGTCTTACCCGAACCGCTTGGTGAGTTGGCATCTGGGCCGGCAGGTGAGACGGTTGGGCGGCTCGTCGTCGGCCAGCGGAACGCGGCCAAGGCGGAGAGTAGCCGTGGACCTACCAGCGTCATCGACACTAACTGCTCATCGTGATGAGGGCCGACTTGAGTTCCTAGCTGGCGTCAGCCGCCGTTTCGGCCCTGACCGCGGTCAGAACAGCTCGCCCTGTTCTGCCGCTTTCTTGGCTACCCGCTCAGCCTGCTGGTAGGCGGGCAGCACGAGAAGTGGCAGGTCGGGCCGGCGTTGCTTTTCGAGCAGCTCGCGGATCGTGAGGATCTGGATGCGCTGGTAGTCCCGGCCAGACAGTTCAGAGTGATAGACGCCGGCCGTCGTCGCCTCAAGCTGCATCGGCCCAGACGGCTCCTCCAGGGTGACGAACAGGCCGATCTCGGCCTTCTCGCGCTCCAGCACGCCCTTGAGATCGCGCACCATGCTTGAGTTGACCGAGCCGCTCTTGACGCTCACGAGCGCCCGCCCCACCTCGCCGCGAGGCCCGGTCGAGAAGCTGATGACGCCATCGATGCCCCGGTCCGCACCCTTCTTCTGGATGCCGCCAACCGGTTGTGCGCCGATAAGGTCGAGCGCCCACCATTGGAACTGATACTGGCCTTCGAGACCGCTCCCCACGAGCATCGCCTTAGCGCCCTCGACCTCGGTCGGCTGGCCAATCACCTCCAGGTCCGCCAGGCCGAAGCTGTCCTTGAGCCGGGCGCGCATGACGGCGATAGAGAGGTACGTGATGTCGATGCCAATCCACTGGCGGTCGAGCTTATGCGCGGCGACAAGGGCCGTGCCGCATCCACAGAACGGGTCGAGCACGAGGTCGCCAGGGTTCGAAGAAGCTTCGATGATGCGTTCCAGCAGAGCGACCGGCTTCTGTGTCGGGTATCCGAGCCGCTCCTTGGCGGGGGCTGCAATGACCCCGATGTCGTCCCACCAATCCTGGACGGGCTGGCCTTCGCTCTCATCAAGGTACCGGACGTAGGCGTTGATCATTGCTTTCCCGTCCGGGTACATCTTGATGCGGCCCTCTCGGTAGAGCCGCTCCATGTTCTCCTTCGTGTAACGCCATGCCTGGGTAATACCGCCCCACTCATAGATCGGCCCGCGTCCGCCCGGGGCCGAGATGTTGTCGAGCCGGTATCGCCGTCCTGACTCGTCGACATGCGTGTAGACCTTGTCGACGTAGGTTGGGTCGAGCGCTGTCCTCAGAACGTTGAAGGACGGGCGCTCCGACCTGCCGTAGAACAGAAGCACATCGTGGACCCGACCGAAGCGGACGCTGTCGTTGTGCGATGACGTCCGTTTCCACACGATCTCGTTCTGGAAGCTGTTGGGCCCGAAGATCCCGTCGAGGAGGACTTTGAGGTAGGCGCTCGCTGTCGGGTCGCAGTGGAGGTAGAGCGAGCCTGTCGGCTTGAGCACCCGGTGCAACTCGACCAGGCGGACGGCCATCTCGACGAGGTATGCCATCATCTGGTTCTCGCCGATCCCGGAGCGCAGGGCGGCGACGATGGTGCTCACCGGGGAGGGCACCCGGCCCTGGTTTCGGGCGGTGTTCGTCAGGTACGCGTACTGCGCCTCAGCGTTCGGTCCCCAGTGCCAGGTGTCCTCAAAGGCGAGAAGCTGGGCGTCAGTACTGTTGCCGGACTCGTCCTTGAAGATGACGTTGTAGTCCCGGTTCGAGTTGAACGGCGGGTCTAGATAGACGAGGTCAACCGACGCGTCCGGGATGTAGCGCCGGAGGATGTCGAGGTTGTCGCCGTAGTACAGGACGTTGGTCTGCACGTCCGAAGGGTAGCGCCCGCCACGGCGAGCCGATAGATCCCCGACGCAGCCTCGCCCGCGCACTCGACCCTGCTGCTCATCGTCGGCGGTGTCGCCGGTGTTCTAGCCCCAGAAGATACTTGTTGGATCGGCCTCGATTTCGGTGAGCAGAGGGTCGACGTGCGCGGATGGACCGATGCGGTCGTAGCGGTGCCAGCGCAGGTTGCGGTCGCGCCAGTAGAGGACCCACACGCCGTGTGCCTGGACATGGCGTAGCCGGGCGATCGGAAACCGGGTCCAATCAGCGCCGATCTCGGGAGTCCAAGGCGGCCGACACTCGAGGATCGTCACCGACCGATCACTCACGTCGAGCTCGATCCGGATCTGGTCGCGCAGGCGAGACGGGACTCGTTCTTGGCAGTAGCGCCGAATTCTGGCGAGCTCGAGTTCGGGAATGACGGTCTTGGGCGCAGCCACGGTGCATAGGCTACCGGTCCCACGAAGCGGACGCACGAGCGGCCGATTTGGTCCGCTGCTCGAGTCCGACACGATGCGTGCGTCGTGTCGTGCTATTCAGACACACCCCGGTGCCGCGCCAGGGACAAGAGTCCCTCACGCAGGCCTGCGGATTGTCGGCGCGCGCCGAGTCGAATACTCTCGTGACAGCATGATGCAAAGGCCCAATCCCGCCCTCGCCCTGTCTGTCGATCTCGACGAGAACTTCCTCTGTCGGACGCACCCCGGAGTCGCGCCATCGGTCGCGTCGTTCTACACAGACGCGGCTCGGGTGTGCCTCCGTCGACATCATCGTTCGCCCACCGCCTGGAGTATGTCCGTGCTGCCCGACCCGCCAGTTCAGGTCGAATTGCAATGGATCGAGCCGGGGGCGAGGGTGCTGGGAGCTTACAAGAACGCCTTGCGGGCGACAGAGAACGGCGCCTACGCGCTCGCGTTGGCCGCGACCGAACTCCTCTTAGGGCTCGTGGCGCTTTGCCAGGCCGAAGCGGAGACGGGAGGGGACTACTACTTGATCCCGGCAGGCACCGCAACGACCGACGACCCAAACCTCGACCTCGACCGAGACGACGTCGTCCTTTTCGAGGTGTCAGGCATAGATCTGGACGACGACGCCAAGATGGCTGGACGCCTGCGTGAGAAGACCGAGCAGGTTCGTGCCCAAGAGTGGTCGGGACTGGCGTTCGCCGGAGTTGTTGGCTTTCGCAACGCTCGCGCATGGCTGATGGAGACCTAGATCGAGGTGTCACTCGAGCTGCACCGACAAGCCGAGGCCCTGATGGCTCTCGGCGACGATCTTCGAGCGCGCGGTGAGGAATCGGACGCCGCGGCTGCATACCGCGAGGCAGCTCGATTGGAAGCTGCGGCATTCGAGATTGTCCCCTCAAGTCGCCCGCGCACGCGTGGAATCGTGGCGGTCAGCGCCGTCGCCCTGTTCCGAAAAGCCGGCGACCATGGGCGGGCAATTGAGCACGCTGAGCGATTCCTCGCGACCCCAGATCTGCCCCCTCGGTCCCTCCGACAACTCGGCCGCCTGCGACTTCTGAGGCGCCCTCGACCAGGGCACCACGAGCACCCGCTTCATGATCTTCGACCATTCCGGTGGCGTGGTCGGGATCGATCAGAAAGAGCACGAGCAGATCTATCCCAAGCCGGGCTGGGTCGAGCACGACCCGGCCGAGATCTGGACCCGCTGCGGCGAGGTCATCCGCGGCGCCCTCGCCAAGGCCGGCATCAAGGCGGCCGACCTCGCCGCGGTCGGCGTGACCAACCAGCGCGAGACCACGGTCGTGTGGGATCGCAAGACCGGCAAGCCGGTATACAACGCGATCGTCTGGCAGGACACCCGGACCGACGTGATCATCAACGAGTTCGCCAAGGACGGCGGCCAGGACCGCCTGCGGCCAAAGGTCGGCCTGCCCCTCGCCACCTACTTCTCGGGCCCCAAGATCAAGTGGATCCTCGACAACGTCGCGGGTGCCCGGGCCAGGGCCGAGGCCGGCGATCTGATGTTCGGCAACATCGACACCTGGTGCATCTGGAACCTGACCGGTGGTGTCAATGGCGGCGTCCACGTCACCGACGTGAGCAACGCGAGCCGGACCATGCTGATGAACCTCGCGACCCTCGACTGGGATCCCGAGATCCTCAAGCTCATGACCATCCCGCGCTCGATGCTGCCCGCGATCAAGGCCTCCTCCGCCGTATACGGCACCGCCGCCGGCGATCTCGCCGGCGTGCCGGTCGCAGGCGACCTCGGCGACCAGCAGGCCGCCCTCTTCGGCCAGACCTGCTTCTCCGCCGGCGAGGCCAAGAACACGTACGGCACCGGCTGCTTCATGCTCCTCAACACGGGCACCAAGGCCGTCCCGTCCAAGAGCGGCCTGCTCACCACGCTCGGCTACAAGATCGGCGACCAGCCCGCGGTCTACGCCCTCGAGGGCTCGATCGCGATCACCGGCGCCCTCGTCCAGTGGCTGCGCGACAACCTGGGCATGATCAAGACCTCGTCTGAGATCGAAGATCTCGCCAAGACCGTCGACGACAACGGCGGCGTGTACTTCGTGCCGGCGTTCTCGGGCCTCTTCGCTCCCTACTGGAAGAGCGATGCCCGGGGCGTCATCGCGGGCTTGACCCGCTACGTGACCAAGGGCCACATCGCCCGTGCGGTTCTCGAGGCCACGGCCTGGCAGACCCGCGAGGTGCTCGACGCGATGAACGCCGACTCCGGCGTTCCGCTCACCGCGCTCAAGGTCGACGGCGGCATGGTCTTCAACGACCTGCTCATGCAGTTCCAGGCCGATGTCCTCGGCGTGCCGGTGGTCCGGCCCAAGGTGGCCGAGACGACGGCTCTCGGAGCGGCCTACGCGGCCGGCCTCGCGGTCGGCTTCTGGAGCGCGGTCGAGGACCTGCGGGCCAACTGGCAGAAGGACAAGGAGTGGAAGCCCGAGATGGATGCGACCACCCGGGCGAAGGACCTCAAGCTCTGGAAGAAGGCCGTCACGCGGACCTTCGACTGGGTCGAGTA
>JBEKVD010000144.1:0-3825 GCA_049514315.1 Candidatus Limnocylindrales bacterium | reverse complement strand
ATCGCGCTTGGGCGAACCGCCGCCCAGGGCTGTCGCACGCGTATCGGATGGTCCCGCAGGAGGCGAGGCAACTTACCATCGCCGGGGGCAAAGTTGAGCGGCTGGTCCGAGGTTCCGGGGTTCTGCGATCGCCTGGGGGCGAAGTTGAGGGGCAGGGTCTCGCATTCGCGCCTGTGGGCCGACCCGCTGCCACCAACCCTGCGCCACCGACCCGCTGCGCCCTGACCGGCCGCGCACCAAACCGCGCCGACTGATGCCCTGACCTGCGGTCTCGGAGCCGGACTTCGGGACGCCGCCGTGGCCACTGGAGGCCTTCGATGGGACTTGCGGCACCGGCTCCAACGACACGAGCGTGATTGCTGGCCCTCTCGCCCCGGTCGGAGCAGCCGTACCAAATGGGCCGACCGGCCCGCGGGAGCCCGAATCCCCTTTGTTAGAATTGGAGAGCATCCCCTCCATATTCGGAATCGCGAGGCTCTCCCCTGTCACCCCGACCGGTACTCGCCCTGGACCTGGGCGGAACGAACATCCGCGCCGCTGTCGTAGAGGACGACGGTTCGCGCCTCGCCCTGACGAAGGGGCCCACCCCGATAGCCGCCGGCCCGGCGGCCATTCTCGACGCCTGCGAAGCCGCGCTTCGCGGCGCAATGGATGAGGTGTCCGAGGACGTCAGGAAGGCCCTCGTGGGTATCGGTATTTCCAGCCCCGGGCCCGTCGACCCGTGGCGGGGCGTGGTGCTCCAAACCCCGAACCTGGGGCCCGGGTTCGTCGATGTGCCCATCGCCGACGAGCTCGGCCGCCGGCTTGGCCTGCCGGCCTACCTGGAGCGTGATACCAACGTCGCCGCCCTGGGCGAAATGGCGTTCGGTGCCGCGCGCGATTGCCCTGACTTCATCTACCTGACGGTCTCGACGGGGGTCGGCGGCGCGATCGTGTCCGAGGGCAGGATCTTCCACGGTCCGGACGGCACCGCCGGCGAACTCGGCCATACGCCCGTTTCGATGGAGGGCGTGTGCGGTTGCGGCGCCGTCGGCCACCTGGAGGCCTTCCTCGGCGGCGCATCCATGGCCAGGATTGCCAGGGAAGCCGTGGCCGATGGAAGGAGCCCATTCCTGGAGGCGCGCGTGGCCCAGAAGGGCGTCGAGGCCATCGAGGCGCGCGATATCGCCGAGGGCGAGGATGCAGGCGACGCGATGTGCCGGGCCATAATGGAGCGCGGCAGACGCGCCTGCGCCGTCGCCGGGGTCGGCTTCGTCGACGCACTGCACCCAACCCGGATCGTGGTCGGCGGCGCGATCTCGGACGCTCAGGGTGAGCGGCTGCTCGGCCCGGCTCGGGCCGAGGTCGCTGCCACCGCTTTCCGCACGCCGCGCGGCCGCGTCCGGATCGTCCCCGCCGAACTCGGCGGGGACGTCAGCCTGGCCGGCGGCCACCCACTCGTGATCGCGCGTCTCGGCGACCCGGCCTGGCGCGGCGGTCGGGCCACTCATCCTTCCGCGAACGGTTGACCGAGCGCGGCATCGAGGTTCTGGAGGACAAACATGGCAGTTCGTGTCGGTATCAACGGTTTCGGTCGCATCGGCCGGCAGTCGCTCAAGGCGATCCTCGAGCGCGCCCCCGGGCTTGAAGTCGTCGCGGTCAACGACATCGTCGACGTCCCGACCAACGCTCTTCTCTTCGCCCACGATTCGACCTACGGCAACTTCCCGGGGACCGTCAGCCACACCGCCGATTCGATCGTCGTCGACGGCAAGGCCGTCAAGGTCTTCCAGTTGACCGACCCGGCTCAGCTGCCGTGGAGGGACCTCGGCGTCGACATCGTGATCGAGTCGACCGGCAAGTTCACGGAAGCCACCAAGGCCGGCGCGCACATCACCGCCGGCGCCAGGAAGGTCCTCATCAGCGCCCCGGCGAAGGGCGAGGACATCACGATCGTCCTGGGCGTCAACGAGGCCAGCTACGACTCGGCCAAGCACACGATCATCAGCAACGCCAGCTGCACCACCAACTGTCTGGCGCCGGTCGCCAAGGTCCTCAACGACACCTTCGGGATCGAAAAGGGCCTTATGAACACGATCCACAGCTACACCAACGACCAGCGCATTCTCGACGTCGCCCACAAGGATCCGCGCCGCGCACGCTCGGCCGGACTGAACCTGATCCCCACGACGACCGGCGCCGCCCGCGCTCTGTCGCTCGTCATCCCCGAGCTCAAGGGCAAGGTCGACGGCTTCAGCCTCCGCGTGCCGACCCCGACCGTCAGCATCGTCGACTTTGCCGTGGAGCTCCGCGACGAAACGACCGCAGAGGCAATCAACGACGCCTTCCGGTCTGCCGCCGCCGGGCCTCTCAAGGGTATCCTCGGCGTCAGCGACGAGCCTCTCGTCTCGACCGACTTCCGCGGCGACGCCCGCTCGGCGATAGTCGACTCGGCCCTGACAATGGTCGTGGGCGGGACCGGCAGGTTCGTCAAGGTCCTGGCCTGGTACGACAACGAGTGGGGCTACAGCTGCCGCGTTGCCGACCTGGTCAAGTTCATCGCCGAGCGCCTCTAGAAGCGTTCGCAGTCGGGTCGGGCCCGACGGCTTCTCATCGGACCCGACCGACTCAGCCAAGCCCGAGGTCAAGATGAACAAGCTCACCATCCGGGACCTGGACGCGTCAGGCAAGCGCGTCTTCGTCCGAGTCGACTTCAACGTTCCGCTCGAGGACGGCAAGATCACGGACGACAGCCGGATCGTGGCCGCCCTGCCGACGATCAGGGCGCTGCTGGCCCAGGGCGCGATCGTCATCCTGGCCAGCCACCTCGGCCGGCCCGACGGCAAGGTCCAGGACAGCATGCGCCTGCGGCCCGTCGCCGAGCGGCTCTCGCAGCTGCTGAAGATGCCGGTCCCGGTCACGGGAGACGCCCTCGGTGCCGGCACGGAGGACGCCATCAAGCGCCTCAAGCCGGGCGAGTGCATCCTGCTCGAGAACCTCCGGTTTCACGCCGCGGAGGAGAAGAACGATCCCGAGTTCGCCAAAGCGCTGGCGAGCTACGCGGACGTCTACGTCAACGACGCCTTCGGCACGGCCCATCGAGCGCACGCCTCCACGGAGGGCATCGCCCACCTGCTGCCGGCGTATGCGGGTCTGCTGATGGAGAAGGAGATCGAATTCCTCGGCAAGCTCATGGAGAACCCGGAAAGACCTTTCGCCGCGATCATCGGCGGCGCCAAGGTCTCCGGGAAGATCAAGGTCCTCCGCAACCTGGTCGACAAGGTCGACATCCTGGTCATTGGCGGCGGCATGGCCAACACTTTCCTGCTCGCCCAGGGCAAGCCGGTCGGCAAGAGCCTGGTCGAGCCGGACCGAGTCGAGGACGCCAGGGCGATAATGGAGTCGGCCGCGAAGCACGGCACCAAGATCATCCTGCCCAGCGACGTCGTCGTGGCCAAGGAGGTCACCCGCGGCAGCGAGTACAAGACCCTCCCGGCCGACAAGGTGCCGGCTTCTTGGAACATCGTCGACGTGGGCAAGCAGAGCCTCGAGGCGATGCGCAAGGCCCTCGAGCCGGCCCGGACCGTCTTCTGGAACGGCCCCCTGGGAGTCTTCGAGATCCCGACGTTCTCGGTCGGGACAAAGGAGATCGCCCGCTTCCTGGCCGGACGTGCCCAGGCGGGTGCAACGGTCGTGGTCGGCGGCGGCGACTCGGTCGCCGCGGTCGAGCAGCAGGGCCTCGGCGACAAGATGACCCATATCTCCACGGGCGGCGGCGCGTCGCTCGAGTTCCTCGAGGGCAAGGAGCTGCCTGGGGTAGCCGTGCTTCTCGACCGCAAGTAGACC
>JBEKVD010000143.1:0-3867 GCA_049514315.1 Candidatus Limnocylindrales bacterium | reverse complement strand
TAACGCCTGTGGGCGCCCAGGGGCCGCGCTGGATGCGCCTGTCGGCTACACATTCGACATGCCTGGGGTCTGCCCGTTGTCGGCGCCCCGCCCCACCCCCCGTGGTCACGGTGCGGTTGGTCCGGACGACCAGTAGACCCCCTGATGAACCAGCGCGGCGCGGGGCGTTCATGCCGCGTACCATGCCAATGGGTCGTCGCTTAACAGCGGGCGGGTCCTCAAGGCCCCTTGGGGGCACTCCTGCTGTTTCTCGAAGAACGGCCGAGTTGGCCGCGTCCACACGCCGTAGGAGGCGATTCGTATGTCACACAACAGCCCTCGCTGGCTGGCGATAACAGCTCTGGTCCTCGGCGTGATCGCCAGCGCTTGCGGTTCGAGCGGTGGAACCCCCTCCACCACGGCCACCGCTGCCACAGCGGCGCCCACGATGGCCACCGCCGCCACAGCGGCGCCCACCACTGCCGCAACCGCAGCGGCGACCACAGTTGCAACAACAGCAGCGACCACAGCGGCGACCACAGCAATCGCGAGTCCCGCGGCGACCGGTGCGGCGGCCGGTTGCCCCACGGCTGCGACGGTCGGCGCCGCGTTGGGGATCACGGTCAATAAGCCAGTTGGCGTGGCAGGCGGGGGTGGAACCCAGCTTCCCGCCGGTGCGAATGGCATGGCGTGCGAGTACAGCGGCGCTGGCCTCAATGTGATCATCGTGTTGATCACGAACGTTGATCCGTCGACCATCACGCTGTTCAGCAGCAAGTTCCCGGTGCCGTATGCAAGCGTGTCTGGGGTGGGCGACCAGGCTCGATCCTTCTCACAGTCGCTGGGCGGCGGGAAGGACAACGAGGGCGTAGTGGCAACGAAGGGATCGATGCTCGTGGCCATCACGGCAACCGCGACGCCGGCGTCGCTTGCTCAGCTGGAGGCGCTGGTCAACCAGCTCCTGTAGACGGGAGGAGCCGGCCTGGATCGCGGCACGGCGCCCGGTCGTCGTAAGCCACCCGCCCGGGGCGGCACCATCGTTCGATGGCGTTGGCCGGTCCAAGGCCGGCTCTCGGCCGCCAACCTGCGGTCTTGCCTGAGCCACGGCGGAGGGTCAGCGATAGCGTCACCATGACCCGATAGTGGCAGGCGGCGGGCCGGTAGAGTACAGCGATGGCCTCCTCGTCCCGTGCCTTTGTACTGCGCAGTACTCACCTCCGTGCCGTGCCCGGGCTCGAGGAGATCCGCCTCCACCTGGCCGACGAGGTGCTGCCGCTGTGGCGCGCCGTCCAGATCGAGACGGACGATCCGGACGCCGCGCTGCCGTACTGGGCGTTCGCCTGGGCCGGTGGGATCGCCATCGGCCGGTACCTGCGCGAGCATCCGGAGGCCGTTGCCGGTCGGCGGGTGTTCGACTTCGCATCCGGCTCCGGGCTGTGCGCGATCGCGGCGTTGCATGCTGGCGCGGCCGACGCGACCGGCGCCGATATTGACACCTTCGCTGCCGCAGCGATCGATCTCAACGGCCGCGCCAACGGCCACCGGGTAACCGTCGTGCGTCGTGACGTCCTCGACGAGGAGCCGCCCGACGTCGACCTCATCCTGGCCGGGGACTGCTGTTACGACGCCCGCCTGGCCGGGCGCGTCCTGCCCTGGCTGCAGCGGGCTCGGGATCGCGGGATCGATGTACTCCTGGGCGATCCAGGCCGCCGCTACCTGCCCACCCAGGAGCTGACCGAGCTCGCGTTATACGACGTCCGCACGACGACCGAGCTCGAAGACCTCGAGCGCCAGCAGGGACGGGTCTACGAGTTGCAGCGCCCAAGATCCTGGTCTAGCGGGCCCACGTGATTACCACTTAGTGCGTCGGCCAGGCATACTTCCAGCGCGCCGCGGGTCAGAAGCCCGAGCGTCTCGGTGCACCCTTGATCACGTCGGTCATTCCTGGCCAGTTGGAGACGGGATCCAGGGCGATGAAGAACACCACCCGGAAGACGAGTCAGAAAGCGAAGCGCAACGGCTTGGCCTTTCCGTCTCCGGCGGGAGGACAGGCGCCATTCGCGCCGCGATCGTCGGTGGGTCAGGTCGGGCTGGTGCCTCCATTCATGACGATCGATGGCCACCGTGGTGCGGGTAGCGCCGCGGCGGCCATCGCGGCCCTTGCCTCTTCGGCACGAGCCTACAGACCGTACTGCCTCCGCGCCAGGTCACCTAGACCGGCGCGGTCGAGCAGGTCGAGGGGAGCAAGCATCGTGAGCTGGACCACTCCCGGCAGCCGGGCAATCTCGACGTTACCGCTGATCGTGCAGCGGTTGCGAACCTCGGACTGGCTGATGCCAAGCAATGTCGCCGCTCTCGCGATGGCGTTGTCGGCGGCATCGTTGATGGTCGGTCCGGTGCCGATGAACTGGACTGGGGCGACAGCCGCCCGGACCTGCACGCCGTGGCGCTCTCCAAGCTTGCGCCCCCGTGCGATCTCCTCGGTCGTGAATGGTCGGGCGATCCAGGGCAGGTCCTCGGCGACCGGCAGCAGGACCGGCCCCTCGAGGTGCACACCCTTGAGTACGTTGACCCTCACCTCGACCTCAGCCGTTATGTCGGTCGTGTGCAGGGCGAGTTCCCCGTCGCCCTCGTTGGCGTGCGAGTCGCCCATGTAGATCCCGCCGCCGTCCACCTTGACCGGGACCACCAGGATGGCTCCGGCGCGCACAGAGTCGCAGTCGAGATGGCCATCGGTGCGGTGCTCCTTGAGTTCCGGATCGGTCATGGCGAACTTGTGAGAGGCCCCGATCAGGAACGAGCCGAAGTCGCCGGCGTTGTGGGAATCGGGCATGTCCTTCGACGGAATCGTCCCGATGTTGCCGATGAACGAGCGCAGGCGCGACAGGGTGCCGGGGATGGTGTGGGGTTCATACACGAGTATCGGGTGCTGTTCGGCACCCTCGGGCAGGGCCGCGACCTCACGAGCGTCGAGCGCGAACGCATGGGCGACCCGCTCGTCGACAGTGATCCCCATGACCCGGTCGTCGTCGAACGCGATGGTGTACCCCTCGTCGAACTTGAACGGGCTGCACTCGGCGCCGCATTTCACGCAGCGCACGGCCTCGGAACCAGTGCCCTCCAGGCGGGTCTCCGGCCACAGCGTGCCGCAGCCGGGGCACTTGTGGTCGACGAATGGGTCGCTTCCGAACGCGTCCGCGTTGGTGGTCATGGTTCCCGAGCTGGTCGCGCGGGATAGGACCTCGACCCTGTCGATGCTGATGGCAATAGCGTCGCCCACCCTGGCGCCTTCGACGGCCACCGGCCAGGAGACCTCGTGGCCACCGGCGAAGATGGGCGTGATCATCGGGCCCCAGCAGCCGGGCGGCGTTACGGTGCGGATCCGTCCGCCGTCTCTGACCGTTCCGGCCGTCCCGAGGCTCGGCCCGACCACGCCGCGCGTGTACTTGGTTACGACGACGAGATCGGGAGACGCGACGATAGTCATGAAGACCTCCTACCTTCCACAGGCCGCGAGTCGGCACCTTCCGAGGACGACATGGAGTATCTGCCGGTCGCTGGTGCAAGCGTCAGGGCCATTGGTGCCAAAGTGACCTTCCGCCGCCCCCGCGGCGGCCAGACCGCCCCAGATTGCGCGCAACCGGGGGTTGCGTCCGATTCCCCCCAAGTCAGAATGTCGTGATGGGCCAGACTAGCCTGTTGTATGCCACGCGTAGAGTCGAGTTGCGCGTCGATTTGACGTGACTCCGGTTTTGGTGAGCAGCCAAGGAGCCGTCGAACCCAACCACGAGGAGGACAAGATGCCCGCTCGTAAGACCAGGGAGAAGACCGCGGCAGACACCAGTACGAAGGTTGCCGCGGAGGAGCTGGTCGCTGCCGAAGGCGTGG
>JBEKVD010000142.1:0-5388 GCA_049514315.1 Candidatus Limnocylindrales bacterium | reverse complement strand
AGGTGGGCGTTCGTGGTCCACAGCCATAGGATCGAGTCGTCGTGGGCGATGGACTCGACTGGCAACGCGGCGATCTCGGCGAGGGTCATCGACGGGTAGGGCGCGAGGCCCTGACGGGTGCTGGCGTCGGAGTCGCCCTCGTACTGCCAGGGTGGGTCGGCCACGATCACGCGGAACGGCCCGGTCGGCAGAGGCATTGGCTCCTGCTCGATCCACTCGACAATGCGCCGCTGCCGCAGTATCCGAAAGGCCGGGTCGACTCTGCCGGTCCGATCCATCTGGGCCACGAGATCGCCGTAGGCAGGGTCGGCCTCGGCTGCCTCGACCACCTCTCGTGCCTTGTCATAGGTTCGGCCGCTCATCCCCACAGCGGCTGCCACCTTGTCGCGGACCTTGCCAGGCTCCGACCCTGTGGCAACTTTCCCCAGGGTCATCCGCTCTTTCGCCCGCTCGGCTTCCCGATCGCGCAGGGCTTCGGCGATCGCGACGGCCTCCGACGGTGCGAAGTCGAGGCGCATCGTGTTCTCGGCGGCCTCGGCCCCGAGCATGTCGTCGAGGTCCAGGACGCGAACCGGGATCTCGCTCCAGCCCAGCTTGCGACACGCGAGGATGCGGCGCTGGCCGAAGATAAGCATCCCGTCCGGGCTCACCCCGATCGGCTGGAGCAGTCCCCTGGCCGCGATGTCGGCGGCGAAGACATCGATGTTGCCCATGTCCTTGCGGTGGCGAGGGCCGACTCTGATGGCGTCGATGGGCAGACTCGATACGTCGCGCGCGTCCGAGGCCGATGTAACGGCTTCAACGGCCGCAGACAGGCCCTTCGCCTGGGGGGTGGCGTCATGCGCCACCGGCGAGGGGCTCGCCCGCCCAGCGGCCCGCCAGGCCGCGACGTGGCAGCGTGTCGAGCAGGTCCGCCGGTCCGCCCGCGACCCGAAAGGCAGGGCCTCTCCGCAGAAGGTGCAGAGTCGCGCGCTCATGGGTGGCATGTCCGGCATCGCCAAGTCCCGTCGGGACGCTGCACCCAGGACTGCTGGTGGCGTGGGTACGGACAGTCTGCTGGACAAGCCCGCTGGGCTTGCAGGGGCTCGGCGGATGAGGAGTCTGGGCCAGTCGGCGGCCGGCGCACTGGACCACGGACGAGTGCTGCCCGGCCGTCATCGTGTGGTGTTGAGCTTGGCCCCGGCGCACTGGGAAGTTCCGGAGCGATCTCCTCCGATGGGCGCCGGCCGACCGGTGTGGCGATAGGCGCAAGTCCGCTCGACGGTTGGTCTTTGACAGCCGGGCTGGTTGGTCCCTCTCGGACAACGTCCACCGGGTCGGCAGGCCCTTGAGGCGCGGCCTCGACCGGCGCCACGTCCATGTCATAGTCCGGATGGGGTGACAAACGCGGGGGATAGGCCAGCAACCGGGCCAGCAGATCTTGGACGCCACCTGCCGCGTAGAGCTCGCGGAGCAGGGCGATGGTGTCGGGACCATGGAGGCGGGCGGCCAGGATGAGCAGTCGAAGCGGGCCCCGGAAGACGCGCCGACCGGTCAGGGCCTCGTAGGCGACAGAGAGATCCCGTTCTTGGAGCCGAGAGACAGGAGGCCAGCGGTAAACGAGGCCGGCCCCTTCTTCTCCTACTCCTGACCGCTTTCCTCCAAGGACGTTCTCTAGGCTTAGGCCTAAGCCTACGTTTACACGCGGGCGCGTGAGGGTCGGGCCTTCCGCGTCTGCGGCGGGACCACGTTGTGCGCCATCAGTGGCAGTGGACCTCGTCGTCATGCTGGCCCTGTGGAGGACCAAAACGAAGGTCCCGACACGGAGGCAGCGGTGGTCGAGGCGATCGGCAACGCCCGGTTCGAGGACTGATCGGGTGTATCAAGGGGGTGCACACCCTGCAATACTGCCCAGATGGGACATTGGGCCGACATGCTGCTGCCCGGCGTGAAGCAATCGCTCGGAATCAGTGGAGATGAGCAGGACGCTGAGATACTCGCCTACTGTCGCCAGAGCGAGGCTGAGATCGAGCTGCTGGCCGGGCGCCAGTTCGGCCTGCGGTCACTCGACCTGCAGTTCCATTCCGGTGGGCTCCCCTTCGTGGCGGTGCCGGATATGCAGATCGGCTCCATGCATGCCGACTCCGAGTGCTGGCCGATCGCCGATCCAGCCCAGCCGGGGCGCGCGTCGGTCCTCCAGGTTTCGCAAGCGCTGAATCCGCCCATCCGAGCAGTTCCCAAGGCGGAAGCTCTGAGCGCCGCGGCAGCCGCCCTGGCCCTTGCCCACAGGTGTGGGCAGCTCTCGCTCGCGCCCCGTCGCTGGTTCCTCGAACAGGCCAAGGCCGTGCCGACGGGCGACCTCGCTCGAGCACTGCTCGATCCCGGGCTCCACGTGCAAGTCGAGGTTGTGGAGGGCGGGGTGGAGGGCTGGTGGTTCCAGGTGAGCCGGCGCATCCGCTTCTGGACAAGCGACACGCCGGACGAACCCACTCTTCTCGAGCCACTGGCGCCGGTGGGAGACGGAATCGTGCTCGTCGCCCAGGAGCCGATGCTCATCGTGGCTCGGGTGACGGAGCATCCGTCGGACTGGGCGTTCGCGGCGCGGGTCTGGGTCGTGGACGGCACACGCGGCCGCCGGCCCTGGCAGATCACCTCACAGGCGGTGCATGCCTATGGAGTGCCGATCCTGTGCCTGGACGGGCAGACCACGCCAGAGGAGGTAGTCGCGCAGATCCTTCTGGCCGCCTATTGGCACGGTTACCTCGATAGCCATGAGACGGTGGCGGTGCCGCCGGCTCTCGCCCGCGCGTTCCCTCGTCAAATCGCTCGCGTCCGAACAGGCACGGACGCCCCGAGCGACGAGGCGGCGGCGGTCTTGCTCTTCGAGCGGCTGGTCCGCCCCGGGTTCGACCCGACAAGGGGGGCGGGCTCCATCCGCCACTACATCGCGCGCCACGCCACAACCCTGGTTCGAGCCCATCGCACATCTGAGCTCGAGTTCCACCCGTGGGACGAGCTCGATATCAGCGAGCGCTACTACTACAAGCTCTTAGCCAGGTTTGGGGAGAAGGCACTCGATGGACGCTATGAAGTCGACGACGCGACGGTCGCGAAGATCCGTGCGTACCTCGAGGAGCGCAAACGACGCAAAGACGCCATGGACCTGCTACGTCTTCGTGGCTTCGGGGATGCTGCAGCGCGCAAGTGGCTCCAGCGCCATAGCATCGACGAGATCCGTACGGCCAAGCCGAGGCGTCCCGGCCAAGTTCAGTGAGTGTCGGGACGCCTGCGGCAGCTCCCACCTCGGCTCGCTCAGTGTCGTCCGGCATCGGCCCAGGTCACAGAGCGGAGCCCGACCCTGCTCGACGCTCGCAAGCGCACCCTATCCGGGGCTTATCTCCGCCTTATCGTCTCCGCCCTAGACTGTCGGCCAACGACCGCTCCTCCTCCTCCGGAGCGGTCGCCTTGTCTTCGTCCCCGCGGCCCTCACACCTTGAGCGGCGGGGGCTCCACTTTGTTATTGCCCTTCGCTACACGCCAATCGCCTCGGCCACTTCACGCCAGGCGTGATCCTCCTGACCCTCAAGTCGCCTCAAGTAGACAGTCGTCACCGCGAGGCTGGAGTGGTCTAGGAAGGCGCTGACCGCCTCGATCGACTCGCCGGCGTCCCGTCGCAGCTTCGCCGCTGTGTGCCAGCGACTCGTCGGGCGCCATCGTCGCGGGCTCCTTGCCGACGTCGGCCAGGGTCGCGCAGATCGCCTCGTAGGCGGGACGGGGGAGTTCCCGCCGACCTCGCTTGCCGCCCTTGCCCCGGTAGGAGTAGAAGACGATCTCGCCCTCGAGGCTAAGGTCGCCTGCCCGCAGGCCGATGACCTCTGCCCGACGGCGGCCGGTCAGGACAAGGGTCAGCAGAATCGCCCTGTCGCGCCGGCCCGCCACGGCGTCCGGGACAACGGCCAGGAGCCGGCGCACATCGTCGGCGCTGTATCCGCGGGCCGGGGACGGGATGCTCCTGGGTCGCTCGACGGCGTCGGTCGGGTTGGATACGACCAGGCCCATCCGGATCAGGAAGCGGTAGAAGGAGGACAGGCAGGCGATCCGGGCGCCGACCGTGGTTGCCGAGGGCGTCCGGCCCGAGCGACCGATGCCGTGGACCCAGGCGAGCACTTCGGCCGGCGTCACCCTCTCGGGCGTCTTGCCCAGGTTGGCGAAGAAGGGCCACAGCATCCGGCTGTATGACTCGACCGTCCGCCGCGACCCAGAGCGGTTGCCCTTCTCAACGAGGAAGGCATAGAGGGCCCCGTCCCAGGCCGGTCTCCGCTGGCCAGGGCGGGGAGTGGTTGAGCGGTCATCGTGGGCGCCTCGGGTGCGAGATGGTCGCCCAAATGACTCACTCGGCTGGCGTAGGAAAGCAACCCTATCGCGGCATCGTGGGGACAGGCTGCTCCCCAACACCGGCGCTCCGTCGGATCGCGTCGGCGCGACGGGAGTGGCTCAGACCAGCCAAGCCGCGGCCACCGACATCAGACGGAACTTCAGGGGCCAGGAGTGCGTCACGGGGGCGCGTCACCACTCGTGATAGCCTCCTAAGGGGAGGGCTGCGAATGCCAGAAGTGGGCCGACTCGACCGGCTCGTGTGGGCGCCGGTCGGAGCTGCGTGGCTGTGGGCCGCCGGAGTGGGCATCGGCCTGATCACTGGTATCGCCACACTCGAGGTGAACCCGCTGCTGGCGATTCCGTTGGCGCTGATCTGGGTCTATGTCGCAGTTAGGAAACCTCGCGTTATCGGGATCGCTGGGGCTCTAGTCGGCCACGGAGTTGCCTGGATCTACCTGCTCGCGACATCGGGCTACGGCTGCGCCTCGGCCTGCTGGTGGACGCTGCCGTATGGTCCGTCCCATACAGAGGACTTGGGGGTCTGGAGGACGCAGACGTGGGAGTGGATAGGCTGCTCCGTGATCTTGCTCATCCTCGGCATCGCACTGACCGTCCAACTCGCACGACGCGTGCGTTCGCAGCGGTAGCACGCCGCGTTGCCCACGTCACTGGAAGGTCCTCGGGGAGCGGAACTCGCTCACCAGTAGCGCCGACCAGCCAAAGCCGCTGACGTCTAGTGACATTGGCGCACCCTGGCCAGCGCGAGTGGCGCATGACCGCAGACCGGACCTTATGATCGTCACGTGGCTAGACCTGTGCTCGGACGCTGGACGCGCGACGCCGAGGCGACGTTGCTATTCGAGAGCTTCTTCGTCGCGGCGGTCTGCTCATTCCTCGGGATCCGTTGGTTCCTAGTGCCTCATGCCGCAACGTCGGGGAGCGAATGGTGGACTTCGGCGTTGATGCGCCAGGGCTTGGCGGGACGAGCATTCCGATTGTGCCAGCGCAGGTAGGCATGGATGGCTCGGTCCT
>JBEKVD010000141.1:0-4074 GCA_049514315.1 Candidatus Limnocylindrales bacterium | reverse complement strand
CCGGCCAGCACGAAGAGCAGCTCGCAGACCGCCCCGAGCGCGCAGAGCAGAACCAGGGACGACCAGCCGCCCGGCAAGCCGAATCGACGGACGGCGGTCGCAACACTCTCGAGCGGTTGCGGCTCAACTGCCTCGCGGTCGGCCGCGAGGGCCGCGCCGAAGGACAGCAGCAGGGCGCCGACGGCCACGACGTGAGCAAAGAACCAGGTTGAGCCGATGGCCGCGGCATACCAGAGCACGGTCCCCAGACCCAGGAAGAGAGCAGTCAGCACGCGAATGTCGCGGCGTACCGGCAGGTATCCCAGCATCCAGTAGGCGATGCCGACGTCGATTGCGGAGAAGACCGTTGCCAGTAGCTGCTCGTTGGTGGCCAGGTGCCAGATCGAGACGAACGGCAGCAGGACCCAGGCCGGCAGAGGCGGGAACGGAATGATGCCCAGGCCGGTTGGCCGGCCCGACGAGTCGAGGATCGGCATCACGTCCTGGTAGCCGGGCATAGGGATGGCCGTCTGGCCATCGAGCCAGGCCTGGGCCTGCAGAACGAAGTGCAGGTACGGGTTCGTGCGGTTGGGCTGGCTCACGTAGTAGACGATCAGGCACAGGAGAACGACGACGATGCCCCACCACGTGCCACCCAGGCCGCCCTGTTCGCCCGTCCCGATCGGTTGCTCTCCGGGTTCTTCCGCCCCGATCTGAGCCTCCGCTTGCGGGTCGAGCGCGCCGTCGCCGCTTTGGGCCTGGGTTATACTCGGCTCCACCTCAGCGCTCGCCCAGGAGGCTGTATCTGTTGGCAGGCCCGAGCTCGCGAGAGGGCAGCCCAAGGGGGCGCGCGTCGGCGGGGACGAGCGATGCCGTCACAAGAATTCCCGCCATCGTCGTTCTCCTGGCCCTGGGTCTGATCCTCCGGCTCATCATCGCATACGTCCTGTTGCCAGGGTCGGGCTTCCCAAACGACCTCGGTACGTTCCAGGCCTGGGCTAACGACATCGCCCGGAACGGCCCCATAGGCTTCTACGATCGGGCGAGCTTCATCGACTACCCCCCGGTCTACCTGCTGCTCCTCGGGGCGGTCAGCTTCCTGACCGGCGGCAACATCGGCGAGGGCGTGAAGCTCGTGCCAATCGTGGCCGACCTGGGCCTCGCGGCCGTGGTATGGCTCATGGCCCTGGAGTTGGGGGTCACCCGCAGGCGAGCCTTCATTGCGGCGCTGATCGTCCTTGTCAACCCGATCACCTGGTTCAACAGCGCGATCTGGGGGCAGGCCGACGCGGTCGGGTCGATCCTCCTGCTGCTGGGCCTGCGCGAGCTGCAGAAGGACCACCGCGAGTCGGCCTCGGCGCTGGCGGTGCTGGCCGCTCTCACCAAGCTCCAGCTCGGAATCCTGGGCTTCGTCGTCGGCTTCGTCGTGCTTCGCCGGTCGCTGGCGCCCAGGACTGGTGCACCCGAGCCGGACCGGATATTGAGCTCGCTGGGGGCCGGGCTCGCGACGGCCGCCATTGTCTGTCTGCCGTTCACGGGGCTGGACCTGGTCGGCGCCGCGGGCCGGATCGCGTCGGGGCCCGGCCTGGCTACGCTCGCCGTCGGGCTGGTCGCCGGCGCCGGCGTGTTCGCCCTGGGACGCAGGTACCTGCCGGTCGCCGAGGCGGCCCGGCGGACGCGGGCCTCAGCCCTGCTCGGCCTCGGCACCGTCGTCGTCTTTGCCGGCATGGTCTGCGACTCGATCGTCAGTCACCTGGTCAGCACCTTCGGCGAATACCCCTACCTGACGCTGAACGCCTACAACCCGTGGGCCCTGGTCGCCGACGGGGCCAACGCCATGGACCGCAGCCTGGCCTGGATCCACGACGCTCCCTGGAGCGACGCGGCCTCCGGCGCGAGTGGTACGGGATACATCATCGGCCCGTTCCCGCCTCTGGTCCTCGTGCTGGCGCTCGTTGTGGTTGTTCTCCTCGTTGTCGATGCCCTCGTCGGCAGGAGGGTGAGTCGCCGCCTTGGGGATGCCCCCGACCCGGCCGCCGACGACGCCGGCACCGGCCTGGGGAGGCAGCGAGCCTTGCGAGCCTTCTGGGCGGAGTTCGGTGACCTGTCAAATGCATTCCTGATCGCGGCCGCCGCTGTGACCCTCGTCACGCTGCTTGGCATGACGGGCCACCTGTATGCGGCTCTGCTGGGCGATGGTCTGCTGGTGACGATCCTGGTCGGGGTCGGCATCTGGGCGGCATGGCGTGACGATGCACAGTCGCTGCTGGTTGGCTTGACCGTCCTGACCATCGCCTTCTTCGTCGTACCGACGCGAGCACACGAGCGATACCTGTTCCCGTTCTTCGGCCTCGGCGCCGTCCTGCTGACCGTCTCGCCGCGGTGGCGGATTGCCTACGTCCTGCTCTCCGTTGTCAACGCCGCGAACCTCCTGGCCGTCCTGGTCCAGTACCAGGGCATCCCCGCCGCCGATGGAACGCTGGCCGGGATCTTGAACGACTGGGGTCACGCTTTGCAGTCGGCCACGTGGTTCGACGGAATCATCTGGCCGATTGCGGTGTGCGGCATCACGACCGGCCTGGTCATGGTCTGGGCGCTGCTCCAGCTCCGCGGTCGGGCCGTTGCGGCGCTCGAACGAGAAGTGACGGCCGCCGCGCTCGAGCCGGAGCCGGCGGGGTGGTGGCCTGCGTTCGGAGCGGCCGACTCCCAGGGCCTGCCGCGCCTCCCCGCCGGACCCAACCACGCCGCTCCCGAGCGTGCCTCGAGCGCCATGACCGTCGGCGCCCTGCCCCTCCGCGCTGCATCCCTCGAACCTGTGTCCGCCGCTTCCATGTCGGCCGGTCGGCCCGATGCCGAGGGCCCCGAGCCGGCGCCGGGCGCAGAGTACGACCCCAACCTTGCCGATGAGGACGAGTACTGGGCGGAGGACGCCTTGGAAGAAGAGGATTCGCCGCAGTACGTGCCGCGTTGGGTCATGTCACTGTGGCGCCGCCTGGCGCGCCCGTCGACGCATCCCGACAGGTCCGCCTCCCTCGACTCCGAGCCGCGCGGTCGCGTCGACAGGCTGGACCTGTGGGTCGTGGTCGCCCTGGTGGTCGTGACCCTCTCGCTGCGGGTGTACCGACTCGGCGAGCCGACGCAGATGTACTTCGACGAGGTCTATCACGCCCGCACCGCCACCGAGTTCCTGCAGGACTGGCGATACAACATCCCTCACGACATCTACGAGTGGACTCACCCGATGCTGGCGAAATACGCCATCGCCGGTGGGATCACGCTCTTCTCGGACGACAAGGTCACGGCCACCGGCGACATCAACGCTACCGTCAAGGCCACCCTCGTCCAGCCGCGCACGCCGACGGAGCCCGGGGCGGACCCGAACAACCCCAACTCGTCGGACACGAATGCCCGGTTCGGTGACCGCCTCTTCGTGGCCACCGGGTCCGATGTCCTCGTTTACGATCTCCAGACTCGGGCTATCGTCCAGACATATTCGATACCGGGGGCCGAGTCGTTCTCGACTGTCGGCCCTACCGGGCTGGTGTACGTCGGGTCGTCGAGCGGGGCGATATACCGGATCGACACGGCCAACCTCGACGACCTTCAAAACGGCGTGACGGCGACGGTCAAGCCGCCCGTTGAGCTGAGCGTGAACGCCGGCCTGTCGATCGCGTACCTGTATTCCGGCACGCCGCCTTACCTCCTGGCCGCCGACGCCTCCGGCAATGTCGTCTCGATCGACCTGAGCAAGAGCGGCGGCACCATCTCCGCCCGCGGCTTCGTCCCCGAGGCCGCCGACTTCGCCGACCTCGGCCTTGGTCCGGCCGTACTCATCAAGAACCCTTCGTCGCCCACCCCGACCCCGACGCCCACCCCGACCCCGACGCCCACCCCCACCCCGACCCCGACCCCGACGCCCGGCCCCACGCCCTCGCAGCTGACGTACACCGTGAAGACCGGCGATACGCTGTCGAAGATCGGGGCCCAGTTCGGCGTGCCCTGGCAACTCATCTACGCCGACAACCGGGACCGGATTGGCAATGACCCGAACCTGATCCACCCGGGCACCGTTCTGCTGATACGTAACCCGTCGCC
>JBEKVD010000140.1:0-4092 GCA_049514315.1 Candidatus Limnocylindrales bacterium | reverse complement strand
CGCACGCTCGCATGGTCGTCTCCAAGCGCGGCGATCAGGGGCTCGACAGCGTCCGTACCGCCCATCGCACCAAGGGCCAGGGCAGCGTCCCGGCGCACGCGCCAAGGCACCGGGTATTCCAGGGCATCGATCAGCCCTGAGACATCTCCCTTCGCAACGAGCTTATCGACGTTTGGCGGGCCGAAGAGGGGCACAGGCAATCCTCCGGCGTTCAAGTTTGACACGGACCGGATGCGCCTGGAGCGGGACACGCGGCGGCGCCCTCGGGTCGGCAACTGCCAGCTCAATCGTGCCGCGAGAGACGCCTCGTCTCCTGACGCTATGGCAGCATCGTGCGCCTCATCTGGACGGATGCGACCCACCAGGGCAGGTAACGCCCGTGCCTGCCATGCCGCAGTATCTGGTGTGGCTGTGTTGGGCTATCGGTCTGTCACGAAGCCTTGTCGGCTCCTCGGGCTCCCCTGAGCTCGGTGAACTCGTCGGCGATGCGATCGAGTTCGAGTAGCACGCCGCGGGGGTCGGAAACCCAGATTCGATCACGCGGCGAGTCCGCAGTACTCGTGGATCAGGCCGCCGAGCAGGTGCTGTCGGCGAGCGTCTCGAGGGTTCACAGCGGGCGTGAGGGCGCACAAACCAAGGGATTCGAGGGGCTTGGCGTTCTGCGCTGAGGCCGCGAAACTCTGGAAATGGCGGCGCTGGAGGTCGCGGTCGGCCGAAGATTGAACTCTTGCGGCCGAGGCAGCGTCAGATCGGCATGATGTGTGCAACATGGAGGGGAGAAGGCCGCGTGGCGAGACCGAGAGTGGGAACGGAGGCGCCAGAGGATGCACGAGCGATCGCCTTCGGACGTCTGAGCGCCGCGCGAGATGCAGCCGCCCGGATCGAGGGGGACCAGCCGTGAGCGACGAACGACTCGATCGAGAGCCGGGCGACATGTTCCAAGCCGCAGCCGACGTGGAGCCGCCCGGCAGACTGATCGACGGAGTAGCGCCTATCCCGACGCGCCGACTCGTGCGCAGCCGGCTCGAGCGCAGACTATCCGGGCTCGCGGCGGTGGTTGGGACGACCATCGTCGTGCTAGTGGTCGTGGCCTTGATCGTGCTGCGCATGCCATTCAACGGCGGCCCCTCCCCTGCGGCCACAGCAGGCGTCGACGGCCCACTGGCGGCGACGGAGGTCAGGGTGCTCACGGCCGCCGAACTCAGAGCCGCGATAGCGGCCCAGCGCGCTGGCGGCCTAGCACCGCAGGACGTGGTAGCCGACGTGACCATCGACCGCGGCCGTCAGACCGCCCCTCTTTCGCGCGAGTGCGTCCCGCCGGGCCAATGCCTGGTCATCGGAACGCTCCAGGATTTCGACGACCGCGACGGAACCGTCGCCGTTCGGCAAGAGGATCAGGTCCTGCCTCCAGCTACCGATCCGGCGGACCTGCAGGCTCCCGTCGCGCTTCGGCTTTCCGGACAAGACCCGATCGAGTTTCTGGGTCACGTACGGCTCACCTCTGGAGGCTTCCCAACTTGGTCGGTCGCCGAGACGCTCGCAGCCACGGCGACGACTCCGGATGGGCAGGTGATCGGAGTCGATGGCTGGCTTGAGGGCGCGACTGGCTTCACATGCGGACCTGCCCCAGAACCCGGGCCGCCCATCCCTGCGCCCTTCGACTGCGCCACACGCGACTACCTCACGGCGGAGCCTTTGGCGTTGGTTTCCGGATCGGGCAACGCGCAGGGTGGGGCATGGTCGATGGGCGCCCCATCCGACGGGGTCGCCGTCCAGCGTGGCGCCTACGACGAGTACGCACCAAATCCCGACATCAGCAACATGAACGAGGAGTCGCGGCGCGCGATCTACCTGCTACGGATGGTCGTGCATGATGCCGTCAACTGCAGCGGCTGTCGAGGCTGGCTGGTCGTTGGCCGCCAGGATGCCGCGCCGATGAAGTCCACTTCGCCGACCGGCCCGGTCGTCCGATCGGCGGCCGAGCTGGCGCTGCTGCTCGGGAAGGATCGGGCCAGCTGGATCGGAAAGGCCGTGCTGGTCGACGGCAACGTCGTGCCTGGGACAGCCCAGAACTGCCCGCAGACTGGCGACTGCAACATCGGCACGCTGGAGGGAACGAACGAAACGGTGGTCGCCTCAGCCTACACGGCATCGATGCTGGCTGGGGACTCCGGCTTCGAGACCCAAGGCGTGCTCGCTGTGACCGTGCGCCAGGATGGGCTCGAATACCTCGGCTACATGGGCTACAACACCGACAACTCCTTCGCCTTCCAGCCGAGCCAGCTCACCAGTCCGGATTACCTGAACCATGTCTCGCTTCTAACGGTTGTCGTGAACGGCTGGCTCGTCGACTCCGGCTCGGCCATCAGGTGTCCACTCGCCCTTCCACAGCCGCCCGCAGACACGCCGTTCTTCAACTGCCCTTGGGCCTGGGTAACGGCAAATGACGTTCAGCCGGTCACGTCGACTGCGAGCGGGCTGGCGGTCACGCCGCCCACGGGAGCGGTCCAGGTCCAACCGAACGCCTACGCGGAGTTCGCGCACGATCCGGCGACACCGGCGGATGGCCTTGGCCACGTGCCTCGCGCGGGAACTTATCTCCTGCGGCTGGTCCAGGATCCCCGGCCCGGCGCCAGCCCGCAGACCGGCTGGCAAGTGGTCGCTCGACTGAATCCTTGAGGCGCCCTGGAGGCGAACTGCCCGGGTCGAGTCGGGATCACGGTGGAGGCTCAAATGATATCAAGCCACAGGGTCGGGGCGTTTGGCCTCCAGCTCGCACGACGATGCGACATGCGGGACCGGAGGCGCAGGTCCTCTCGCTCTGACCCCAGACACCTCGGGCGAGGATTCGATCGTGCGGTGGACCAACAGGGTGGGTCCCGTCCGGGAACTGCAATATGGCGCTTCTGAAACAGATCCAGTCGCCGCGTCGTTATTCTCCCTGTGGAAGGGACGCTGGCAGGGAGTTTGGTCTTGAGGGTGGGCTATACCGCGCCAGCGAGACCGCTGGACTCCCAGGTCGCGTTCGAGGAGATGTACGTCGCCGCGTGGCCTCGGCTGTGTCGCTACGCGTGGGTGCTCGTCAGACACCATGAGGACGCCGAGGACGTGGCCGCGGAAACCGTCCGGCGCGCCTACGGCGCGTGGCAGGCCGGCCGCGGACCCGTCGGAGACCCGATCCCCTGGCTGTTCCTGATAGCTCGCCGGATCGTGATCGACCGCAACAAGCGCCGGGTCCTGCGCTGGCTCTCGCTGTCAAGGGCCGACGACCCCCCCATCTACCCCGACTCTTTCGGTCGCCTCGAGGCCGCCGCCTGGTTCGACCAGCTTCGCGAATGCCTATCGCCGCGCCAACACGAGGCGATCGTACTGCGGTTCCTCTTCGACCTTGGGGACGACGAGATTGGCCGGATCATGGGGCTCTCGCGGGCCGGAGTCCGCACCAACGTTTCTCGAGGGGTGGCTGCCCTGCGCCAGCGACCGGAGGTGCTCGACCGATGAGCGTAGACAACTTCGAGCGAGCCTTTCGCGAAGGAATCAGGGCGCGCGCCGCCGAACTCGATCAAACGCTGCGCCCAGCACCTCCGCTTCAAATCCTGCTGGCCTCCCAGCGACCCGGCGGGCGACCGGAGGGGCGGACGAGACTTCGACTAGCCCTCACGGTGGCGGGCGTGGCGGTTCTGGTCACGGTCGCCGTCTCGGG
This sequence comes from Candidatus Limnocylindrales bacterium, assembly GCA_049514315.1. Taxonomy (GTDB): domain Bacteria; phylum Chloroflexota; class Limnocylindria; order Limnocylindrales; family CSP1-4; genus Fen-1039. Next base: position 389 of record JBEKVD010000140.1, on the reverse strand, counting down.
GTCGCTCTGGCTCGGGCAGCGCCCGGGCGGCGGCCCGCTATCGTCAGTCACGCCCTCAGCCTCGCCGTCGCTCGCGACGCCGTCCCCATCGCTTGCCACCGCTTCTCCCTCGCTCGCGACCGCTTCTGCGTCGCCATCCACGTCGTACCCGGCGTGGTCACCGCAACCCCCAGCGTCGGAAGCCAGCGTGGGCGTCCTCCGCCCCAAAGCCTACGAGTCGTAACGGAACCGAATATGCCCTCGTCGGCAGCCAGAGGGCGCTGGATCGTCGCGATCGGCACCATCGTCCTGGTTGGTTCCTCGCTGCTGCAGTGGTGGCAGGTCGGCGGCGGCCCGGGCGAGCTGTCCGTTCGCAGCGACATAGGCATCTCCGACGGCCGGGTCTTCCT
>JBEKVD010000139.1:0-4100 GCA_049514315.1 Candidatus Limnocylindrales bacterium | reverse complement strand
GGCACAAGCTTCGTGGGTGGCCACGTCCTCTACGTTGCCACCCACGACGGCCGGCCGAGCTGCATCGTCAGTCAGGTCCCGTCCATGGACGGAGGCTGGGTGAACGGGTTCTTCAGCCCGCGCAGGCAGGCCATTCAGCGAGCCCGCGGTGAGATCGATCCGGTGCCCCAGGGCGTCGACCGGATCGGCAGCCTCGAGGGCACGCCGTTCCTGTCTCGGATCGCGGACTACCACCCCGTGGACTTCGCCGGACAGCTGAGAATTCCCATCCTCATTATCGTGGCGGACAGCGATGAGCTCACCGACAACAGTCTTCACGGGAGGAGGGTGTTCGACATCGTCAAGAACATGGTGCCAGCGCGGTACGAGGCGTTCGCAGGGACCCACTTCGACATCTACGAGAAGGGCCGAGCGGAGTCGATCCGGATGGCAATCTCCTGGTTCGGCGAGCACCTGTAGGCTGCAGTCAGGCGGACCTTAGCGCTATGGCCGAATCCTCCAGTGTCTTTGACTTCGCTGCTCGATTGCTGAGTGAACGGCATGAGGGGCGCCTTCCATGGTGAGAACGTGGAGGCGTCCAGCAGCCAGCACCAGGAGGCCCGAGAGATGTTGTTCGCAGGAAGCAACCTCGGACGCCCTGAACCGGCATACTGGTCTCTGAGCCGGGCGGATGTGCCCGCATCCGGCGCCGACCTATCGGTCGGGACCGCGGGAGCAGCTTGCTGACGGGGTGAGCCGTGCGGGGCGTGGACGAGGCTGATCAAAGCGACATCACGACGCCCGCTCATCGCTCGCTGCTCAGCACATTGCGACGCGAAGGCCCGCTGACGCTTGCAGCGATAACCTCGCGGGTCGGCTTGAGCCGATCCGCTGTCATGTATCACCTCCAGGTGCTGAGCCGTTCTGGGCTCGTGGAGAGGCGGTCGGTCCGGCACGGGGTCGGACGGCCACACGACCTGTACGACGTCACGTCCCGTGCGCAATCGATGCCCCCGACCGACTACCGCGGGCTCGCGCAATCGCTCCTGGAAGCTGCTCGCGAGATCGGCGGGCGGGGCCTCGAAGCGAGAATGTTCGAGGAGCGGCGCCGCGGGCAACTCGCCATTGTCCAGCAGCGGCTGAGGGAATCCGGACTCGCGTCTGCATCGATCTTCGAGCGCGCGAAGATCCTCGCGCAGTTCTTGGACGAGCTTGGGTATGAGTGTGGCGTCGATCGTCGCGGCGCGGTCAGGGTGTGCGCACACCACTGCCCCGTCCTCGGCATCGCCGCCACGGCTCCGGCTGCCTGTGAAGCGGAAGTATGGCTGATCGCCGATGCCCTGGATGCGGATGTCACCCGCGAGACTCACATCGCCTCTGGTGCGCGCAGCTGCACCTACCGGGTCCGCGCCAGAGGCTGGGATTCGCGCGGCTGGGACGTCTCACAGTACGTCTCCGGCGGCTCAGGTGGCGCGGTGGAACCGAGCGACGACTCCTATCGCTAACCACTGATGCGCCGGTGCCCGCGGCCGCCCTGCGTACTACCGTAACGTGTACGACTGGAGGCGATCCCGCCTCTTCGCCGGTCGCCAGGGGCCGTTCACGATCGCGGGTTAGTGACGATCACAGGACGCGAGTCTGCGAGTCCGTACACTCAACGACGACGGCGGCTCTGGGGATCGTGACTGTGGCCGGATGCCAGGGCAGTCAGCTCCTGCCCTTCCGGCCGGCGGGCGATCCAGTGAACCTCGCCGGTAGACTGGTCCTCAAGGAAGGCAGCACGCTGAGTACCGCGCGGCTCCAACGCGGTGAGTTCGTCCTGGATCGACAGGAAGTGCAGCGTCGCCATGCGTCCTGCGGCGTGGAATTCCGCCAGACGCTCATAGACCCGGCCGTCGCCATCGTTGGCAAACGGAAGTACGACCACAGCCTGTCCCCAATGCATCCCCAGGCCGAAGACGGCGAAGACCTCAGAAGGCGTTGTGACCGTGTCCACCTCCGACGCCGCAATGACCACAGCTTCGGGTCTGGATAGGGGCAGCGACAAGGGCGCGGTTCCCAAACGCAGGATGAGTGTGGGCGGTAGGCACTGCGTCGCATCCAAGAGAAGAGTCCGCACACGGGCGGCGCCCGCCGACGCCGAATACAAGTAGCCAGCGCACTTTGACCAGCCGAGGAACGACCAGGCAAGGAGCGAGCGATGCAGCGCGTCGCGGATAGGTTCGTGAACCCGAAGCTTGAGGGTCGATCCGTCGTGCACTCGCGCCATCATCGACGTCAGCTCTCGTTCGCCCTTCTTCGATAGCTCGGCCAGTCGAATGCTAAAGGTGTCGCTCTCGACAGCAACCACGCCCCGGAGATGCACGCGCCCCGTGTCCGGCAGACCGATCTCAATGCCCCACTTGCCGGTCAAGAAGTCCTGTGCCGACTTCTCGTACTGCTCGTTCATCGCCTGGTTGCAGTCCCTACACTGCAGCTCGCTCTGGGCCCGACTCTTGAGTGCTCTAGCAGGAAAATGGCCCTCGCTTGCCTCGGAATCGGGCAGGAGTCTGAGGCACATCGGGCAGACGAATCGTTGCGGGTCTGGGCTGGCGCCCAGCTGGCGCAACCGCCTTCGACTGAGGTCCACCAGCCTCGCTCGCGCGCTGGGCTGACTACTCGCCATTGCCAGCCCTCGCAAGGTTCAGCGCCAGAAGTCGGGCGAGCAGCTCTGCGCCGTCGAGATCGGCCGGCCAGCCGTACGCCGCCACGACTGTGGCGTCTAGGCGTTCGTGGGCCTGAGCGAGCCAGGTCGGGCGAGCGTTGTAGAGGTTGGTTAGTGTCCGCTTGGCGAGGTCGGCGTCCGACAGGCCGGGCGGGTTGAGCCAGCCGTTCCGGAGTCGGTCAAGGTCATGGGCCGCCTCGGCGATGGCGTCGCGCTGGTCGTCGGTGGGGCGCGGGAACGGGAAGGTATCGAAGCAGGTCGTCGGCGTGTAGCGGAAGCCGGACTCGACCTCTCGAAGCTGGGTTCCCATGCCTCGTGCCCAAGTCTCGTGGACGCGGGAGTGCAGGACGCCGAAGGTGTAGTCGTCGTCGCGAGCGATGGCGACGGTAGCGCAGTCCGCCAGAGTGTCTGCGTCGATCCATGCGAACAGGCGATACTTGGCGACGCGAGGCGTGACCATATACCGAGATAGCCCGGCGAGTGCGATCCGCATCGAATGGCCAGGGCGCTCGTGAATCCACCAGTCTCGTTGTGTGGTCCGAGAGCCTCGGCGGATTGGCTCCACCTCGTCCAGCAAGTACTGGAACGGTGCCTCGTAGAGCGCCGCCTCCGCGATTGGTGCGTCCACCCCAAAGTCGATAATCCACATCCCTCTGCGCCGACCCGCGATGTCTTGGCCGTTTACCCATTTACGGACGACGTCCGTGTTGGGTCTTCCATCAGGGTTCGGCGCACTCAGCAGCCGCAGCGCCGTCGCCTCATCGATGTCGAACGCGCCGCCCTTCACGTCGGCGATAAACGCGATACCGAGGTTCTCGCGCAGCCGAAGCGCACGAGTGATGTCAACTCCTCCCGTGAGGTTCGGGTTGATGCTGGCCACCGGGCGTCCATCCAGCGTTCGTTGGATCTCCGAGCCGTCGTCCTGACCCACGAAACTGATGTGTACGTTCGCTCCTGCGAGGACCCAAGGCTCGTCGGCGTAGGCGAAGAAGATGTCCCCCGTGCGCTTGATTCGTTCGAGAACATCCCGTCCGAGGCCACCTCGGATTCCCTGCGTGGCGAGCAATCCGGATCGGCCCAGCTTTCCTACCTCGATCTGCGCTCGGGCCTTCTCATGCCAGTAGGCGCACAGGTCGCTCATGCCGGCGAGTCGCTCGCCGAACACTCCGTAGAGCTTCTCCACGTAGTCGTCGCCGAGGTTCGCCCTGAGCAGCTTCGTGCCCAAGAACGGCGGGTTGCCCACGACCACGTCGGCCTCCGGCCACTCCGCTTCTCGCGGATGGCTTGGGTCCGAGAGGTCGAGCAGGGCGTCCTGTTCGCGGATGTTGTCGAGCGGCTGGAGGACCGGGTCGCGTGGGTGGCCGAGACCGTGCGAAAGCATCCACTGGATCTGGCCGATCCAGATCGTGACCCGCGC
>JBEKVD010000138.1:0-4118 GCA_049514315.1 Candidatus Limnocylindrales bacterium | reverse complement strand
GCCCGCATCCTCTACTACATGGCCCAGCAGTTCCGACTGCCCCGCGACTTCGACGGGCTGATCTACCTGAGCCAGGTCCTGCAGGCCGAGGCGATGCGCGTGGGCGTGGAGCACTGGCGGCGCGAGCGAGCCCGTTGCGGCGGCACGCTGTTCTGGCAGCTGAACGACTGCTGGCCGGTGTCTTCATGGTCGAGCATCGACTACTTCGGCCGCTGGAAGGCGCTCCACTACGCCACGCGGCGGTTCTACTCGCCGGTGCTCCTGTCCTGTTCGGTTGCCGGCGACGGAGCGAGCGGCAAGGCCGGCAACGACGTGACCGCCACGTTCTTCGTCACCAACGACCTGCCGAGGGCGTGGCGCGGCGAGATCCGCTGGTCGCTCGAGCGGCTCGACGGCGGAGTTGTAGCGACCGGCACCATGCCGGCGGAGGCGCCCGGGCTGGCGACGACCTCCGTCTGCAGCGTCAACGTGCCTTCTTCGATCGACGATATGCGGTCGCAGGTTCTGGTCGCCGAGATGCTCGAAACGGGCTCGAGTCGCGCGCTCGTCGTCACACCTTTTGTGGCGGACAAGCACCTGGCGCTTCGCCCGCCGAGAATCGAGGCACTGGTCGAGCCCGAAGGCGCCCCCGTCGCGGCCGGAGCTGTCGTCGCGCCTGGAGCTGTCGCAGCGGCCGGACCGGATCGGGCAATCGTCCGGCTCCGATCCGAGGCGCTGGCCCGCTGGGTCGAGCTCTCGCTCGACGGCGCCGACGTCGTCTTCAGCGACAACTACTTCGACCTCCCGGCTCGCAGGCGGACAGAGGTCTCGTTCGCGCTCCCGCCCGGTTGGTCGATCGATCGGGCTCGCCACGCCCTCCGGGTTCGATCGGTCGTCGACACGTACGTCCAGGTCGAACAGCCCCGATAGTCGCCCACCGCACGCCCCGAGGGCCGATGTCCGCAACGCGCGGCCCTCACCTCAACACCACCTCGACCTTCACCTTGCTCGTCCCGGGCGGCGGCAGCGGGACCACGTCGCCGGGCACGGCCACACCGTCGACCGCGAGCGACACGCCGTTGCCCGGTCCTTCGCGCCTGACCGCGATCTCGTAGGCCGTACCCCGGAACTCGCGATGGGCTGTGAAGCCGGGCCACGCCGATGGCAGGACCGGGGCCACGCGCAGGCCCTCGTAGGAGGGCCGGATGCCCAGGATCCACTGCGTGGCGGCGACGAACGTCCACGACGCGGTACCGGTCAGCCAGGCGTTGCGAGCCATGCCGAAGCGTGGGTGCGCCGGCCCGCAGATGTTCTGCGGATACGTGTACGGCTCGACCATGTACAGGTCGGAGTCCGTCCGGGCAAGCGGCAGGATCTGGCGATAGTACTTGTACGCCTCATCGCCCTGGCCGAGCATCGCTGCAGCTACGATCGACCACGCATTGGCGTGGCAGAAGATGCCACCGTTCTCCTTGGCCCCGGGCACGTACGTTGAAGTTCCGCGGACGCGCGCGTCGAAGCCATCGTAGGGCGGCCACAGCAGGGCGATGCCGAACCTGCTGTTGAGCTTCTCGTCCGCCGAACGCATGGCTCGCTCGGCCCGCTCCGCCGGCCCGACCTCGCCGAGCACGCTCCAGCTCTGGGCGACCAGGTCGATGGCGTGGTGCGCGGCGCCGGAAACGCCGATCGGCAGCCCATCGTCGTCGAAGGCCCGCGCGTACCAGGCGCCGTCCCAGGCGTGCTCGCTGATCGACGCGGCCATCGAGTGGTGGAGCCCGGCGAAGCGCCGGGTGTCGGCCGGTCGATCGAGCTGCCGACACAGCTCCTCGAGATCGCGCATGGCCCGGCAGAACTGCATGGCAGTCCAGACGCTCTCGGCCTTGCCCGAACCGTGGTCGATGTTGAGGGTGTCGTTCCAGTCGGAGAAGCCGACGCGCGGCAGGCCGTGCGGGCCGCGATGAGCGAGCGTGAAGTCGACGGCCCGGAGCATGTGCTGCCAGACCGTCTCCTCGGCATGGTCCACGTATGGGACCTGACGATCGAGGTAGCCGAAGTCACCCGTTTCGCGAAGGTAGGCGCAGACCGAGACGATCAGCCAGAGGTGGTCGTCGGAGAACCACTGCGGCCAGTCGGGGAACTCCGCCGCGAGGCCGGGGCCCCCCTCCAGCGTGAGCGGGTAGAACTGGTGCCAGATGTGGCCGTCCGCGAACTGCAGCGTCCAGATCGTGGTGAGCGTGCTCCGAGCATGGTCCGGGACCGTGTGCATGATGCCCAGGGTGTCCTGGCCGCTGTCGCGGGTGCCCATTCCGCGGGCCAGGCCGGTCTCGTAACCAGAGACGAAGCGGGACCAGTGCAACGTCGTCCGGCACTGGACCTGGTTCCAGAAGTTGAGCATCGCATTCGTGTCGGCGTCCGGAGTCTCGACGGTGAAGCGCGAGAGATAGGCGCCCCAGTCGTCGCTGAGAGCCCGGAACGAGGCCGCCACTTCCACCGGGTCGGCGAAGCGCGCCACCAGGCGAGGAATCTCGGCCGGCCGGTCGGTGGCGCCCATGATGAACACGATTTGCCGCTCTCCGCCCGGTTCCAGCGCAATGTCGTGTGTCAGGGAGCCGATGCTGTTTCCGCGCGGCGACGGTGAGTTGGAGGGAGTGCCCGTCTCGACGACGATCGGATCGGCAAGATCTCGCCCGCGCCCAACAAAGTCCTCTCGGTCGCACGTGTAGCCGGCAGGGGCCGCGCTGCTGCCGAAGAAGAAGGTCGGCGGCCCGAACTTCGTCTGGACTCGGATGACACCGTTCTCGCACGCGCTGAAGACGATGTGCTGGGCCCAGTCCAGGTTCGTCATGTCGACGAAGGCGTCGGAAAAGCCGAACTCGGCATAGCTGAACGAGCGCAGGCGTCGGGTGGCCGTGCCGTCGTTGCGGACCCGCAGGACCCACAGCTCGCAGGGCGCAGGATCGTCGACCGGGCACGGCGGCACGAAGTACAGCATCTCGGCCGCGATCCCCCTGTACGTGCTCGATATCCGCGTGTAGGCCGCGCCGTGTCGGCACTCGTAGCTGTCCAGGTCGACCCTGGTCGGCCGGGCCGTGGGGCTCCAGTACTCGCCCGAATCCTGGTCGCGCAGGTAGACGTAGCGACCCGGCTGATCGACCGGGATCGAGTTGTAGCGATAGCGCGTGACTCGGCGATTGCGCGGGTCGCGGTCGAACGAGTAGCCGCCCCCGGTGTTGGAGACGATCCCGCCGTAGCGCCCCTCGCCGATGTAGTTCAGCCACGGGGTGGGTGTATCGGGCCTGGTGATGACGTACTCGCGAGCCGTCTCGTCGAAGTAACCATACGCGTTGGCGCCCGGGGCCGCCTTGACCTCAGCCATCGAAAGTCATCGAAACCACGCCTCCCCCGCTACCCGGGCGCAGCCGACCCGAGCGCGCTCGCCGCTGGACGCAGGCCGAATGCTACTCAACGAAGGCCTCGACATCGAACGACTCACCCGGTCGGGTCGGGAGCGGGATCAGGTTGCCCGCGAGCTCGCGCCCGTCCACGGTCAGTCGAGCCACTCGACCGACCGCGCCCCTGGGCTTGCGGACGGTGATGTCGTACCGGGCCCCGCGGAACAGCCGAGTGACCTTGAAATCACCCCAATCCGCCGGCAGGACCGGGTCGACACGCAGACCGTCGTGCTCGGCGCGGATGCCGAGGATCCACTGGCTGATGGCCACAAAGTTCCACGCGGCCGTGCCGGTCAGCCAGGAGTTCTTGGCCTCGCCGTAGGCCGGCGCGTCCTTGCCGGCGATCATCTGCGCGTAGACGTACGGCTCGCAGCGGTGGACCTCGGAGATCGCCTCGCGAACCGATGGGTTGATGCGCAGGTAGTAGTCGAGCGCGCCCTCGCCGTTACCGGCGCGGGCCTCGGCGATCATGAGCCACGGGTTGGTGTGGCAGAAGATGCCCGCGTTCTCCTTGTAGCCCTGCGGATACGACGAGATCTCGCCCAGGTTCAGGTAGTAGCGCGTGTAGGCGGGGTTGAGCAGCACGATGCCGTGCGGCGTGGCGAGGCGCTCCCGGACCGAGGCCAGCGCCCTGGCCGCCTTGCCGTCGTCGAGGCCGATCCCGGCCATGATGCACATGCCCTGCGG
>JBEKVD010000137.1:0-6942 GCA_049514315.1 Candidatus Limnocylindrales bacterium | reverse complement strand
GTGCGGGTGGTGCCAGGCTGGCACGTTCGTCAGGACCGCCGGACCAGGTGTCCTACATCGCGCGTTGCGCCAGAGCAGATCTAGTCTTCGGACTTGCTCAGCCCGGGTATCACTACACGGGATGCAGACCGCCAGGCGGTCAGAACCGGCCGATGTCGCGCCGCCGCAGCCCGGCGAGCCCGATGAGTGTGAGGCCGGCCGCGACGGCCGACATCACGACCAGCGGCAGGAAGGTCAGGCTCGCCGCTGGCAGTTGGGGCACCCGCTCGAATGGAGAGAGGTCCTGGAGCCAGCGTGGGAGGCCGAGGACAGCGCCGAGGAATCCCACGACGACGCAGGCCGCAAGGATCGCCCACGACACGCCGACCCAGCGCGGTACCCACCCGTCGAGTGCGATGGCGAGCCCGACCATGATCCACATGGCCGGCACGTAGACGAGGGCGGCCTCGAACAGGCGCGGAACGCTTTGCATGCCGCCGCCCGCGAGGCCGTAGGTAAGGCCAGTGGCCAGGCCGGCGACGGCGAGCAGGATGATGCTGCCCACGCAAGCAACTGCGAGGTGACTCGCCGCGAACCGCCACCGCGAGACGGGCGTCGCCAGGACCAACTCGGCGCGCATGGACGTTTCCTCGCTCCGCACCCGCAGGGCAGACCCGATGGCGAAGCCCGTGGCGAGGAGCGCCATCAGTCGGAAGGACGAGGCGAAATACAAATCCGTCAGGCTCCCTCCTCCGGTGCCGGCCATCAGTTCGGCGAGGGTCTTGTTCCCGCCGATGAAGGTGTCCACGGTGGGCCCGATCCAGCCGTAAGCAATGCCGATGACCAGGACGCCGGCGCTCCATCCGAGCAGCGATCCCCGCTGCAGCCGGAAGGCCAGACCCAGGGGGTGCCCGAGGCTGGGCGCTGCCGCCGGCGGGCCTGGCCGCGGCGCCACGAGCCCGGCGCCGAGGTCGCGCCGGCCGGCCAGGGCGGCGGCCGCGGCGACCAGGAGCATCGTCGCCGCGACCAGCAGAAGCAAGGGCCACCACCGCTCATCGGCAAACGGCCGCGCCTTCTGGGCCACTCCGATCGGGGAGAACCAGGAGACTGTTCCGTCGCCGATGTCGCCGATGGCGCGCAGCACGTAGGCCGCTCCGAGCACCGCCCCGGCGAGGCCATAGACGACACGGGTGTTCTCAGTAACCTGCGCCACGAGTAGGGCGACGCCGCCGAAGACCAGACCGACCAGGATGAACGAAACCCCGAAGACGACCGACCCGGCCGGGGGCAGGCCCTGGGCGATCAGTACGGCAGCGATGAGCACGCCAACGGTCAGGTTCATGGCGGCTACCGTGAGCCCTGCGGCGAGGGTGTTGGCGTGAATGCCGACCGGTAGGGAGCGCACGACTTCGAGGCGACCGGCTTCCTCTTCGCCCCGCGTCAGCCGGCCGAACATGAAGATGCTCATGAGGGCCACGACCACCATTCCCCCGGCGCCGAACTGGAACGCCACCTGCCCACCGACAGTGTTCAGGCCCTGGGCGGCTCCGTTGAAGGCGATGGCCGCCGCGTTGTGCTCGGTGGCGGCGGCCGTCTGATCAAGGGCGGCCTGGGTTGGGAATACACCCTCGATTCCGACCGTCGTCAGAGCCGCCAGCGCGACGATCGCGACGATCCAGATGAGGATCCGGAGGCGGTCGCGCCGCAGGATGAAGCGGGTCAGCGCAAGGGTTCCCGTGAGCGAGGTCATCGAACCGGCAAGGGTGTCGATTCGCGGTCCCGGTCGACACGTTCGGGTTCCTTCGCCAACTCATCGCCGTAGTGCCGGAGGAACAGCTCCTCGAGCGTGGGTGGGTGGCTGACAAGGCTCCGGACCCCGAGCTCGCCGAGCCGGCGCACCGCAGGGTCCAAGTAATCGGTATCAACCTCGAAACGCACATGGGCGCCATCGATCTCGAGGTCGTGGATACCGTCGAGGTCGGCCAGCCCCTGCGCGGGATGCACGGTCTCCGCGGTGATCGATGTTCTGGTGAGGTGCCTCAGCTCGTCGAGCGTGCCCCCTTCCACGGTCCGCCCCAGTCGGATGATGCTCAGCCGGTCGCACAGCGCCTCGACCTCGGCCAGGATGTGGCTGGAGAGCAATACCGTTCGCCCTTGCGCCTTCACTTCGCGGATGCAGTCCTGGAAGACCGCCTCCATCAGCGGGTCGAGTCCCGAGGTCGGTTCGTCGAGGAGGAGCAGCTCGGCGTCCGACGCCAGGCCCGCGACCAATGCAACCTTCTGCCGGTTCCCTTTTGAGTAGGAGCCGGTCTTCTTGGTCGGGTCGAGTAGGAACCGTTCGAGGAGCTCGTCGCGGCGGCGCCGGTTGAGGTCGCCCCGTAGGCGGCCGAACAGGTCGATCACCTCACCGCCGGTCAGGTTCGGCCACAGACTGACCTCTCCGGGCACGTACGCCAACCGGCGATGCAACTCGACAGCGTCGCGCCACGGGTCCTTACCAAGCAATTCGACCTCGCCGGAGTCGGCCCGAAGCAAGCCGAGCAGCACGCGAATGGTCGTGGTCTTACCCGAGCCATTCGGACCGAGAAACCCGTGGACTTCGCCGGTCTTGACCGACAGGTCGAGACCGTCGAGAGCGCGGGTCGATCCGAAGTTCTTTGTGAGACCTGAAGTGGAGATCGCGGTGGGCACGTCGCTATCATCGCACCAGCTCTGGTGTGTACTCTCCCGGAGATGTGCGAGCCGGAGTTGGCTTGGCTATCGGGGAGGGCCCAACGAGTCGATGGCCCGACGTGCGGCCGCGATTCCGGTGAACGAGCCCGGCGGCGCCTTCCTCGAGCACGGCCGCGATTCCGGTGAACGAGCCCGGCGGCGCCTTCCTCGAGCAGCCGCTGGCGAGTCGTCAGGCGCTTCGCACGCTCAGTCCGAGCAGCCCGGCCGACTCACCGACCGCGAGCAATCCCACTACCTACTCATCGTGTTCTGAACGGTGGACGAGGCTGGCGCTGGCGCATAGGTCGCGCAGAACCTTCGAACATCCTGAGCTACCGCGGATGCTGGTTCCGGTCCTTGGGGCGCTGGGCCTCAATCATCTGCGCTTCATCCTCACCTAGACCGTACAGACGAAAGACGTGGCGATCGATCTCCGCATCGGTGGCCTCAACGAGCCGAGCTACCCTCGTCGCCTCCTGAGTGGTGCTGACCTGACCGAGTGTTGCGACCAACTCAAGCATTCGCCTTACCGCGGTGTCTAATGCCGGGTCCTCCGTGTCTGCCAGGGGGGCGCGCCTTAGATAGACAGGCTTGATCTCATAATCGAACCACCGAGTCGAGAAGAGCCAGTTGAAGAGGGCGGAGTTGAGGATTCCAAGAAGTCCAAGAAGGCTCCGGTCCGGCCGGGCAATGATGTTCGACAGGCGGTTCAGGTTGTATGCGCCTGTCACGTCGAGCGTCGCGACTATCCTGCGCTTCAGGCTGAGGTTGCGCGTTCGCACAACGAGGATCTTGTCGCTTGCGAGGAATCTCTCGGCCGGCAAGCTCCGACCTCGGTCGCCGCGACCCTTCACGAAATCCGAGTCGTACATGACCCAACCGTCCGTCCGAACCGGCCCGTAGCGAGAGATACCCGAACCAGTCACGAGCCGGTGGTAGCGCTCATCCAGCTCGTGGTCCGCGACGAGTTCGTCACGGATGAACCCAGTGTTGATCCCGACCCCAAATTCAAAACCTTCCTCTAGGGGCGGGAGGCTCTTCAGGAGCCTGGAGACGAGAGCCGCCTGCGGTTCGTCCAAGCGGTAGTCAAAGACCCGACCGGGGTTACCTGAGAATCGCGCCTGCGGAACTCTGTGGGGCTTTGTGGTTGGGAGGTCGGCAGCAGTAGCTGGCGCGCGGATCTCAAGCTCGTGATCCGGTCCGGCGGTCGAATTCGCCACGACGAGCAAGCACGTGTCGACGGTGGCAGACTTGAACGCTCCTGGCCCGAGCGGAGCGAGCTGTTCGAGCACGGTCGATGTGAGAAGAAGACTTCGAAGCTTCTCGAACGACGGCTGAACGAGGAACGAGGCAGACGCAATATAGCCGAGTCGACCGCCGGGCCTCAGCAGTCTCAGTCCTTGCTCGATGAAGAACTTATAGAGCTCGTAGTTGCCCTCGGCCGAGCTGAAGTGGTGCTCGAAGTAGGTCCGAAGCCTGGCCTGAGTTGCGTTCCGGTACACGTACGGTGGATTGCCGATGACCGCATCGAAACCACCTTCAACGAACGCTTCCGGGAACTCCTGTCGCCAGTCAAAGGCGTTGGTCCGCTCGAGTTCATCGGAACTGAAGAGGTCCATCTGGACCTGTTCGTACAAGTCCGGCCCGACGAGCGAGTTGCCGCACCGGATGTTCTCGTCAAGGTCAGGAAGAGCCCTCTCGTTGAAGAGTCGCAGCTCCTGCTGGATCGTCTCCCCAGACTCGCCCTCAAGGACCTTGAGAAGCAGCGAGAGCTTTGTGACTTCGACCGCCTGGGGGTCAATATCAACTCCAAAGATGTGTTCAGTGAGGATTCGCTTGCGCTCAGTTGTTGTCAGACGCCATAAGCCTCGAGCGTCCGGAAAGACTCGTGGCGACTTTGTCCGTGCCCAGTGCGCAGGGTCGTTGGCCACATAGCAGCCGAGATACCAGTCGAGCAGGTGCTGGTATGCCTCGATCAGGAAGGAACCCGACCCACAGGCCGGGTCCACGACTCGGAAGCCCCGACTCTTCCGCCCCCCAAGGAGCATCTCGGGCGTCTTTCCGCGGAGCGACCCGCCAACCGCGTGATCGACAAGGAACTTGACGATATAGGTGGGCGTGTAATAGACGCCTCCGGCCCGACGGACTTCTGGTTTGGTTTCGACTACGGCGCGTCCCTGATCATCGATGACGATGACCTTTCCCAGGTACCGCTCGTAGACATGCCCGAGGATGTCAGCGCCAAGAACCGAAAACTCATACGGGCTCTCGGGTTCGTAGAGGCGAGCCATGATCCGCCGAAGCACGTCGTCGCCAAACCGGAGCTTGAGCGTCAGGCCGTCTGGTTCGCCGCCGCGTCCGTGCTCGCGTGCGAAGTGGAACAGGCCTGAGTCGTAGCGTCCGTCGGCCCGCAGAAAGAGTTCACACAGTCTTGTGTAGATGTCGCTGCGGCTCGCCGCGTCTCTGAGCGCGCCAAACGGCTCAAGACCTCGGTCCTCGCACATACGCAGAAAGACGATGCGGTCGATGGTCGCCTGCACGGCATAATTGAGCTCGCGCGGCCTCAAGGAGGGCGCGGTGGAACGCAGTTCTCCGGCCAGCTCCGCCCTCCAACGGTCGATGTCGGAGAGGAACGCGTCGTCGACTGGGAGTGTTCCTTTCGCCGTGGGGGCGCGGGCGGCGAAAGCATCTAGCCTGCCGTCGTAAGCAGCCGATCTCGAGAAGATGCCTTCCAACTCGGCCCAGTGGTCGGAGTACTCCTCGCAAGTGAGCAGCATTACCCGGGCCACCGTGGCGCGGTCGTCCTTGGCCGGCTGTATCCGCGTGTCATAGACAGCGAAGTCCCTGAAGTTGGTGAGAATACCGAGCGGCAAAGCGGCCGACCACGAGTAACGGCGGAGCTGGAAAGCCCACGCTGCGTCTTCGCGCACATTCAGAGCTGGGCGCTTGGCCTCCACGAAGAACTTCCGCACCCCCCCAACACGGAACGCGTAGTCAGGCGCCTTGGACGAGCCAGCCACGCGGACGGCGTCCTCATGCACGACATCCTTGAACGCCTCCGGACGCCCTACGCGATTGTCCACGTCCCATCCGAGCAGCCGGAACAGCGGGTCGATGAACTCCCGACGAAGAGTGGTCTCGTTGTAGTGCCCGGCCTCGTACGCAGTCCGTTGCTGGAGATAACGGTCGATGAGCTCAAGCACTTCTCCGGGAGCCGACACCTGGAACCTCTAGCTCTCTGACTTCGTCAAACGCACTTGGACCACGAAGACGAGGAACGGAGCGACCCTGCCTCTGATACGGAGCACGGCTGCAACCCTGACGACGAGGTCGCGCGGTCTTGGAGCTACGTCTGCGAGTCACGACCGAACGGCGGAAGCCGGAATTGGATCGACGTCAAGATGGTAGTCAGTCTGCGATTGTTTCGGGCCCCTCCAGCAACACGACGCGAACTTCGTGTTGCAGGGAGTCGCTGCATCGGATGGGGCATCCAATGGACACTCCGCCGCCGCCGAACGATCAGATCCCCGATGTTGGCCCCGGCAGCGATCTATGCGTTGAGCAACCACTCCGGTGTCGATTCCCCAACAGCGGCGAAGAAGTCGTTCATCGCCCGACGCACGGCTTGAGCGTGGCGGGCAGCTAGCGCGGCTGTCCAGTACGCTCGGGTCGGGCTCACGTTGACCCGGCCGGCTTTCCTATTCATTGGCGTCGGCTGGCCGAAGAATTCCGGCGAGCTGGGAGTTCCGGCGCCCTTATAGTGGGCTATCGCGTTACGGTCACGGCAGAGCCGCTTGATGGCTTGCGCCGTACCTGAGCCCATATCGACTGGGCTCTTGGTAAGCTGTTCGAGGATCGTGCGCCACTTCTGCGGAAGGTCAAGTCGCTCGTGGGCCTCCCAAAGGGCTTTGGCTCGATCGTAGCCCTCACGATTGATGAAGGCCTCGAGTGCCGCGTGAGCGCACAGCGTGGCCACTTCACAAGCTCGGTTCTCACGTCCGAGGCCCTCGGGATCAGCGGACGCGGCCGCAGCAGCCTTTGCCTGTGCCTCCGACTCCGCCAGTAGATCCACCTCCGGCCGCGATGCCATCAACTCGTTCATGTACTCCCCAACGGTCGGCAGTCGGTCGCTAGTGCCTCATGCCGCAACGTCGGGGAGCGAATGGTGGACTTCGGCGTTGATGCGCCAGGGCTTGGCGGGACGAGCATTCCGATTGTGCCAGCGCAGGTAGGCATGGATGGCTCGGTCCT
>JBEKVD010000136.1:0-5648 GCA_049514315.1 Candidatus Limnocylindrales bacterium | reverse complement strand
GCCAGCCACGAGGAGCTGGCGGAGACCGTGGCATCGGTCCGTGAGGTGGTCACGCGCACGCTGGATCAGCTCGCTCGCGAGGGTTTGGTCGACACCGAGCGCGACGAGATCGTCGTGCTCGATCCCGTGCGCCTGAGTCAGGAGGTCAGCCGCAGCACCGATGCCCGTGTGTGAAGCGGGCCTCGGGCTGACCTGACGGTGCCGAACGTGAGCGCCCACAGGGGACGGAGTTTGCGGCTATGTTGGCCCGCCGCACGAGTGAATCCTCACCGGAGGTGTTGGAGGTCAGGGCGAGAGGATCTGAGGCCGCGACTCCCGACGTGCCGGATCGTCGTGCCGGTCTGGATCGCAGATACCCCGACCCTATGGCTTGATCGTGGCCTGGCGGGCTGCCCCAATCTCCGAGCCACAAGCCTCCACAGGTACGGCCGCGCGGCTCTTCTTCCAAACACCACAGGCGGAACTTCGAGGGCGGTCGTAGCGTCCTCTGGGCGCACGGAATGTCGGCGATCGGTTCAGTTCAGGTGCCAGCAGCAGTTACGCTGCCGTCACAGCCACGGGATTCCGGGAGCGAGAAGGGGTGGTCAGAGATGCGCGGTCCGACCCGAGCCCACGTACTTGCAGTGGCGACCACCGCCGCGGTGATCGTCGCGATTGGCGCGGGAGGGTGTGCGCCGAGTCATCATGGGCTAAGCCCGCAGAACACAACGCCTCCGATCCACGCCTCGACAGCTTCTGCGTCCGCTCCAACCGCGACCTTGACGCTCGCTTCAAGTCACCCGTCGCCGAGCGCCTCCCCAGGGCAGGCCGTGCTTCAAACGAGAGCCCAAAATGGCTCGAGTGTCCTGACCATCGCCTATGACCCGGTCCACGGAATGGTCTGGTATGTCACGGGCGACGCTGCCGGGAACCCTGTACTGCGCGAGGTCGCCACTGCCAGCGGGATCGTCCACGACACGCGGCTGCCGGCCGACGACTCAGGCTACATCGGCGAGTTCAGCCCCCTCAAAGTGGATCCGAGCGGGGCCGTCTGGCTGGCCAACAATGATCGCCTCCTGCGCTACGACCCAGCCACCGGCAAACTCGCTGGGATCGTGCTATCGAGCAAGGTTGCCGGCGCGCTGCCGGGGGCCACGAGTGGTTCGATGCAGGGCACATGGCCCAGCGGGCTCGGCTTTCTCAACGGGCTCGCGCTCCTCGCTCGGGCCAATGTGCCGTGGCTCACCGAATACAACGCCGCGCTCCATGAGGTGGGCCGCATCCCGCTCCCGACGGCCTACGCTGGGTCCAAGGACCTGGTCGCCACAGGTTCAGGGACGCTCGTTCTGCTGCCCTGGCAAAACGAGTGCTACAACGGTGGCTCGCCGCTCTTGCTCACGGACGGCACGGGCCAGTCCCTCGGCAAGGTCAGCGTCGGCGGCGACCGCCTCTTTGGGTTCGGCACGGAGATACTGGTCTCGGGTGGCCCCGGCGGCGCAAACGTCGTGGCGGGCACGGCCGTCACGCCCGTACTGCCGAGCACGGGAGTGGAGTACTGCTCGCTACACGAAGACCTGGCGACACCCGACCCCCGTGGCGGCGTCACTCTCTTTCTCCGGGGCGCGGGCCCAGACGGCGTGAGTCTGCTCGAGCACGTCGTAGATCAAAGAGTGGTCAGCGCCGTGACATTCCCGCCCATCGACATCTCGACTGCCCCCAAGCCATCTGGGGCATCGCCGCTCACCACGACCTCCTTCTGGATTGACGCACTCGCGACCGATGCGAGCGGCACCAGTTGGATGGGCGTGGGGGACAGGCTCGAGTCGACCTACCTGCAGTAGGCCCGACGCCGATCGAAGGTTGTGCTCAAACTCACGCGATGACCACGTCGTGTCAGGCGCGGCGCCAGGCCCTGGGTCAAGCGGCTCAAGGAGTCCGGCCGAGACCATCTGGGTCATCGCCCACGTCGCCAGCCGGCCCTGACGCTCCAGGAGAGGTCGCGTAAGCGCCATAGGCTAAACCCCAAAATCGTGGTGCCGCCTCCTTCGACGGAGACTAGGATTCGGGCACCTCCATGTCCTCGCAGTTCGTTCGGGGAGGAACCATGCGCAAACACTTCGCGAGCTACTACCGTCCGTCAGCCGCGGAGTTTGCGAAGCTGAAGGCAGACGCGATCGTTTCGCTGGATGCGAACGTATTGCTCAACTTCTACCGGTATTCGAACGAGACGAGGCAGCAGTTCTCACGGATTCTTGAGGGCCTGAAATCGCGGCTCTGGCTGACGCACCAGGCGGCAAAGGAATTTCAGAGCGATCGCACGAAGGTGATCGCGGACCACCAGCGGGGGCTTGCAGAGACGCGGAAAGCGCTCAGGGCCGCACGGGGACAGGTCGAGACTAAGGTGAGGGAGATCTATCGCTCTTCGCCATCGGACGAAGTGAAGAAGCGATGGGGGTCCGTTGAGGAGGCGATGGACAGCCTGACGGCCCACATCGAGGAGTGCGAGAGTCAGGCGATAAAGCCGACCGCAGATCTGGACGGCGACCCGATATGGCTTCTGCTGACCGACCTTTTCGATGGCCGAGTCGGAGATCCGTATCCACCGGCTGATTTGCAGAAGCACCTCGAAGGCGGCAAGACGCGCTACGCAAAGCGCATTCCTCCAGGGCATGCGGACTCCGCGAAGCCAGGAGACGATGCATACGGCGACTGGATTCTCTGGCGGCAGCTCCTAGATCACGCCCTCGCCCAGACGAAGCCGGTCCTCCTTGTTACCGACGACAGGAAGGACGACTGGTGGCTCCGCGTCAACGACCGCACGGTCGGACCTCGGCCTGAGCTAATCGAAGAGATGGCCCGGGAGGCGGGCCAGGCCTTCTACCTCTACCAGCCCGAGCAGTTCCTCGCGGTCTTCGACGCGAGCGGCGAAGCGATCAAAGAAGCCGCGGCTCTATCCCCAATCGACGAGGAGAGGAGCTGGATCAGCGCACCAGTTCAGCCCGATACGCTCGGTCCGGCCTTCCCGACCAATCTCTTCGAGTTCAACCCGCCTTGGAAGGCGCTCGATGGCACTCCGGGCTCCAATCTCGTCGCGTCCCTAGCGGTGCTGAACTCTCTGCCGCATCTGAGCCTTAGCCCGTCGTCTCTGGCGGTGCTGAACTCTCTGCAGCAGCTGAACCTAAGCCAGTCCCTATCGGCGCTGAACTTGCTCCTTGGTGCGAACTCTGGAGCAAACCCGGCAGCGCCAACCGAAGATACCGACGAGTCCAATGACGAGGGTGGTCATCCTGCTGAAAACGGCCAAGGGGATGAGGACATCGGCTAGACGCGAGACGTCGGTTCTGGCTGGCTCGGCTTTGCTGTTCGGTCTGATCATTCTGTCGACAGCCCTGGGCCTCGCGGAGGCGTCCGGGGCATTGGCCCCGGAGACGTACATGGCCGTCTTCGGCCTGATCAGCTGGGTCAAGATCCTGGGGGAACTAGCCGGCATGGCGCTGCTGCTGGTCGGCTTTGGGCTGGGCTTGCCGGCGGTCCGCACCGTGCCGGTTGGAGGCGAAGCCTCATTGACTCTCGCCAACAAACCGAGGTTACATGCCCGGACGCGACCACCTCACTCGCTAATCGGCTCGCGCGCGGACTGAGCAAACACGATAACTGCTATGCAGAGGGCCCCGCTGGTGAAATCGTGGGTTCTCGACGGAACCAGCACCAGGAGGCCCGGGACATGTTGTACGCCGGTTTGGACCTATCGCGCCAGAAGCTTGATGTACACATCCTCGATGAGACGGGCCAGACGGTCGAGCTCCTCGCCGGTCGGCCCGATGCCGACGCCCTGCACACGCTCGCCGAGCGGATCGGACGGTACGGCCAGCCCGTGGAGGCGGCGATCGAGTCGATGAACGGTGCCCGCTTCGTCCACGACACCCTGGAGCGGTTGGGCTGGGACGTCGAGATAGCCGGCGATCTGGCTGCCCGATCCATCGGTCCGCGCCGAGCGCGAGCGGGCCCGCTTCCGGCTATACCTGGTTCGCTATCGAACCTCGCTCAAGAACAGGATCCACGCCACGCTCATCGCCTTTGGCCAGTCGGTGCCCGTGTCCGACCTGTTCGGCCTCCGCGGGCGCGAGTTGCTCGACTCCCTCCCAATCCCTGAGCCCTGGGCCAGGACGCTCCGGACGAGCCTGAACCTCGTCGATGAGCTCGACGCGAAGATCGACGAGATCGAGGCCGAGCTCCGCGCGACCGGCGCCCACCATCCTTACGTCCCACTGCTCATGACCGTACCCGGCATCAGCTGGGTGCTCGCCTATACGATCGCCGCCGAGATCGGTGACATAGGACGGTTCGCCGGCCCCAAGCGCCTGGCCGGGTACACCGGGCTCTGCCCCAGGGTGTACCAGTCGGGAGCCGCCGACCGCCGTGGCCCTTTGGCGAAGACCGGCCCCAAGTACCAACGCACGAAGCGCCGGCTCGGCAAGCAGCGTGGCAGCAAGATCGCCCGAGTCGAGCTCGCCCGCGAACTCGCCGGCACGATCTGGTACATGCTCACGCGCCAGGAGCCGTTCCGAGCGGGAGGCCCCACATCAGGTCTGGTCGCTTGACGACCCTCAATGACTTGGGCCACCTCTGTCTCCAACCCAACCGAGTCCTCCCCTTGCAGGAGGCCATAGAGACATGAGAAGCGCATTCCCCTCGTACAAACGGGCTCCCCCATGTCAACGCCCTTGACACTCAGACCCTCTGCATAGAGACCTGAGTGTCGGGCGGGATTACTGGGGGCCCGATCTCGGCGACGGCCGCTTGATCGTCTGTACGGGACAACTGAGGCGTGCGCACAGCGCCGTCGGCCAGAAGAACGGTGCGTCAACGCCCCCTGCGCGGCGTAGAGTGCGTAAGGTGCTCCGTAATCGGGGAGGATGCCCATGGACGAGATGTGGCAGTGCGAAGTCTGCCGCTCTCTCAACCACCGGGGGATGCCGGAATGCTACAGCTGCGGCACGCCCCGGCTGATTCCGCCCATCCCAGGGACGCGGGTCTACGAGCCTGAGCTGCCGTCAACGAACGTCATCAGTCCGACCCCGTCGACGCCGCAGCCAGCTGCGCCGAAGCCTCGGAACACCCAGGAGACTGGTCCGTCTGGACCAATCGAACGGCCTGAGCCCCGCTGAGACACCCTTGGCCCATTGGCGACGAATACGCCTGGACGGACGACCTTGGGACGGGCGCGCAGTTCGACACGATGCGCAAGCCGGGCTGGATAGTGGCGAGCCATCCGCCTCGCGACCCAACCATCGCACGCTCGCGATGGCCGGCTCAATCTGACGCACGGATCGTGACAGCGCTCCGCGGCACGTGCCGCGAGAGCGATCGTTTCCCGGCCACCTGCCGGCGCCTTATGAGTGGCCTACCATTTGTACGGAGGAGGCGAAGTGGCAACCGGCGTCAGGTGTTCGGGCTGCGGTCGACCATTACCTGCGTCGGAGAACGAGCTGCTCCGGCGGCGGCCATGCCCCAGCTGTGGATCGCTCGTTCGAACCTTTGATCGCACGGCTAGTGCCCCGATTCATAATGTCCGGGAGGTAATCGCACTCCCCTGAGGCCCGGCCGTGGCCTCCCAAGCACAGGAGGTGGCGATGGCCCGCCGGGCCGAACTCTTCGTCCGCGAGCTG
>JBEKVD010000135.1:0-4173 GCA_049514315.1 Candidatus Limnocylindrales bacterium | reverse complement strand
CGAGCTGGAGTGTCCGTCGAGCTGCCGCCGAGGCTCTGGGCCGGATCGGTGACCCGCGCGCGGCCGAGTCCCTCAAGGTCGCGTTCGAAGACAGCGACTCGAACGTGCGGAGTGCTGCGGCCGAAGCCCTCGGGGCGCTTGGCTGGCGACCGAAGGGCACAGTCGATGAGTCGGCCGGAAGGGCCACGACGGCGGGCCGAGACTAGTCGACGCCGCTTCCCCAGCGGTGGGCACCGCCTGACCTCTATCGACGCAACTGGCCGCCCGAACTGTGAGACGCGATCAGATGCCTGTTCCATGCTCCGCTCTCGGCCGCGAGAGACCCTATTCAGCCATCGTGTCAGGTCGTCCATGGCGCTGGATGGTCGCTCCATAGCCGGTCGAAGCGGTCGACGGACGCCGCTTCGGGGCCGATTCAGCACTCGGATGGGCCAGGGTGCCACCATTGGCGGCGTGATGGTGGACCGTTGGGCGGGGTTCGATTGGTGGAGGGCGATCCGGCTCGCCGGGCAGATAGCGCTGGCCGCGTGGTTCGCCTATTGGACCTGGCAGATCATCCGGCCCTACTTCGAGAGCTTCCCTTACCACCTGGACATGCTCGGGTTCGATGCCCGCATCTACCTGCATGGGGCGCAAACCTGGCTCGCCGGCGGCGATCCCTGGACCGCCTACGCTTCCCAGCATTCATGGACGGCAGGCGCCCCGGATGTTCCCTACTACTTCACCGGCCCGCCGCCGACTGTGGTGGCATTCGTCCCGTTCGCCGCGCTATCTGACGGCGCGTTCACAGTGGGGTGGATGGCGCTCACCATCGGGTCAGCGTTCTACACGCTTCGGCGCCTACATCTGCCTGCCTGGTGGGTCATGTTTCCGCCGATGGCACAGGCGGTGTTCGTGGGTAACCCACACGTTGTTTGCCTCGCGCTGATCCTGAGCGGGTCGAGCGTTCTGGGGGCCCTCGCCCCAGCAGCGAAGGCATACGCGGTGCTGCCGATGATCGGCGAGCGTCAGTGGCGGGCCCTCGCCATCTTCACGCTTGTCGCTGCGCTCTCCCTCGTTATCCTCTGGCCCCTGTGGTCGCAGTACGCGACGGACTACGCCCACATTCAGGCGTGGATCACAAACGCCACCTGGGGCGGCTTCTCCGCGGCTCGTGATCCACGACTGTTCGTGGTCGTCGCGGCTGCCCTCGGCGCGCTCGCGCTCATCGACCTCCGGGCAGCGAGCTGGCTCGCCGTACCGGCGCTATGGCCGGCGGCGGAGTACTTCTACGCCACATTCGCGCTGCCGCTGCGCTCACCCTGGCTCGTTGCAGTCCTCGCCGTGACAGGGACCCAGGCGGCCGCCCTCGTACCTTGGGCCATCGCGGCTTATGTTGTCGGGCGGCTTGCACAAGCGCTGGGCAGACATTACGTGCCAGAGTGGCGTCCCCCCGAGTGGTGGGAATTGAGGAACGGTCCTAACGTCGCCTGAGCCAAGCATGAGTGGTGCCACCGGGGTGATTCTCAGAGTGTTCCTTCCCGGGATCACGAGGAGATACTCATGGCCTGCCAGGGTCTGCGCTGTCCGAACTACTCGACGCCATCAGAGCCGGCGGTCCAGGCGATCGGCGCCGGCCGACAGGAGCGGACGAGGATTCGCCAGACGCACCGCAACAGCAGCCGGACGCGGTCGCCCTCGACCAGGGCCGGCGACGTCGGGCTCACATCCTGCGCGTTCGGGATCGCTCTGACCGGCACGCTCACCGCCATCCTCGCGTAGCCCACCGTCGGCACGATCGGCGCCTACGCCATCACCCGGTGGGGTCGCCTCAGCCGTGCCGCCTCGGCGAGGGGAGCATCGGCTACTTGGCGCCGAGGGGGGCCATGAGCCCACGGCGGAGCGGCTCAGGGAACCTCGGTGCGCCGGCGCGATCGGGTAATCGGAGACGCTCTCGCCACTGCCAAATGCGTCACAGCTGCGGCCGTGACCGCCGTGCCCATGCTCTAACGTTGACTTCTGGCTGGTGGCCTGGCCGCTACGACTCAGTTCCCAACGGAACCGTCGTCCTTGTGAGATCGATCCAAAGGAGAACTACTCTTGCCGTCGTTCGGATCGCCCGACGTCGAGAAGCTCAAGGCAGAGCGAGACGCTCGAGGTCTGATCAAAGCACTCCGATACCGGAGGGATCCGCGTGTTCGCCGGGATGCGGCAGAGGCGCTCGGCTCGTTCGTCGACGCAAGTGCCGTCGAGTCTCTAATGGCCGCTCTCAAAGACGACAGCGGGAGCGTGCGCCAGGCTGCCGCGGGGGCTCTCGCCCAAATCCGTGACGCCCGCGCGGTGGAGCCATTCATAGCCGCCCTGGAAGACGGCACCGAGGATGTGCGGAAAGCTGCCGCGCAGGCCCTGGGCCAGATCGGCGATGCCGGTGCAGTGAGCCCGCTCATCGCGGCGCTCCGTGACGATAGCTGGGGGGTGCGCGGAGCCGCCGCGAGCGCTCTCGCGCGGATCGGTGATGCCCGTGCGGTGGAGCCACTGGGCAATAGCCTGAGAGACGCGGACTTGGGCGTACGCGACGCCGCCGCCGACGCGCTGGTCAGGATCGGCGCCCCTGCCCTGGAGACTCTCGTATCCGCTCTGCAAGACCACAACTGGGATGTGCGTAGGACTGCCGCGAGAGTTCTCGGCGAGATTGGCGACACCCGCGCCGTCGGGCCCCTATTGGCCGCTCTCAGAGATCCCAATGACAGTTGGCTGCGCCGCGACGCCGCCGTGGCGCTCCGCGAGATCGGCGATGCGAGCGCCGTTCTTCCATTGGTCTCGGCGCTCCACGACGCGGACGCCGGCGTTCGTGACGCGGCCGCCGAAGCTCTTGCGGCTCTCGGCTGGCGGCAGAGCAAGACCGAGATCGCAAGTCGGGAGTAGCGATCAGCGCGGGGGCTTCGCGTCGGGATGGGCCGCTCACCATGACATTCCATCGTGGGGTCCGACCGGCACGACATTCAGCTTGGAAAGCCGGGCAGCGTGAGCGCAGTAGCACCGTGCTCAGAGGGGTGAGCGTACGGCGTCCAGTTATCGTGGCGTGCTCGCCGCCCGCCGAAGTGTCGAAGGCCACAACTCAGAGACGCCGTACGCGGTTTGAGTGGCCGTAGCTCGAACGGAGGGGTGCTAACAGGACGCGCGCGCCTGTTGGCTCGTCATTGCCAATATGGGATCGTTCGGAGTTGAGATTGGGGTGCGGACTGTGGTCGAGCGAGCGCGTCCGTCAGGCACAGAGGTTGAGGAGGTCAACCGCGCTTTCGCCGACCTCTACCGACAACGCTATCGAGATGTCTATCGCTACGTCCTGCTGATGCTCCATTCCGCCAACGACGCGGAGGAAGTGACGGCCGAGGCGTTCGGGCGAGCCTACTTGGCCTGGCGGCGAGGACACGGGCCGCAATGGCAATCGTCGTTGCCATGGCTCCTGCAGATAGCCCGGCGAATCGTCATCGACCAGAACCGCAGGACGCGGGTTCTCGCCTGGTTGCCCCTTCCGTTTCTCGCGCCAAACCAGGAGCCGCGAGTTGAGGACGAGACTAGCCGCTCAGACTTCTGGCTCTGGTTCGATCGCTTCGCCAGGCAGTTGCCCCAGAGGCAACGCGAGGTGCTGATCCTGCGCTACCAGCGGGATCTCGACGACCAGACGATCGGCGAGATCCTCGGCCTGTCGCCGTCAGGCGTCCGATCCCTCGTGTCTCGCGCCTGCGAGACGCTGCGGCGAAATCCGGAGGTGTGGCGATGAACGGCAAGAGGACGGATCGGCAGGCACAGCAGGCCTCCGAGCGCGAAATCCTCGAAGGAGTCAGCCGTCATCTCGCGGGCGTCGAGGTGCTGGTGCCTGACGCGCCAGCCTGGCACGCAAACTCGTCCTCGAGCCATGTTGGTGGGCGCGTCCATATCCGCAGCAGGATGCAGTTTGCGCTCGCGCCCGTGGTCCTGGTCGTGGTGCTGGTAGGGCTGGTGATCGCAGGAGGGTTCCGGCAGTCGGGGCCGGGCGGTCCGACTGCGAGACCGTCAGCCGCGCAACCCACGGCGCGCATTCTTTCGGCTCCGACGGGCGGGAGTTGCCCGTCAGATGCAAGCGCCGGTGTCGTTCTGGATCTAGGAATGTCCTGCCTCGAGCCGGAGGTTGGCGCCGTCACCCGTTCGGGC
>JBEKVD010000134.1:0-4349 GCA_049514315.1 Candidatus Limnocylindrales bacterium | reverse complement strand
CGACGGCGAAGGTGGCCGGGGTGTTGGCGACGAGCTTGCCCGAGAGGCCTGTGCCGTTACGGGTGTCGAGTACCCGGGTCGGGGTCATGGGGTGGTAGGTGGCGCCGCCGATCGTGATGGGCGTCGGAGTGGTGCCGAGGCCTATGTCGTCCGTGGTCAGGCCCGGCAGCGAAACCATGGACCGGTAGTAGTAGTCGCCGTCACTCATTGGATGGTCGATGTCGGGGTCGATCTCGGACGTGTACCCGGCATTCCGCGTGCTCCCCCAGCTGGTCACGTGACCGTGGAAGTCGGGGACGCTCTTCCACAGCTTGTCGAGGGTCTCGTGCGCCGAGAAGAGGGCGTCGATGTACGGAGCGATGCTGTAGAGGCCCTCGGCGATCACGGCTCGCGCGTTGCCCCGGAGGAAGCCCGAGGCGTAGCCGTCCACTCTCGTCTCAGCCACCGCCAGGGTCGGCAGGCCGTTGCCCGCCTCGCTGTCGCCCGAGGCGTAGCAGAGGTGATTCAGGATGACCACGGCATTTGGGGCCAGGTTCAGCTGGGCCATGTAGTTCTCGCCGTAGTACTTGAGGTCGCTGTCGCCGTTTCCGGCGGTGGCGTTGAGGCCCATGCCGTTGTCGCCATTCGGCTGCAGGTGGCCGACATAGGGGTTCGGGTACCCGCTGCCGTGCCCCAGGTAGACCAGCACGCTCGCGCCCTTCGCGGCGGCCTGGACCGCGGCCCACGTGGCGTTGGGCGAATACACCTTGACGATGTTGCTCGTGTATTTGGCGAAGACGGCTGCCGCGGCGTCGGCATCGGCTCGATACGACGCCGTGACGCCCTGGGTCGCCCCGACCACGATGACGACCTTCGCCCCGGCAGGGGCAGCGGCGGCGCTCCGGGCGCCCCATCCGCCGGCGGATGCCAGCACTCCGATAGCCAGCGCGAGAGCGAGCTTTCGCATCGTGGGCCTCCGGGTTAGCGGACGATGGGTTCGAAGCCGTTCGCGCAGGGTCCCGGCTCCAATCATGGTATCGGACTGCGCCCATTTGTCTGCTGCATCACCCTACGCGGGCCGGGGGTGAATCCGGGAGCCCATCAAAGGTACCGGGAAGGGTGCCCAGATGGGGCCCCGGCCGCGGTCTCGGCCGGTCGGAAGCCACCTCTTCGCAAGAGCGCCGCCCCGGGCAGACGAACCGGGTCAGCCTCGGCCCGTGGCCGCCTCCGAAAGCTGCCCACGTGGCAGCGGGAACGGTTGGGGGGAGTGTGGATCGCCGCCACGACTTCGCCGGCCCGAGGGCGACGGCGGTGCGGCCGCTGCCGGTGGAACGCCGCTCAGCCTGCCGGGAGGAACGCTCCACTTCGTGGGTCCAGGAAGCCGGATGAAGGGGGTTCGGCTCGCGGGAAGGGCCGCCAGGGGGTTCGGCTCGCGGGAAGGGCCGCCGGCGCGAAGTCGGCGGCACGCCGCCAGCAGCACCGGCCGCGGACGCCGGCGCCGCCTGGCAGGACGCGGCCGCGCCCCCGCTCGACGACATGGCGGCCGTCCGGCTTAAACGCATCCGGCCGGCGTGAGGAACCTGTCCTCACGCCGGCCGGACCGGAAAACCAGTCTTACGAACCGGCTCCGTGACGCGCTAGGCGAATGCCTGCGCTATCAGGGTATCTAGAAAGGATGGACGAAGTAGCCGGTCGCGTCGAAGATGACGTCGGTCGTGTTGCCACCGCTGGAGATGTAGGTGGCATTGAGCATGCCCATTTCTCCGGCAAGAGCAGGGTCGTTCCTATGGAGGCCGACGGTCGTGCCGTTGCCCCTGACTTCGCCCGCGACGAAGTTGATGTTGGAGGTCAGAGGGATCGCCAGCGGAGCCGCTCCGAGGTAGAGCGCCCAGCCGGCAGTCGCGTTGACGACGGTGACGTTGCCCGTGACGGCATAGGCACCCGTCCCCGGGAAGAAGCTGGGTCCCGGGATGCCAACACGGCCGGCCACCTGGAAGGGCAGGGGCAGGTTGGCGTAGGCCGGGCCGACGGCGCCCAGGCTGGTCCGGGTGTCGAGCACGCGGGCGGGAGCCATGGGAATGTAGGCGAGGCCCCTGGTGGCCGTGTTGCCGTTGTTGCTGTTCAGACTGTGGTCGTAGTAGCCGGTCACGTCGAAGACGAGATCGGTCGTGCAGCCCGGCGTGCCGATGTAGGTCGCGCTCAGGTAGTTATCGCCAGACCCACCGAGAGCGACGGTCACGCCGTTGCCCACGATCTGGCCGGTTACGAAGTTGACCGACGAGGTGGCCGGGATCGGCGTCGGGTCGGGTCCCAGGTAGGCGGCCCAGCCGCAGGTCGAGTTGACTACGGTGAGGTTGCCCGTGACCGCGGTCGCGCTGGAGGGGATACCGAAGCCGGCGGATCCGCCCGCGACTGCGAAGGTGGCCGGCAGGCCGGCCGTGACCTTGCCCGCGAAGCCGAAGTTGTCGCGGGTGTCAAGCACGCGGACCGGCGTGTAGAGCGAATGGAAGACGCTGCCACCCATGCACCCGTAGTAGCCGGTCACGTCGAAGACGAGATCGGTCGTGTTGCCGGCGGTCGAGATGTAGGTCGCGGCCACGTAGCCGGTCGTGGCATTGATCATGACGGTCAGGCTGTTGCCCTCGACCACGCCCGCGTTGAAGTTGATCGCCGAGGTGGTGGGGGTATTGGTCACGGTCGGTCCGAGGTAGACCGCCCAGCCGGCGGTCTGGTTAACCACCGTGAGGTTGCCCGTGACGGCCACGGCGCACCACGGAACGCTGCTGGTCCCGCTTGCGACCGGGAAGCTCACGCCCACGTTCGCCTGCAGCTTTCCGCTAAGGCCGATGCCATTGCGGGTATCGAGCATGCGCACGGGCGTGGCCAGCGGGTGGTAGCCGTACATGTCCGGGAGCAGGACAAAAGCCCAGTTGATGCCGTACATGCTCATCGTGATGGTGTCGTTCACCACGATGGATCGCGGGCCTGTGGACCCGAAGGTGATGCTGAAGGTGTGGCACCCGTTATCGGCAGCGACGAAGGTGTAGTTGGCCGGCAGGGTGGCCAGGGGGTCGCTGCTGGAGAAGCGGATGGTGCCCGTGTAGGTGGTGATGGTGTTACCGGCCGGGTCCACGGCGCAGACCGTCCAGTTGTCCGGCGTGCCCACGGTCTCAATCCAGGGCGGCAATAGCGGGGGGACGTCGTAGTTAGCGCTCGGGAGGATTGTGAATCCGGTCGTGGCCGACGCGGTCACAGTGACATTGAGCGTGCCCGGCAGGTCACCGGGGGGCGCGGGCACGGGATTCGCAAGGCTCGTGAAGGCAACCTGGGCGACGCCCGTGTTGATGAACTCACACTCCAGCCAGGCTGGGTTGCCCGGGTAGGCCCCGCAGGTTGCCCCGACTCCCGCCGGTCCGCTGATGGTCCAGGCGAGTTGTGCGGCGCTCATGACATTGGCCGTCGAGGCATTTAGGGCGTCGTACTCGGTCACCTGGAAGTAGATCTCTGTGAACGTCGGGGTGGTCTGGACGCCGGGTGATACAACGAGATAACCGTTGCCAGGAATTGCGGCCAGCGTCGTACCCGGGAGCAAGCAGACAGCCATGGCTGCCGCCATACCGAGCGCGAGGAGACGGGCGACGGGCCGGCGCGCTCGACCGCGACCCTCAGCTGATCTGAATGACTCCATCAAACCTCACTCCTATCCGCGTCCGGCGAATTGCGCAAACCAAGCGCCATTCATGCCGCCGCCTCTGTGTAGACAGGCTGGGTCGAGACGAGTCGTCCCAGTCCAGCTCTGCTCGTCGCAAGGACCAGTGTCACGTATCCGTACGAGCGGATCGATGCTACTCGACCGCTCGCGCCAACGTCAAGCCCGCCGTGGGACTTAGCGCCTTGCTATCTCCGCTTGAATCTCTCGAAAACGGCGGGCGTCCGATGATAAATGGGCCTATCGCGCCTGGAGAATCCGGCGTGACCGGTGCGACCAATGCCAGGCCGGATCGCCCGGGTGAGCAGCGCCCAGTGCTCCCAGCCGCGGTGAGCAGCATCCTCCTTTCCCCGTCATGCGGCCCGATCGCACCGGGCAGATGAGTCCGCGCGGCGATCGTCCCAGAAGCCCCCGACTCGCCGAGAGCGGTGCGCCCCAATAATAGCGCAGGAGCGGCTGGTGCAACGGGGTTCCTGCGGCTCGAATTCGCTTAATCGCGGGGTGTTCTAGCCGCCGCCGGACGCGTCCGTCCCGGGATGGCCGCCCGCCTACGGCGCGTAGTAGCCGCTGACGTCGAACACGAGATCGGTCCTGTTACCGGGATTGGACATGTAGGTGGCGGAGAGGGTGCCCCCGGAGCCCAGGGCGACGGTGACCCCGT
>JBEKVD010000133.1:0-4429 GCA_049514315.1 Candidatus Limnocylindrales bacterium | reverse complement strand
GAAGGCGATCGAGCGCCAGGTCGCGCACGGCAGCGACTACATCAAGATCATGATCGAGGATGGCACGGTAGTCGGCTATCCCGGGCTGCCGGTCATCAGCGACGAGGTCCTCACGACGGCCGTCCGTGAGGCCCACCGCCACGGCCTCCTCACGGTCGCCCACGTCACGACCATCGAGGGCGCGCGGCGCGCGGTCGGGGCCGGTGTGGATGGCCTCGGGCACGTGTTCATCGACGGCCCCCATACCGCCGAGATCGTCGCCGAGATCGTGGCCGCCAACGCGTTCGTGATCCCGACCCTAACCGTCGTGTCCTCGGCCCTCGGCCGCGCCGGGGCCGGGTTCGCTGCCGACGAGCGGGTGGCCGGCAGGCTGCCCGCCGAATGGCTCGAGTCCCTCCGCGGCAGCATGAACGTCTACCCGCAGGGCCGCTGGGACGACGCCCTGGGCACGGTCGCGGCGCTGCAGGCGGCCGGCGTGGACCTCCTCGCCGGGACCGACACGACGGAGCCGATGCCCGGCTTCGGCGGCATGGCACACGGGGCCAGCGTCCACCACGAGCTCCAGCTGCTCGTCGCGGCGGGGCTCACCCCGGTACAGGCACTGAGGGCCGCAACATCGACGCCAGCCCGCCGCTTCGGCCTGGCCGACCGCGGTCGGATCGTCGCCGGCGCCCGCGCCGACCTGCTCGTGGTCGACGGCGACCCCACCGCGACCGTCTCGGACACGCTGTCCATCCGGGCCGTGTGGCGTCGCGGCGTCCTCCAGGCCTCCGCGGCCTGAGTCCGTTCACAGTCCGGGTTGGAGAAAGGCGACGTCGACCGGCCGCCGATTCGGTGGTCGAAACGGACTCGTCCTCGCGCCTGCCATAGGCTGCCTGGCCTCTCCCGATGGCTGGAGCCCTCGTCACGAGCTCGTCCAGATACGTCGTCATGATGACCCCAACAGGGTTCCTCTAGACTTGTTGCATGGATGTGATGGCGAGCCGGGCGACCCGCGCACCCGGCGGCCAGGCGATCCGCATCGAGGGCCTCGTCAAGGACTACGGCGCGGTGCACGCGGTGCGGGGCATCGATCTGGAGGTGCGTCGCGGCGAGGTTTTCGGTTTCCTCGGACCGAATGGCGCCGGCAAGACCACCACGATACGTTGCCTGCTCGACCTGCTTCGGCCGACCGCGGGACGGCTCGAGGTCCTTGGCCTCGACCCGCGATGGGACAGCCTTGCCCTTCGTAGCCGTGTCGCTTACATGCCCGGGGAACTCCGCCTGCCCGAACGAATGACGGGCGCGGGATTGGTCGCGGCCGTCAGTCGCCTGCGCGGTGGCCTCGACACGCGGCGGCGAGATTCACTGGCAGCGCGTCTGGACCTCGATCTCTCAAGGCGCCTCAGGGATCTCTCGAGCGGCAACCGGCGCAAGGTCGCCCTGCTTCTAGCGTTCGTTGCCGACGCGGAGTTGCTCGTCCTCGACGAGCCGACAAACGGCCTCGATCCGTTGATACAGCGTGAGTTTCTGGCGCTCGTGCGCGAAGAGCGAGAGAGGGGCAGGACCATATTTCTCTCCTCCCATGTGCTGAGTGAAGTGCAACGGGCCGCCGACCGAGTCGCCGTGCTGCGCCAGGGCACCCTGATCGCGGTGGGCGGCGTGGACGAGCTGCGGCGGCGAGCTCGTCAGCGCGTCGAGGTTTGGTTCGACGGCCCAGCCCCAACCGCAGAGCTCGCGGCACTGCCGGACCTCGTGGACCAACACACCGAGGACCATCGGTTCACCGCGTTGCTGGCAGGATCGATCGAGCCTCTACTCGCGGTCCTGGTCCGGCACCATATCGTGAGCCTGCTGGTGGAGGAGCCCGACCTTGAGGAGGCATTCATCGACCTCTACGAGGCGGCGTCATGAGGGGCCGGTGGGCCGAGCTCATCGGCGGTCCCTTCCGTGCCTCCTGGCGCGCGGGCCTGGGCTGGAGCATCGCCCTGGTGGTGCTCATCGTGAGCACGGTGGCCTTCTGGCCTGCCTTCCGGGGCGCGTCGGGTATCACCCAGGCGATCGATCAGCTGCCCGCGCCGCTGCTCGGGGCCTTCGGGCTGGAGGGCTTTGGGACACCCGCCGGCTACCTGCGGGGTGGTCTCTATGAGTTGGTCATCCCGCTCGTCTTCGCCGCCGCCGGAGTCCTGTTCGCCAACAGCGCGACCGCGGGCGAGGAGGATGCCGGGCGCCTCGAGCTGTTCGTCTCCCAGCCAGTACCGCGCGCCGCCTTCTTCGCCGGGCGCAGCATCGCCGTCTTCGCCTGGCTCGCGGTTCTGACGCTCGTCGCGCTGGCGGCGCAGCTGGCCTCGGACCAGGTCTTCGGGGTGCCTATGGACACCGGGCGCGTGGCGGCCACGGTCGTGCTGTGCGGGTTGTTGGGCGCGTTCGTGGCCGGCCTGTGTCTCGCCGTAGCGGGGTTTGTGGCCCGACCGCAGCTCGTTCAATCGGTCGGGTTCAGCGTGGCCTACATCAGCTACCTGATCCTCGCGCTCTTCCCGCTCAGCTCGCTGCTCGCCCCCTGGCGCGAGATCGCGCCGTGGGGCTGGGCGCTCGGCGGCGACCCGCTCGTAAACGGCGCCGAGATCTGGCGCTACCTCCTGCTTGGCGGACCCGCCGCGCTGTTCGCGGTCGTCGGCGCGTATGCATTCGATCGGCGCGACATCCGGTCGGCGTGAGGCAGAGCCGCCGGTAGAGCCGCGCCTGTTCGTCTCGCCTGCGCCTCCCCGAATACCGCGCCTTCACCATGTAACTCTCCCGCGTAAGG
Organism: Candidatus Limnocylindrales bacterium; assembly: GCA_049514315.1. Lineage (GTDB taxonomy): Bacteria > Chloroflexota > Limnocylindria > Limnocylindrales > CSP1-4 > Fen-1039. The sequence goes on along the minus strand of JBEKVD010000133.1, from coordinate 1,644 downwards.
GATAGTACATGCGCTAGCACTATTCGACTACTGGAACTACTGTGCTATCGTTCCCCGCATGGTCGCCAGGAGCAAGGCCGCTCGCGAAATCGTCGAGCTCCTGCCCGCGGTCGCAATCAACTTGCGGCTGGCAACGCTCATGGACCTCGATGGCATCGACCTCACGGCGAATCAGCTTCTCGCCCTGCAGCTCGTCGCGTTGGCGCCGGACGGCCGGATGAAGGCGGGCGACATCGCCGGGCGGCTGGGGATTTCCTCGCAGGCCGGGACTGCGCTGGTCGATCGGCTGGTCAGCGCCGGGGTGGTCGATCGATCTCACGGCGAAGACAGGCGCGTAGTCTGGGTTTCCGTGACGGACGCGGGGCGCGAATTGCTGAACGGTCTCGCGGCAGGTCTCGAGAAGCTGATCGGGGACGCCCTGGAGACGGGATACGACGCGGCGACGCTGGACGGGTTGGTAGAAGGCTTGCGGCGAGTTGCGAGCTTCGCCGACCGGATAGGCGACCCGGCCGCGCGATCCAGCCCCCGGCATCGTCGTGCCACGGCCAGCCCGCCGCCACCGTGATCTGGACCGCGGCCCTGCGATCTGCCGCGATCTTGCGGATCGCCTCGAAGACTCTCCTCCTTCGCGGTCAGCAAGGCGTCGGTGCACCGGGCCGCTTGTACTGTCGTGCATCTTGAGAGGATGACCATGCGCGCGCTGTTCACCAGGCTGGGACGCCTCGTCGAGGCGCGCCCGGGCTCCATTCTCGTGGTCACAGTCTTGCTGGTCGTGCTGGCTCTCGTCGGGGTGACGCAGACTCGGATCGTCACCACGCAGGACGTCTTCGTTGACAAGAACAGCGACACTGCCAAGGACAGCGTCGCGTACGCATCGGCATTCGGCGGCGACCCGCTGATCCTGATGATTCCGGGCACGCCGCAGGAGCTCACGAGCCCGGCGACGCTCGGCAAGATCAAGACGCTGACGGATCAGATGGCCGAGGACAACGACGTCCTTTCGACCGTCAGCGTGCTGACCCTGCTCTCAACCGCGCCGCTGCCGAGTGGCGTCTCGCTCGACCAGCCGGGCGTCGCGACCGGGATCGTCTTCAACGCCGAGGGGAAGCCCAACTCCGCGTTCGCGAGTCTATTTCCGACCGGCCACGAGTTGATCCAGATCACCCTGAAGGGTGGATTGAGCGTCGACGAACAGAACAAGGTGTCCGGCCGAGTGCAGGATGCGGTCACGGCCATCGGTCTCCCCGACGGGACGGTGGTCGGGGGCTATCCACGCCTCTACTCCGACATCACCTCGAGCATCACCCGCGACATGGGCGTCACGGCCGTGGTGGCCGTGCTCCTGATGGTCCTCGTGCTGTACATCGTCTTCCCGGTCCGCCGCCGGCTGATGGCGCTGCCCGTCGTGGTCCTCGGCGTCTTGTTCACCTTCGGCATCACTGGGGCGGCGGGCGTATCGCTGACGCTAGTGACGATGGCCGGCCTGCCCATCTTGCTGGGCCTGGGCATGGACTTCGCCATCCAGTTCCACAACCGCTACGAAGAGGAGCTGGCTCGCGGAGATACCCCTGCGGCCGGCCTGATCGAGGCGCTCACGCACATCGGACCCGCCGTCGGAACGGCCGTGCTGGCAACCATCCTGGG
>JBEKVD010000132.1:0-6307 GCA_049514315.1 Candidatus Limnocylindrales bacterium | reverse complement strand
GAAGGACCCCGCGATCGACGCGATCGCCCAATCCCGGATGCCCAACTGGCGGGCATTCCTGGACCGCTGGCCGCACAGCGCCCTCGAGGCGTCGGAAGAGTTCGTCGGCCTGCCGAACGGCCAGATGGGCAACTCGGAGGTCGGCCACCTGAACCTCGGTACCGGACAGGAGGTCCTCCAGGACCTGCCGCGGATCGACAGATCGATCTCATCTGGCGGCTTCTTCACGCGGCCGGTTCTTCTCGAGCTCTGCGCTCGGGCGAAGGAGGACGACCACACCCTCCACCTGATCAGCCTGGTCGGCCCCGGCGGTGTCCACGCGAACGATCGCCACCTGATCGCCGTGGCCGAGCTCGCCGCGCGCCAGGGCGTGAAGCGAGTTCGAGTCCACGGCCTGCTTGATGGACGCGATACTCCGCCTCGATCCGCGGTCGAGTTCGTGCCGGACCTGGAGCGGCGGCTGGCGGCCGCCCATCCGAACGCCAGGATCGCAAGCATCGGCGGCCGCTACTACGCCATGGACCGCGACAAGCGCTGGGAGCGGACCCAGAAGGGCTACGACGCCATCGTCAACGGCCATGCCAATTTCCACGCCGCCTCCGCCGTGGCTGCCGTCGAGGCCGGCTACGAGCGTGGCGAGAACGATGAGTTCATCACGCCCACGGTGATCGACGGCGTTGACCACGGCACGGTCGCCGACGGCGACGCGGTGCTGCACTGCAACTTCCGTGCGGACCGGGCCCGTCAGCTGTCTCACGCCCTCGCCGACGCCGACTTTGCGGGCTTCGACCGGAGTGCCGCCGGGCCGATGCCCAAAGGCATCCTGTACGCGACGATGACCGAGTACGAGGCCGACCTGCCGGTGCACGTCGTCTTCGGGCCGGAAGTGGTGCCGTCGCTGGCCGAGGCGTTCAGCAAGGCCGGCTGGACGCAGTTCCACGTCGCGGAGACGGAGAAGTACGCCCACGTGACGTACTTCTTCAACGGCGGCCGTGAGGAACCCTGGCCGGGCGAGGACCGCAAGCTCATACCGAGCCTCAAGATCGCCACGTACGACCTGCAGCCGTCTATGGCCGCCGGGGGTGTATGCGACGCCCTGGTTGCTGCGATAGCCGGTGCCAGGTACGACCTGATCGTCGCCAACTTCGCCAACCCGGATATGGTCGGCCACACCGGAGTCTGGGAGGCGACCGTGAGTGCCTGCGAGACCGTGGACGAGTGTCTTGGGCGCGTCGCCGACGCCGTCCTGGCCGTCGATGCAAACGACGCGGGCGCACCGGGCGCGGTCCTGTTCATCACCGCCGACCACGGCAATGCCGACGAGATGAAGGACGGGGACGGCAACCCGGTCACCAAGCATTCCCTGAACCCCGTGCCGTTCCTCGGCATCGGCCGCTACCTCGAGGGCAAGCGTCTCGTGGACGGCCGCCTCGCCGACGTGACGCCCACCATCCTCGAGGCCGGCGGCCTCGAACCATGGCCGGACATCACCGGCCACTCGCTCCTGGCGAGGGCGTAGCCGGGACCGAAAGGCGACGTTCACGGCCGTCCGGCGCGCGAAGCCGGGTGGCCGGGGCCGTGTGCTAACATGCGCCGGTCTGTTGTCGGCGGACCTACAGCGAGGTCATCCAAAAGCCGTGAATCCAGCTATCGCCATCGGCCAGGACATCATCGGCGTCTTCCTGGTGCTCGCGATCCTCCTCCAGGCGCGCGGTTCGGGGCTGTCGGCCACCTTCGGTGGCGACTCGTCCGTGTATCGCAGCCGGCGAGGGATCGAGCGTCGCCTGATGCAGTTCACGATCCTTCTTGCGGTCCTGTTCTGCTTCTTCTCCGAGGCGAGCTTCGTCCTGCCCAAGTCTTGATCTTGCCGGCGAAGCGGCCCGAGCCTGCGGTCTCACCGGCTGGCGAGGCCGTTCGGGGGCGATCTCAAGCCCGGACGTGAAGTTGTGAATCGTCGCGATCGCTTCGCCATAGTCGCCCTGTTCGTCGCCCTGGCCGTGGTGGGCGCTGCCCTGCTGCTCCCGGGGCCGTCATCGGGGCCGCACGCCTCGAGTTCGCCGGTCGCCATCAAAGTGCCGTTTCGCGAAGGCGTCCTCGGCCACCCCAGTTCCGTCAACCCGCTGACCACGCGTTCTCAGGTAGACCAGGACCTCGTCGCGCTGCTCTTCCGAGGCCTTGTCAAGACGGGTCCGGACGGAGCCGTGGTGCCGGATCTGGCGACCTGGACCGCTTCGGCGGACGGCCTCACTTATACCTTTCAGATGCGCAACGACGCCTACTGGGAAGACGGTCAGCCCGTGACGTCGGCCGACGTGCTATTCACCGTGGGACTCGTCAAGAATGCCCAGTACGAAGGCCCGATCGGGGCGTCGTGGCAGGGCGTCGACGCGAAAGCGGAGGGGCCCTACACGGTTACGTTCACGATGACGCTTCCAAGCGCCGGCTTCCTGCGCCAGGCGGAGCTGCCCATCCTGCCTTCGCACTTGCTCGAAGCCACGCCGATCACCAGCCTGGCCGACTCGAGCTACAGCTCCCGGCCAATCGGCGACGGACCATACCGGATCCTGGAACTCGATTACTCGCACGCGCTCCTGGAACGAGTCCCGTCGGTAGCCGCAGCCCCAACCTTGACTCTGCCGCCTGCGCCCCCTGCAAGTTCGAGTCCCGTCGCGAGCTTGAGCCCGATCGTCTTTGCGACAGATACCCCCACCGCTGGCGTGTCCGCCGGGAGGCCGAACGCGACGTCGCCGGCCCCGCTCAGCCCCAGCCCGAGCCTCAGCCCCGGCCCCAGCCCCAGCGCGAGCCCTACGCCGGCTCCGACGCCGCCACCGACCCAAACCGCGACTCCGACGCCGACGCCCGTTCCGCTCCCCAGCGGGGCCTTCCTCACGGACATCCCCGAGATCGAGCTGATCTTCTACGACGACCCGGCGTCGGCCGCGGCCGACTTTCTGGCCGGCAAGCTGGACGCCGTCGGCGGGCTGACGCCCCAGGCGACCGATGCAGCCCTCACCGCCGCCGGATCCCGGCTCGTGTCGTACCCGTGGGCCAGCCTGCTCAGCGTCGTCGTCAACCAGCGCCAGGACCATGCCGAGCTGCGCGACGTCAACCTCCGAACCGGCCTGCTGGCCGCGATCGATCGCCGGTCGCTCCTGGCCTCGGTCCTGGAGAGCAGGGGCAGCACGGCCGACGACCTGATCCCAAGCTGGTCGCCCTGGTACGACCCATCTGCCGTCGTCGCCGTCCCCTACAACGCGGTCGGCGCCGCCGCCGATCTGACGGACGCGGCCTGGAGTCTGACATCGACTGGATGGGCACTACCCAAGGCCACCGGTGCCTACACCATGCAACTGCTGACGCTCGACGAGGCCAGCAATGCGGTCCTCTATCAGACTGCCCTTCAGGTAGCCGATGCCTGGCGAGCCATCGGGCTCGTCGTCCAGGTCGACGCCGTACCGGCTAGCAGCTACTTGGAGCGCCTGGATAGCGGGCAGTTCGATTCGGCGATCGTCGATTTCGATGTCGGGCTCGACCCGGACCTTGGGCCGCTGCTCCTCTCGTCGCAGGTGGGCTCCGGGGGCTCGAACGTGTCTGGTGTGCAGGACAAGGCGCTCGACCAGCTGCTCCTGAGCGTCCGCAAGACGGTCGACCCGGCGGCCCGGCAGGCGGCCGTTTCGGCGCTCGAGAAATACATCTCGACCTCGCTTCCGATCCTGCCGCTGGCCTTCCGGGACTACGACCTGGTGGTCTCCAGCCGGGTCTACGACATGGCTTCCAACGACATCGCCGATCCGTCGGGCCGATTCTGGGATGTGGTAGACTGGCGCCTCGCCAGCGGCCGGTAACGCCGGCCCTTGTGTGCGCCGAGGTGGCGGAATTGGCAGACGCGCTGGTTTCAGGAGCCAGTGGCCGCAAGGCTGTAGGGGTTCAAATCCCCTCCTCGGCACCAGGTTCAAGTGCGCAGCGACGTGGAGCCGTCGCCGAGATCGTTCGTGCCCAGGTGGCGGAATTGGTATACGCGTACGTTTGAGGGGCGTATGGAGCAATCCATCCGGGTTCAAGTCCCGGCCTGGGCACCATCCTCGTTCTGATCTCAAACCCGGCCGCAAGGCGTCGCTCACGCCACCGACGTGGCTATTGGGGCGGTTAGCTCAGTGGTTAGAGCGCCTCGTTTACACCGAGGATGTCGCAGGTTCGAATCCTGCACCGCCCACCAGCCGCATCACTGTGCGACATGCGGGCCCGGGGAGTTCTTGCCGACGAGTCGCCGTCGGCTAGTGAGCGGTCGGCGCTGGCTCGCCGACGACCTCCAGGCCCGGGACTGCGTCCAGGAGGCGATCGGCGAGCGAGGCTCGGCCGACGTGCAGGCCGCGATGCGGCCGATGGACCAGGACCAGGTGAGTGACGCGACGTTCGCGCACGACCTCCTCGAGCCCGCGGGCAAGATCCGAGGCCTCGCCGCGGATGGTTTCCGCGCCGAGGTCCGTGGCGTAGTCCAGGTTGGACTTGATGTTCTGTTGTCGATCGCGAGACAGTTGAACCCCGGGCGTCTCGACTGCGACGGCCAGAAACGGGGCGTGCAGCGCGCTGGCGATCGATGCCGATCGGCGCAACGCCCGCCGGCACTCCGGCGACTCGTCGACGAGAGCCATGACCCGCTCGGTGACAGGGCCGACGCGCAGGCCTCTTTCGCTGACGATCCCCTCGAGCTCCTCGTCCACCCGGCCGGCCACAAACCGTAGCGACAGGTCCCTCAGGGCGGTCAGGTTCGTCTCGGTGAAGAATCGCTCCAGGGCCAGTATCGCCCGGTCGGGTGGATAGACGTTGCCGTGCCGCATCCGCTGTCTCAGCGCGTGCGGGCTCATGTCGACCAGTTCGATCTCGTCTGCGGCCCGGACTACCTCGTCGGGGATGCGCTCGCGCACCGGCACTCCCAGGATCGTCTCGACGGCGTCCGCGACCGATTCGACGTGCTGGACGTTGCAGGTGCTGACCACCTCGATGCCGGCGCCGCGTATCAGGTCCACGTCCTGCCAGCGCTTCTCCCGGGCCGAGCCTGGGACGTTGGTATGGGCGAGCTCGTCGATCAGGGCCACGGTCGGCTGGCGTGCGATGATCGTGTCGGCGTCCATCTCCTCTACGGTCACGCCCCGGTATTCGATATGGCGACGCGGGACGATCTCCAGCCCGTCGAGCAGCGCGGCAGTGTTGCGCCGGCCATACGTCTCGACGAAGCCTACGACCACGTCGGTGCCGCGGTCGTGGCGGCGATGGGCCTCCTCGAGCATCTTGTAGGTCTTGCCGACGCCGGGGGCCATGCCCATGTAGATGCGCAGCCGGCCACGGGCGGGCTTCTGCTCGGCGTTCAGCCGGGCAAGCATCTGATCGGCGGTGGGGCGGAGCGGGTCCGCCGGCTCAGTGGTCATTTCAGCAATCCGTCGAGGTCCAGGTTCAGCGCGAGCACGTCGACGCTGGCCGAGCCGATGAAGCCAAGGAGCGGCTCCGAGGTGTGGCGAGCCACGATTGCTCGGACCTGATCCTCGGTCATCCCTCGCGCCTTGGCAACGCGTGGAACCTGGTATTCCGCCGCGGCTGGGCTGATGTCCGGGTCGAGGCCGGAAGCCGAGGCCGTCACCAGGTCGACCGGGATCGGCGCGTTTCCGTTCTCCTTGCGCAGGGCATCCACTCGCTGGGTGATCTGAGTGATCAGCGCCTGAGACGTCGAAGACAGGTTCGAACCGCCCGACCGTGTCGGATCGTAGCCGGGGCTGGCGCCGGCGTCAGACGGCCGACCCCAGAAGTACTTCGGATCGTCGAATGCCTGGCCAATAAGGCTCGACCCGATGGCCTGGCCGTCGACGACGATCATCGAGCCGTTGGCCTGGCCCGGAAAGACCACCTGGGCGACGGCCGTGACCGCGACGGGATAGGCGAGGCCCGTGATCACCGTGAACGCCAGAAGGATCGCGACCGCCGGCCAGAGCTGGCTCTTGATGAAGTTGCGCATCTTGGACTCCTAGGCCAAGTGAATCGCAGTGATGAGGAGGTCGATCGCCTTGATCCCGAGGAACGGGGCGAAGATGCCGCCGACGCCGTAGATCAGGAGGTTTCGCCGCAGAAGCTCGGCCGCCGGGGCGGCCCGATAGGCGACGCCCCGGAGAGACAGCGGCACGAGGGCGATGATGATCAGGGCGTTGAAGATCACCGCCGAAAGGATGGCGCTCTGAGGGTTCGAGAGACCCATGATGTTGAGGCTGTTGAGCTCGGGGTAGGCCACGGTGAACATGGCCGGCAGGATGGCGAAGTA
>JBEKVD010000131.1:0-4447 GCA_049514315.1 Candidatus Limnocylindrales bacterium | reverse complement strand
ACAGGACGACGAACGGCGCGGCGATCCAGCCCGCGCCCGGCTTCACGACGAGAACGAGGACCGCGGTGGCGACCGCGATCGCGACGCCGCCCGCCATCTGCCGGTAGAAGCCCACGAGGCCGAGGCCGTGGCTGGCCTTGGCCTGCGCGGCGGTCGTCCATTCAAGGAGGTTTCGCCGCGTGACACACAGCCGCGCCATCGTTCGCACGATCGCGTCGACCATCAGCCACGCCTGGTGCGCGAGGAGCGTGATGCGGAGGCCCACTTGGGCCCCGGCGAGGGCGACGTCCGCACCCACGGCTCGCAGGTGACTGCGCTTGGAGATGCCCTGCCGGCGCGGCAGCAGTCCAGCCAGGACGGGCAGCGCCAGCGGGACGATCACCGAAGCCAGGACGAATGCCGTCCACGGGCCGGCCGAGACCGAAGGGAGCGTCCAAGCCGCGACGAGCGTGGCCAGCGTGAGCGGGGCGGACACGGTCCGCCGCAGGTTGTCGACCATCTTCCAGCGGGCGATGCCGGGCATGGACGTCCGGCTCGGCCGGCCCGTAGCGTCGCGGGCCCGGCCAACGATCCAGGGCAGGAGCTGCCAGTCGCCCCGGGCCCAGCGGTGCTGACGGGCCGCCGAGACCAGGTAGTTAGAAGGGAATTCATCGAAGAGCTCGACGTCTGTCACCAGCCCGGCCCGGGCGAAGACGCCCTCGAGCAGGTCATGGCTAAGGAGCGCGTTCTCGGGTACACGGTCCGCCATCGCCGCGGCAAAGGCCTCGAGATCGTAGATCCCCTTGCCGGTGAAGCTCCCCTCCCCGAACAGGTCCTGGTAGACGTCGGAGACGGCGGATGCATACGGATCAATCCCAGCCGATCCGGAGAAGCTCCGCTGGAAGATCGATGCGTCGTGCTCGGCGGGGAGCGTCGAGGTGATCCGTGGCTGGAGCAGGCCGTATCCGTGCGTCACCCGGCCGATCCGCGAATCGAAGATCGGCAGGTTGAGCGGATGGGCGATTGTCCCAACGAGGCGCCCCACCGCGCCCTGGGGCAGCCGCGTATCGGCGTCGAGCGTGACCACGTAGCGCACATCCGTCGGTGGAGTTGACGCAGCCCGCTCGGTGGTCATGATTCCAGTCGTCGCCGAGCCGCGCAGGAGGGCATTTAGTTCGTCGAGCTTGCCGCGCTTGCGCTCCCAGCCCATCCAGCAGCCTTCGGCTTCGTTCCAGCTTCGCTTCCGGTGGAAGAGCAGGAACCGGGCGCCTCCCCCGGGGGCCTCGCCGTAGCGCTCGTTGAGCCGGTCGATGGCCGCCGCCGCGGTCGCGAGGAGCTCGTCGTCGCCGGGGACGTTCTCGGTCGGGGCGTCGAGCCAGTCCGACAGCAGGGCGAACCGAAGATCGCCCTCGCGGTTCCCCAGGTAGTGGACCTCTAGGCGGCCGACCAAGACCTCGACTTCCGCCTCGCTGGTGAGGAGCGTCGGCACGACGACGAGCGTCCGCAGCCGAGATGGCACGCCATCGTCGAGATCCAGCCGGGGCAGCGGTCTCGGGCCCAACACGTTGGCGACCGACCGGTTGACGAGCGCGATCGCGAGATCGGAGGCCGGGGCCAGCGCGAGGATCGCGACGGCAAGCGTGCCGGCACCGGCGGCGCCTCCATGCCCGGATAGCAGGAGTGGTATGGCGAGGATGAGCGCTGTGACCAGCGCGAGCGTTCCAAGGTAGCCGCTCGTGCCAGCCCGGACATAGGCGCGCCGCAGCCGACCCGCCAACGGCACCCGAACGTGGAGGGCGCGCTCGAACGCGAAGCGGCCGTCCGAGACCAAGTAGTAGCCGGGATCTCGGCGCCGAGCTGCGAGGGACGGTTCAACCTCGGCAGCGGACGGAGCGGCATCCGCCATCGCGACGGCCATCCGGGCGACCTCGACCTCGGTCCGACCCGAAACCCTGGCAAGCTCTTCGACGGCATGGCGGTAGCGATCGCGAGTCGCGAAGTCCATCTCCGCGAACGAACTGTGTGCACGAAGGATCTCGTCGATCAGGCTGACGCTTTCGACGAACTGGGCCCAATCGAACACCGTGATCAGGCGCATGCTCGTGATCACGTTTCGGACGGTCACGTTCATCGTCGCCTGGCGCTGGTGCTCGAGGCGGACCATCTCCTCGGCGGTGGTCCCCTGGGCTGCGAGAAGCCCCTCCTGCCAGCGGAGGACGGGGGTGACCGCAGGGTCCTGATCGCGCAGGCGCTGGAAGAGCTGGACGCGGGCTGCCGTCGGCAGCGTCGCGGGCGAGAGCCGGCGCAGGGAGGCTGCTGCCACCTCCGGGCTGTCGGTGCCGAGGCCGAGAAGGCCGTCGGCTAGCTCGTCAGCCTTCTGCCGTGCTGCCCGGCTGAGCACAATCTGCTCCGCCAGACGGCGGAGGTTGTCAACGAGGAGGATCCGGAGGCTGATCGGGATCGCCCATAGCTCGCCGATCGTCAGCGGTTCGACGCCCTGGTAGGCGCGCACCATGCGTCGCAGGCTTTCCGGTTCGAAGCGGCTGTCCGTGTGCGCGATGTAGGCCCAGGCAAGGCCCAGGACTCGCGGGTAGCCCTCGAGATGGCCCTCGGCCAGCTTGGGGAGCTCGCGGTAGTAGTCCGGGGGCAGGTCGTCGCGGATCTCGCGGAGCTGTTCGTCGACGATGGGGAAGTTGTCGACGAGCCACTCGGCGGCCGGCACGATCGAACGTTCGTCCTTGATCGCACGGGCCAGGACGCGGTACGACTCCAGCAGGATGCGGCCATTCTCGGCGATGCGGGGCCCGACGGCGTGTCCCCGATTGGGAGAGTCGGTGACCGTCTGAGCGGCGGCAAGGGTCTGCGCGTGCTGCTCCAGCCGCTCCACGCTGAAGATCTCGGCGAGGATCGGCTCTTCGAGCTCGACTTGCGGGCGAACCCGCCGCCGACCGCGCCGAGGCGGCTCGCGGAAGGGCTGGTTCGAACTCACCTTTCCCTCTCAGCGCATGGCCTGACCCGGACTGCGCTCGCCTCAAGCTGGGGGCGTGTCACCTCGAGCTCATCGGCGGTCGGCTTCTCGAGCTCCTTGGCGTCGAGCTTGGCCGGCGCTTCGCTGGCGAGGGCGATCTCGAGGAGCTGCTGGTCGCGGGGGTCCTCGGTCATCATGGTCCTCCGGCGGATCGGGCGAGGAGACGCATCGGCCCCCAGCCGATGACATCTCGACGGTCGGCCCGTCCGCAACGAACCGAGAGCAACGGACCTCTACGGTATACCTTCAGGCAGGACATTCAGCAGAAAGCAGGCTGCATCTCCACTCTGCCACCACGATCGCGGGATAGTGCAACGGGCGCGCATCGGACTCGTTACGCTGTGGGCGTGTCGCTCCCGAACCGCGCTGAACTGTCGAATGCCGCGCCCCCGGATCTGCTGGCCCTGCATGACAGGATCATCGACGAGCTTTGTTCTCGGCGCGTTGTGAGAAGCTCGAACAACCCAGTGGGCGACTACGGTGAGTACCTCACGGCCCGCGCCTTTGGATTGACTCTGGTGACCAACTTCGCGATCGGATACGACGCAGTCAGCGCCGAAAGCGTCCGCTACCAGGTCAAGACGCGGCGTCTGACGGTTGACAATCGATCACCTCAGCTGGGTTCCATTCGCGGCTTGGCACAGAACACCGACCCCTTTGATTTCCTCGTCGGCATCCTCTTCGAGCCGGATTTCGCCGTCCAGCGCGCGGCGCTGGTCCCGGTCGCTGTGGTTCGAGCCAAGGCTGAACGCGACGACTACGTCAACGCGTGGCAGTTCACCCTGAGAGACAGCATCTGGGCGATGGCTGGTGTCGAAGACGTCACGGAGCGAATTCGCGCAGCGGCTCAGGCAGATTCGCTCCCGATACCGGGTGCAGCAGTCGTTGGTGGTGCCGGCGGACCGTAGTTATGAAAGCCGATCCGGCGGAGGTTCGCGTCTCCTTCGCGGCTACTGGACTGAGCCGCAAGGAGTTGGGCAGGATCGTCGACACGGGCGTCGGTTTGAGCGAGACCGTCCAGAATCCGAACGGCGACCGCTGGTCAGTCGAGCGCTTCGACCGAGCGCGCGCGCTGATCGACGCGTACCTCGCGGCGCGGAACGCCTCGGCGGCGGACGCGTAAATCCCCCGTCTCGTCACGACGGCGCCATCGCGCCGCCGTCATGTGCAATGGAGTCTCAGGTGGCGGGGACGACGACCGCACTTGGGGCTTTGGGAATGATGGATACGAGCGTGCGAGAGGATTTGAACCCGCCGTTCCCACATGCCGGATCGTGGTGCCGAGCAAGATCACTGATGCGCGAAGACGCCGTCGACCGAGCAGTCCGCCTGGCTACTTGGGTCAGCGCCGCTCGTAGAGTCGCTGCTCCTCGATAGTCCGCTCGGCAAGCGGTTCCGCCTCGAGTCGGTCGTCCGGGATCGGTATCCCGCTCTCGACCG
>JBEKVD010000130.1:0-4534 GCA_049514315.1 Candidatus Limnocylindrales bacterium | reverse complement strand
GCCCCCAGTGCTGCGCCTCCGACCGGAGCGGCGCCGACCAGGACCACCAGTGCCGCGGGCGCGCCCAGTCGCACAAGAAGCGGCACAAAGAGCGCGTCCGAGGCATACGAGAGGGTGAAGGCCTGGCCGACGGCGATTGCCTGGAAGGGCCGATAGTGCGCCGAGGCGAACGCGCGCCAACGTGTGGGCCGGGGCAGATGCATCGTCGACTAGAGTACGCGGACCCTAAGGTCCGCCGCGGGCTGCCGTTGTTTTCCCAAGGGCAGTGGGGGAGGGTCGGGGCGAGAAGACTAGCCGCCGGCACGATGACTTGAGTGTCACTCTGGTCGCGTCTGGCAGCCTGGCTCCTTCCTTGGGATCAACCCGATCACGGCCCTCGTACTGAGCGCCGCGCTGAACGGCATCATCGCCGTGCCGTTGATCTTCCTCGTCATGCTCGTCTCCAATGATCGCGCGGCGATGGGAGAGCGGACCAATGGTCGCCTTCTGAATGCAATCGGGTGGGTCACTACGATCATCATGGGTGTCGCCGCCGTCGGCCTCATCGCGACGCCGATCTTTTGACTTTGGCCCGGCTCGGCCCGGAACCCGTCAGAGGTCGACGGTGACCAGACCGGGCAGGCGGCGTCGGCACTCGTCCGCGATCACCCGGCGATGGCAGAACTCCGGATCGGCGCAGGTGCACATAATCGCCACCGACTCGCCGGCTCGGAGCCGGGACAGGATCGTCTCGACGGCATCGAGGTCGACGATCCGGATGCCGCCACCACCCGCCCGGCAGGAGACCTAGCCGAGGACGACCCGGACCTGGTGCGTGGCCATCATCCTGACCACGTCCCAGGCGGAGACGGACATCGTAGACAGCTACCAACTGCAAGCAAACGCGTACCTCAGCAAGCCCGCACAGTGGACCGCGTTCGAGAGCCTCATGTCGAGCACCAGTGACTTCTGGCTGTCCAAGGTCAAGTTACCGCACAGACAGCGCGGATGAGCACCACTGCCATGCGCCTTCTCCTCGTCGAAGACAACCCCGGCGACGCCCGCCTGTTCCGCGAGATGTGCCGCGAGCCGGGCTCGCTTACCCTGGAACTGACGCACGTGGGAGACCTGCGCGGAGCCGAGGCGCATCTGGCCGATCACGCCCCTGACCTGATCCTGCTCGACCTGGGATTGCCCGATGCCCAGGGCATCGACGCGGTCCAGCGGGCGCATGCGGCCGCACCGCGCGTCCCCCTGGTTGTGCTGACGGGCCTGGATGACGAGTCGGTGGCCGTGCAGGCCCTGCAGGAAGGGGCGCAGGACTACCTCATCAAGGGCCAGCTCGAGACGCGCGGGCTGATGCGCACTCTGCGCTACGCCATCGAGCGCAAGGTTATGGAAGAGGCGCTGTTTGAAGAGAAGGAGCGCGCCCAGGTCACGCTCAACAGCATCGGCGACGCGGTCACCTGCACCGACGTTGCCGGCAACATCACCTTCCTCAATCTCGTGGCCGAGACCCTGACTGGCTGGTCGTTGCTGGAAGGAACCGGTCGTCCCATGGCGGAGGTGCTCCGCTTTGTGGACGCTACGACGCGCGAGACCACCCCGGACCCCATGGAGCTGGCAATCCGCCAGGACCACACCGCGCACCTGGGGTCCGACTGTCTCCTCATCCGTCGTGATGGCTTCGAGATCCCAATCGACGACGCCGTCTCCCCCATTCACGACCACGACGGGCACGTAACCGGCGCGGTCATCGTCTTCCGCGACGTTAGCGCGGCTCGCGCGATAGCCCTGCAGATGCGCGCCGTCGATGCGGAGCTCGAGCGAAGCAATCGCGAGTTGGAGGACTTCGCGACCATTGCGTCGCACGACCTGCAGGAGCCGCTCCGAAAGATCCAGGCCTTTGGCGATCGGCTAGCAGAGCGTTCGTCGGGCGGATTGGACGAGGAATCGGAGGACTATCTGCGCCGGATGATGAATGCCGCGGACCGGATGCAGTCGCTGATCACCGCGCTCCTTGAGTACTCGCGGGTGACCATACGGCCGGAGCCATCGCGGCCTGTGGACTTGGGCCAGGTCGTGTCGGACGTCCTGTCCGACCTCGAGGAGCGCATCCGCGAGAGCCACGGGAGCGTGCTCGTGGGTCCGCTTCCCACGGTATCCGCCAGCCCGCTTCAAATGCGCGAGCTGTTCCAGAACCTGATCGCGAACGCCCTCAAGTTTCATGCCTACGGCGCCGCCCCCGAGGTACACGTCGAAGCGACCGCGCGCGGCGATAGCAGGGCCGTGAAAGGGCGGCACGGTCACACGCCGGTGTGGGAGATCTCCGTCAGCGACAACGGCATCGGCTTCGAGGAGCAATACGCCGAGCGAATCTTCGCACCATTCCAGCGCCTCAACGGTCGCCAGGCGTTCGAGGGCACCGGGATGGGCTTGGCAATCTGCCGCCGGATCGTAGCCTTGCGCGGTGGCACGATTTCCGCCACGTCACAGCCAGGTGCCGGCGCTACGTTCATGGTCACCCTCCCCCGGACGGCGCTTGCCGCTAAAGCCGTGGGTCCTGGGGCATGACCAGCCTCAGCGCGCCCGCCATCCTCTACGTGGAGGACGATCCCGACGACCGTCTGCTGGCCGAGATGGCGCACCGCGACAGTGGCGTCATCAACCCGCTGGTGTTCGTCGGCGACGGTGAGGAGGCGCTGGAGTATCTGCGCGGCACGGGTCGTCATGCCGATCGTGTCGGCAAGGCCCAGCCGGGCATCATCCTGCTCGACCTGAACCTGCCCGCGCATGATGGCCGCGACACCCTTGGCATCGTCAAGGCTGATCCCGCCTTGCGGCGCATCCCAGTGGTGATCCTGACGACGTCGTCCGCGGAACGCGACATCGCCACGAGCTATGGCGCGGGCGCCAATTCCTACATCGTCAAACCCGCTGCCTTCACGAGCCTTGTGGATCTCTTCGAGCGGCTGAGCGGGTACTGGTTCGAGATGGGCTCCCTGGCACGGGAGGTCACGCCATGAAACTGCCCTTCACCTCGCCCCGCTCGATCGGTCTCCCGGTCTGGGCGCTGGGGACCGGGGACCCCATCCGGGTCCTCCTGATCGACGACGATGAGGATGAAGCGTCGTTAACCCGATCCCTGCTGGCACGAGTCGAGGATATCCGCTACGAGCTGGACTGGGTCCCGACGTTCGATCAAGGTCTCGCGTCGATCGCCCGTGCTGCATACGACGCCTATCTCATCGACCACCAGCTCGGAGGTTGGACCGGCACGGAGCTGGTGCGCGAAGCGCGCGCGGCGGGCAGCCTCGCCGCCTTGATCGTGCTGACCGGGCACCGCGACCGCGCCACCGACCTGGCGGCGATGGACGCCGGCGCCACCGATTTCCTGCTGAAGGGCAAGACCGACGCGGCGCTGCTCGATCGAACCCTGCGCTACGCCATTTCTCAGTCCGCGATGGCGTCGGCGCTCGAGCGTTCACGTAACCAGCTGGCCGGTCTCGTGGAGATCGGGCACATCCTCGTTGAAGACGGGCCGACGCAGGCAACCATCGGGCGGGTCGTCGACCTCATCGTCGATCGCTTCACCGCGCGCCAGATCGCCATCTACCTGGTGGACGGCGACACCCTGCAGCTGGCCGGCCAGCACGGCTACGAGCACCCGCTTCCGAGCCTGAGCCGCTTCGACGCCAGCGTGGACCACGTCGTGCGCGCGCACCAGCCGGTCTTTGTCCCGAGTCTCAGCCCGGCGCCGGATGTCTGCGGCGCCGGTCGCGCCGTGGCCAGCGAGCTGTCCGTCCCGCTGATCGTCGCGGGCGAGTTAGCGGGACTCCTGAACGTTGCATCGCCGGTCGCCGCGCCCATCGGTGAACAGGACTTCTCCGCCATCCGTCTGGTCGCCGACCGCCTGACCGCGGCCCTGGAGATCGTGCACGAACGCACGGCCGCGGATGAGCGGTTGTCGAAGGCCCGCCGGCAGCTGCTCGACAGTGAGCGGCCGTCAGGGCAGCAGGGCTTGATCGACGGCGAGACATTGGCTTACCGGCGCCCGCTGCTCGAACCGCTGTTGGAGCTGGCGATCGCGGCCGCCGGGACCCAGCCGGGCCAGAACCTCGGCATGCTGCTGGTCGCCTGTGCGGAGACCAGCCCCGACACCGTGACGCGCTTGGCCGATCAGGTCAGGACCGCCTTCGCCCACCGCCCGTGCGTGCGGTTTGCAGAAACAGAGCTTGCCGTGCTTGTCGCCGCGAGCGACGTCGCGGTGGTCCAGTCGGAGGCGGGCGATCTCATGGCCCTAGCGCAGGCGGCCGGGTTGGAGGCGTGGTGCGGCTATGCCTCGGCGGCAACGGGCGGGGGCGCGATCGAGCTCATCGCTGCGGCCGAAGCAGCTGTGGAGTACGCACGACGGATGGGCCCCCGAGCGTTCGTGGGCTAAGAGCCTGTGAATCTTTCGGCTCAGAGGATTCCCAGGCGGGCTCGTCGCAGCTACGATTCCGCTCATGGACGACACCCTCTTCGCGCTCCCGCCCACTGAGCCAGAGCAGCATGA
>JBEKVD010000129.1:0-4535 GCA_049514315.1 Candidatus Limnocylindrales bacterium | reverse complement strand
TGCGAGACTGCCTCGCCGCCGCCGTCGGAATCCCCCGTCGTCTCGCCGTCGCCCAGCCCGAGCGCCGCTCCAGGCGAGAGTGCTTCGCCGCTGCCGTCGCAATCCTCCGTCATCTCGCCGTCCACGCCACGGGACGCGGCCCCGGGGTCTGTCAAGCGGAGTCGCTTATGAAGTAGCCGGTCACGTCGAGGACCAGATCGGTTGTGTTGCCGGCGTTGGACATGTAGGTCGCGCTCAGGGCTCCGGTCGCGCCCAGTCGGACATACAAGCCGTTACCCCTGATCTGACCCGCCAGGAAGTTCACGTTGGAGCTCGTCGGGCTCGCGACTGGGTCCGGTCCAATGTAGACGGCCCAGGGCGAGGTCGAGCCTGTGACCGTCAGGTTGCCCGTGACTGCCGTGGCGTCCGCCGGGACGCCGCCACGACCCGCGACCTGGAACGTGGCCGGCACGTTCGCAGACAGCTTGGCGGAGAGGCCGTTGCCGACTCGAGTATCGAGCAGACGTGCCGGCGCAAGGGGCACGTACAGGTTCGCACCGACCGCGCCCAGATCGTCGGCGTAGAAGCCGGTCACGTCGAACACAAGATCCGTCGTGGCACCTGCTGGGCCCATGTAGGTGGCGCTGAAGGCGCCGGTCGAGTTCACGGTGACGGTCACGTTATTGCCCAGGATTTCGCCCGCCGAGAAGTTGATCGTGGAGGACGACGGGTGCGCGACTGGATCTGGTCCGAGGTAGACCGCCCAGGGGGAGGTCGAGTTGACGACCGTCAGGTTGCCCGTGATTGCCATAAGCCGATGGAAGCCAGTCGTCGTGACGGTGAACGGCACGTTGGCGCTCAGCTTGCCCGGGTTGCCGCCCACGACGCCAAGGCCAGTTCGAGTATCGATAACGCGTTGCGGCGTCAGCGGGAAGTAGGCGCTGCATGTCGCCCCGGTCCCGGTCACGCAAGAATCCGATTGGCTGGACCAATCGGGGGTGTAGTAGCCGGCAACGTCAAAGACGAGATCCGTCGTGGCCCCCGCGGGGCCCATGTAGGTTGCGCTCAGGGCGCCGCTCGTGCTCAGGGCGACAGTCAGGCCGTTGCCTACGATTGCGCCCGCTGAGAAGTTGATCGTCGAGGACGACGGGTTGGCGATCGGGTCCGGTCCGAGGTAGACTGCCCAGCCAGCCGTCGAGTCGGTGACCGTCAGGTTGCCCGTGACTGCCGTGGCGTCCGCGGGGATGCCGCCGCGATCGGTGACCTGGAACGTCGCCGGCACGTTCGCAGACAGCTTGGCGGAGAGGCCGTTGCCCACTCGGGTATCGAGGAGACGCACAGGAGCGATGGGCACGTAGACGGCGGGCCCAGATAACGCGACAGCCGCGGCCGGCATCATGGCGGCAGCCAGAGCCGCCGCCACACCCATGGCTACGAGACGGGCGATCGGCCGACGCGCGCGGCCGTGACCCTCCACTGTTGTGATTGACTCCATCTAGCCTCACCCCTTCTCCGCGTCCGGCGAATTGCGCTGGATGACGCAAGGTCGACGGCCGCGGCACCTCCTCGGCCGGCTGGATCGGGGCGCATCGCCCCGGTGCCGCATCAACTGGTCGCCAAAGACCGATGCACCTACCCGGACGCGCGGGTTGATCGTAGGCGCGGCTCACGTTGGAATCAAGGAGCCCTGGCCGAGCCGCGGTCGGACGTGGAGGCGCCACGGGACTGGCGTGCGCGTATAGGGGCCGGCGAGGTCGCTCGGCCACCCGGACCACTCAGGGGGGCTGTCGTACCGCGCGGGCTTGTGGCAGCTCGGCCGTGCGCCGTATCGACCATTGTGCGCCATGCTACTATCTCAGTGATATCACTTCGATAGTAGGAGACAGACATGATCCAGGAGCGGAAGGGCTGGGCACTCGATGGGTTCCCGGTGCTGTTCGCGTTGCTCGTGCTCACCGTGGTGCCGGTTGTCGCATTCGTCTTCAACGTCGCCAACATCGAGAGCTCGGTGTCGACCGGCCCGGTCTATCTCCAGGTCGGGATCGTCGCGTTTGCCGTGCTCGTGATTCTCGGGTGGGAAGGCCTGACGGTGGTGAATCCCAACGAGGCCCGCGCGCTGGTTCTGTTCGGCCGCTACTCGGGGAGCCTCAAGCAGCAGGGCCTCTGGTGGGTCAACCCGTTCACCCGCCGTCGTCGCATCTCGATCAAGGTGCGCAACTTCGAGAGCCAGAAGTTGAAGGTCAACGACCGCGACGGCAATCCGATCGAGATCGCGGCAGTGGTGGTGTGGCGCGTCGCGGATACCGCGGAGGCGCTCTTCGAGGTTGACGACTACGAGCAGTTCCTGAAGGTCCAGACCGAGGCGGCGATCCGCACCCTCACCACCTCCTACCCGTACGAACCCCACCGCGACGAACTGTCGCTGCGCGGCAACCCCCACGAGGTCGGCGAGCAGCTGCAGGCGGAGGTGCAAGGCCGCCTCCAGAAGGCCGGCATCGAGGTGATGGACACTCGCATCAGTCACCTCGCCTATGCCCCCGAGATCGCCAACGCGATGCTGCGGCGTCAGCAGGCGAGCGCGGTGATCGATGCTCGTACCCGGATCGTGGAAGGTGCCGTGAGCATGGTCCAGATGGCGCTCGACCAGCTCTCGGAGAAGCACATCGTCGACCTCGACGAGGAGCGCAAGGCGACGATGGTCAGCAACCTGCTCGTCGTCCTCTGCAGCGAGCGCGAGACGCAGCCGATCGTGAACGCGGGCACCTTGTACCAGTAGCCGGGGGCGGGAAACGACGATGGAGCGCAAGTCGTTCTTGCTGCGGCTCGATCCCGCCACGATGGAGGCGCTGCGTGCCTGGGCGGACGACGACCTGCGCAGCCTGAACGGGCAGATGGAGTTCCTGCTCCGTCGCGCTCTGAGGGACGCCGGCCGCCTTCCTGCCGCGAGAGGGGCGCGCCTTGCGCCATCTGACAGCACCGAGCAAACAGACGGGGACTCTTCGACACGCGAACGCGCGGCAGTCGCGCCGGAGGAAACATGAACACTGGGCACAGTCTCGAGATCGACGGGATCTCGAAACGTTACGGGGAGACGGTCGCCGTACAAGACCTGGGCTTCGACGTCCATGCCGGCGAGCTCTTCGGCTTCGTGGGTCGCAACGGCGCGGGCAAGACCACCACGATGCGGATCGTGCTCGGAGTCCTCGCTCCCGATGCCGGCCAGGTGCGGTGGGATGGAAGGCCGCTCGACCTTGCTGCGCGCAGGCGGATCGGGTACATGCCCGAGGAGCGTGGGCTGTATCCGAAGATGCGACTGGCCGAGCAGCTGGCATACCTCGGCGAGCTCCACGGCATGAGCGGCTCGGAGGCGCACGCCTCGGCCTTGCGCTGGTTGGATCGGTTCGGCCTCAAGGACAGGGCCAACGACGATCTCCAGGCGCTCAGCCTCGGCAACCAGCAACGTGTCCAGCTGGCCGCCGCACTGGTCTTCGGTCCCGACGTCCTCGTGCTCGACGAGCCCTTCGCCGGGCTCGACCCGGTCGCCGTCGACGTGATGGCGGACGTGCTCCGCGACCGGGCGGACGCGGGCGTCCCCGTCATCTTCTCGAGCCACGAGCTCGAGCTTGTCGAGCGGATCTGCGACCGAGTAGGAATCATCGACCGGGGCCGGATGGTCGCCTGCGGCACCGTGGACGAGCTCCGAGCCGGGGGGCAGGAGCGCCGCTGGATCGACGTCCCCGGGGCCCCGGACGGCTGGGAAGCCGGCGTGCCGGGCGTCCGGCTCGTGCAGGCCGACGGTACGCGGCGGCTGTTCGAGCTCGATCCGGGCGTCGACGATCAGGTGCTGCTCCAGGCGGCGTTGAACACCGGACCGGTGCGCCAGTTCGAGCGGGTCGAGCCCACCCTCGGCGAGATCTTCCGGACGGTCATCGAGGAGGCAGCGGCATGAACGCGCGGTTTTTGAGTCTGGGCGGAACGCGCCGGCTGCCTACCACCTTCCTCGTCGCCCGCCGCGAGATCCGCATGCGTCTGCGCTCGCGGGTCTTCGTTGGCGGCACGATCGTGATGGCGGTCCTCGTCGTGGTCGGCATCGTTGCGGCGTCGCTGTTCGCCGGCAGGACCACGCCGCTGCGGGTCGGTTTCAGTGGCGGGTCGCAGGCGCTCGAGCGTTCGTTCACGGCAACTGCCGCGTCCCTGGGGGCCAACGTCACCGTCAGCGACATCGCGGACGTCACCGCCGGGAAGGCGCAGGTGACGGCGGGCACGCTCGACGTGCTCGTGACCGGGTCGTCGACCGCGCCGACGGCCGTGGCGAAGGAGGCGATGCCATCGAACGTCGAGTCCGCGCTGTCCCTGGCCGCGGAGGCCGCACGCCTATCTGACGCCGGCCTCTCACCGGCGGCCGTCACGTCGGCCATGGCCCTGGTCCCGGTCCAGCTTCTGCAGCCCCCCAATCCCAAGGACAACGAGAACCTGTTCGCCAGCCTGGCCCTGGGCATCCTGCTCTGGATCGCGCTCGGCCAGTACGGGAATATGGTGGCTCAGGGCGTGGTCGA
>JBEKVD010000128.1:0-4546 GCA_049514315.1 Candidatus Limnocylindrales bacterium | reverse complement strand
CGCCATGGTCATGCGCAACGGTCGGGATGCTCTGTCTGGGACCTGCTCGAGCTGCGGAGCCCGAGTGGTGACGACCGCTCGCAGGGCGGTCGAGCCCACCGCGGGCGACCGCCCTGCGCCGGCCGAGGCTCAGAAGATGGACGGGCTCGATAAGGATGAACAGCGGTTCCTGGCTCTGCGCGAGACGCTTGCGGCTCTACGCCGCCGTCGCCCGCGAGCGTGATGAAGCCGCGTCTGACCAGGAGCGTGATGGGGCCGACCGGAAAGCGAGAGCCCTCTCGAAGGTAGCCAGCGCCGTTCTTGCGCGGAGCCCTGCGACTGACCGGCAGCGTCGTGCTTACGGTTCCTGAGCGGCGGCTACAGCAGCCGACGACCTGCGGTTCGAAGGATCAAGCGCGTCGGCGACCTCGCAGTGCGAGTGCTCGAGCTGGCGAGCGGGTATCCGGGCGGCCGACGGCGGCAGCCAGGCAGGACTAGTAGCCCCGCCAGTGGCACGTCGTGCAGCTGGGCTGGCTGACGCAGCCATCGACCCTCACACGATCGTGCGAGGCGGACGAGGCGACCATGCCGCCCGTCGCGACCCTACGGCCCTGCAGCTACGTGAGCTGATGGCCACGAACGGCGAGCGCGGCGACCGTCGCGAGTTCGACCAAACCACGAGCCCGAGGTATTGCCAGATCGAGGGAAGTGGCATAGACTTGCAAATGCATGGCACTATGAGTTACGAGTAACAGTCATTCGACTAGCACAGGCCACAGGAGGTCATTGCCATGGCTACCGCGGGATCCCGCCGCTGGTGGGCGCTTGGCGCCATCACCCTCGCCTTGCTGGCGGTCACCCTCGACGTGACCGTGCTGACCGTTGCGCTGCCCACCCTGGCGGGTACTTTGAAGGCCTCCGAGTCGCAGCTGCAGTGGTTCGTAACGGCATACACCCTGGCCCTTGTGGCCGGCATGCTGCCAGCGGGCCTCCTGGGCGACCGGTACGGGCGCAAGGCCGTCATGGTCGCGGCCCTGGTCCTCTTCGCGGCCGGCTCCGCCGGGTGCGCTTACGCGCCCGGACCGGAAGTGTTCATCGCCGCCCGCGTCGTGCTCGGTCTCGCTGGGGCCGCCATGATCGTCATGGCGCTCTCCGTTATCACGGTGATGTTCGACGAAGCGGAGCGGCCACGGGCGGTCGGCATCTGGGGCGCTGCCAACTTTGTCGGCCTGCCCCTGGGGCCGATCATCGGGGGCTGGATGCTCACCAACGTCTGGTGGGGCTGGATCTTCCTGATGAACGTGCCGGTGGCTCTGCTGGGCCTGGTCGCGGTCGTGGCGCTCGTGCCGGAGTCCCGGTCGGCCCAGCGACCCAGCATCGACTTCGGTGGCGTGATCCTCTCGAGCGCAGGTCTCGTGGCCCTGATGTACGGCGTGGTGCAGGCCGGAGACAACGGCTGGGGCAGCTCCAGCGCGATCGTGCCGGCAGTCATCGGGCTCCTGGTCCTCGTGGGGTTCGTGCTCTGGGAGCGCCGCCTCACCGGGCGACCGGGTGGACAGCCGCTCATCGATCTGTCGCTATTTCGTTCGCGCAGCTTCACGTGGGGCATGGTTCTCACCGCGTTCGGTATCTTCGGGCTGTTCGGCGTCCTGTTCGCGCTGCCGCAGTACTTCCAGGCCATCCTCGGCCTCGACCCACAGGGTTCCGGCGTTCGCCTGCTGCCGGTCATCGCCGGGCTGATCGTGGGCGCGGTGCCGGCCGATCGGGTGGCCGCGCGGCTGGGCGCGAAGTTCACCGTCGCCGCCGGCTTCGCGGTGGTGATCGCGGGGCTGCTGCTGGGCGCGACGATGACCGCGACCAGCGGCGACGGGCTCATCGCCGCTTGGACCTTCGTGGCCGGGGCCGGCGCCGGCCTCGGCTTCGCCACCTCCGCGTCGGCCGCTCTGGTCGAGCTGTCGGCCGATCGTAGCGGCGTTGGGTCGGCGCTCCTGCAGGCGGTCATCAAGCTCGGCCCAGCCTTCGGCGCGTCGATCCTGGGCAGTGTCCTGAACTCCACGTATCAGGGCCAGGTATCGCTGGCGGGCCTGTCTGCGCAGGCCGCCGCGTCCGTGAAGGGGAGTGTCTTCAGCGGGCTGGCGGTTGCCAAACAACTCAACTCCCTGGAGCTGCTCGCTTCCGTCCGCAACGCCTTCGTGGCCGGTATCGACGACGCGGTACGAGTTGCCGCCGTCGTCGCGGCGGCGGGCGTGATCCTCGCCCTCGCCTTCATGCCGGGGCGTGTCCATGCCACCGACACCGCTGAGACCTCGCAAGCTCAGCCCGGTGGCGTGACGGTCAGCCAGGACGAGTGGTGATGGGGCACCAACAACAGCGCGGATCTGACCTGGATGAGGTCCCAACGATGAACCTTCTGGGCGGCGATCCTGTCGCTGGACGCGCTGATCCTCGTCGTGTTCGGTCTCGACGATCCAGTGGCAATCGCGGCCCGGGGCGGGCCGGTGACGTTCCAGTAGCTGCAGGAGGGTGAGCCATGGACGTGACGCACAGGGACGAGCCCCCAAGACCGGGCTTGCGCGAGCGCAAGAAGGCCAGGACACGCGCTCTGATCCAGGAACAGGCGCTGCGACTCTTCCGCGACCGGGGCTACGAAGAGACGTCGGTTGAGGACATCGCCGAGGCGGCTGAGGTATCGCCTTCCACCGTCTTCCGCTACTTCCCAACCAAACCGGACCTCGTCATCTACGACGATCTCGACGAGCGGATGATCGAGGGATTCCGGGCGCAACCCGCGGAGCTCGATCCCGTCCAGGCGCTGCGCGCCTCACTCCGTTCTGGCTTTGCGGGCCTGGCCGGCGAGGAGATGGCCCTCCAGCTCGAACGCGAGCGGCTGATGCGAACCGTGCCCGAGCTCCGGGCGGCGATGCTCGGCGAGTTCACGCGAACTCTGCGCGAGATCGCCGACCTCGTAGCCGAGCGCACCGGCCGGCCTGCAAACGACGACGACGTGCTCGCTCTCGCCGGCGCGGTGATCGGCCTGTCAATTGCGGCGTGGCTTGGTGGCGAGGACGAGACCTGGACGGAGCGTTTCCTGGCGCGGATCGACAGGGGTATGGCTTTGTTGGAGTCAGGCTTCCACTTCTGAAAGGCCCCGTGAGTCACTCGCCCACAGGGTGCGCTGGGGGCTCGACGCGACAACACGCTACGGAGTTCGCACCGAGCGCACTCCGGCCCTAAGACGATAGTCAGGTGCGACGGGTATCGCGGCGAAACAGGATCATGGCTGCGGCGGCGAACGCTGCGGTCCACAGGGCCACGCTCACCAGCCAGGTCAGATCGAAGGCGCCCCCCACCAGCGGAAAGCGCGCGATCTCGGCTACTCCGTAGGTTGGCATGTATGGGGCGATGTCCTGCATGGCCGAGGGCAAGAGGCTCAGCGGAACGAAGAGTCCGCCGAACAGGGAGAAGACAGCCAGGACCGGACCGATGAACTGCATGACGTTCTCAGACGGCAGCAGATAGCCCATGAACAGCCCGAACGCGGCGAAGACGAACGAGGCGGCCCAGGCCAGGACGCCGGTCAACAACCAAGTCGCGGGCGTCATCTGCACGCCGTCGATTGCGCCGGCGACGAAGACAACGGCCACCGAGACCAGGCCGAGCACCATCGCCGTGAGTAACTTGATTGCGACATAGGCAGCCGGCCGCAGGGGCGTAAGTCGCAGCTGACGGCTCCAGCCCTGGGCGCGCTCGACCGACACCATGGCGCCGCCTGATGTGGCCGCGAGCATCGCCCCATAGACGGCGATCCCGATCATCGTGGTGGCGGCCGTCAGCTCGATCCCTCCCAGCGCGATGGCCCGCTTGTCGGATTTCAAGAGCAGGAACAGGACCACTGGCACCAACACGGTCAGGACCACGGTCCGCCGGTTGCGCAGGAGACGTCGGATCTCGATCGACAGGAACGTAAGATTGAACCCGCCCAGCGGCGGCGTCCGCCGGGCATCGAGCGGCCGGGGGCCAATCGGAACCTTCGAATTCATGCCACGCTCCGGTCGCTCGGACGGCTATCGGCGGTCGTGGCCGGTTCGTCGCCCGTCAAGGCGAGGAAAGCATCCTCGAGGTTGTGGGCGACGACTTCCACGTCGTGGGCTGCTGTGGCCGTCAGCAGGTAGCGCGCCACGGCATCGGAATCCATGGTCTGAATGAGCACGCGCTCACCCCGGATTTCGACCGAGCGGACACCGGGAAGGCGCGACAGTGTTGCTTCGTCGGCGCCGCTCAGGCTCGCCCGGACCGATCGTCCGCTCGAGAGGTTCCGGACCTCGGCGGCGGTGCCGTCGGCCACGATCCGGCCCTGGCGGAGCAGGATGATCCGGTCCGCGTACGCGTCCGCCTCCTCGAGGCACAAGGAGCGAGTCATGTCCTACGTCGTGGATTTCACCAACGTCTCGACCATCGGCCTGGAGTCTTCGCCCGTGGCTCCCGCGCTCGCCGGCCTCCGGGCGAATGAGGCCCGCTACTTCAAGAACAAGTACAGCCACGACTTCACCGTCGAGCCGGCGGGCGA
>JBEKVD010000127.1:0-4723 GCA_049514315.1 Candidatus Limnocylindrales bacterium | reverse complement strand
GGCGATCAAAGATGCCAGTGGCATGGCTGCGCACGGCGCGGCCCGAGTCACGCCCGGGCTCGATCGTCCTGGACGATGTCGGAGCGGCGCAGCTCGGCAGCCGCCGGCCGCGGATCGACACCCGTAGAGGCGTCCGCAGCGCCGTCACGAGGAAACCATCGTGGGTCCGATTAGCACTCAACGTTGCACCACATCGGCCGCCCCCGACGCCCAGGGAACCGGCGCGGGAGACGGGTCTCGTGACATTCAACCTGGAGGGAGAGTGCGGGCATGTCATACGTGGGTGACATTGGCGAGCTCAGTACCGTATTCCGGCCGGCAACCGAAGTCCCGCCGTTGGTGCAGCCGACCTCCTCTGTCCAGTTCATCGCGCCTGGCTCTTTGACCCGCGGAGAGTTCGGGCTCTTCCGGTACGAGATGAGGCCACGTGGCGGTGGACCTGCAGCCCACTTCCACCGCACCTTCTCCGAGTCCTTCTACATCATTGGCGGCACGGTCCGTCTCCTCGACGGGGCGCACTGGGTGGAGGCAACGGCTGGCGACTTCCTGTACGTGCCGCAGGGCGGTGTGCACGCCTTCCGGAACGACACGGACGCGGATGCCTCGATGCTCATGCTCTTCTCGCCGGGCGCACCTCGGGAGCGCTACTTTCAGGAGCTTGCCGAGATTGCACGATCCGGACGCAAACTCAGCCAGGACGAATGGACGGAGCTCTACGCGAGGCATGACCAGACCATGGTCTGAGTACGCCTGCGCCTCCGAACGTGACACTTGCCCGCCAGCTGCTCCCGGCCGAGGCGGGAGAGGCCCTCTGACGGGAGCCTTCGGAGGACGTGGCGACATGTCCTTCAGGGGCGAGCTTGCCCTGTCCGTCTGACCTGCCGGCTGCGAGTTGACGGGGGTCGGCCTGGAGACGTCGCCGGTCGTCGTCTGAGTGCCATGGCGTTCGAGCCGAGCGCGCCGGCGAAGGAAGCTCAGTCTCCAGGTAAGCCCGGTCGAACGGGTGCGCCGGCGGCTGTGCTAACTCGCGGCTTGCCGAGACTCAGCGGGCAACCGGTACTGCCGACGCTTGAACCAGCTTGATCATCTCGGCTGTGAAGGCTGGCAGGTCCGCTGGCCAACGCGACGTGACGAGGTTTCCGTCAACCACCACGGCTGTGTCCTCCCAGAGACCGCCCGCTCCCTTGATCTCCTCCGGCACGCCGTCGTGCCAGTACGAGGTCAGATGGCGGCCCCGGACCAGATCCGCCGAAACGAGCAGCCAGGGCCCGTGGCAGATCGACGCCACAGGCTTGTTCTTGACGAAGAACGACCGGGCGATCTCTTGCGCCTTGGGAATAGCACGCACCGCCGCAGGCGCACCGTCTGGGAATCCACCAGGAACGATGAGGAGGTCGTAGGAATCGGGATCGACATCGTCGATGAGCAGGTCGGGGGCGACCGTGTATCCGTACTCGCCGCCGATGTCGGCCATGCTCGGAGCTGCGATGTCGACCCGGGCACCGGCATCGAGGAGCCGGAAATAGGGGACGAAGAGCTCCATGTCCTCGAACTTGTCGGCCGTTAGCACGATGGCTCGGATGTCGAGCTCGCCGGAGCCCGACTCCACGTCGGTCATCTTCATCTACGTTCTCCCTCGTGAGCGCTCGTTGCGAAGCGGAGCATCCTACCGGCCCTCTGGACGACGCAATTGAGCGGGTCCTGTTTCGGCGGGCGCAACCGTCGCTTACGCCCGCTCCGCCTGTCGCCGACAACCGGACTACCAGCCAGTGGAGCGGTGGCTCGGGGGCTGGGCCGAGCAGGTCGACTCATAGCCGACCGAACCGACCACGTCGCTCGCGACTGCTGTCGGCTGCCTGGCTTCTCCCGATGGTTGGAAGCCCTCGACACGAAGAAACCACAGGGTGCGGGCAGGCGGGCGAGGGAACCTTGAACCGACGTGTCCCACACGTTGGATCCAGTCCGTTTCTGCGGCGGTGACGCGTCGCCACGCGGCTTAGGTCGCGCGATCTTGAGGCCGCCCATCCGAATGGGAGAGGAATGGCCGTGCGACGAAACCACTGGGTCGGTATCGGCGGGGTGTAGCCTGACAGTACTCAGGCACGGTGCCTCAGATCCGAGCAGCGGGTC
Organism: Candidatus Limnocylindrales bacterium; assembly: GCA_049514315.1. Classification (GTDB taxonomy): domain Bacteria; phylum Chloroflexota; class Limnocylindria; order Limnocylindrales; family CSP1-4; genus Fen-1039. The sequence continues at coordinate 2,593 of JBEKVD010000127.1, read as the reverse complement.
GGAGCGAGCCGGCTCGGAAGACAGGAAGGTTCGACATGCGGGTTCTCCTAGGAGTTGATGGCTCCACATCAGCCGACCGAGCGGCGTCGCTCGTGGCGAACCTTGCCTGGCCCATGGGCAGCACGATCGAGGTCGTCACCGCCTACCCCGGCGCCACGGCCATCTTCAGCATGCCGGGAGTTGTTCTGTCGGCGGACGTAATTCAGGAGACTGAGGACGCGATGGAGGCGGAAGCCCGGCGCATGGTCACCGCCGTCGCTCAGCGGTTCGCCGCGCCGGACATAACGGTCCAGACGCAGGCAGTGCTCGGCCGGGCCGCGACCGCGATACTCGATCACGCGTCCGAGCTCGATGCCGATCTGATTGTCCTGGGCAACCGTGGCCGCGGACCGTTCGAGTCGGCCGTCCTTGGATCGGTCTCCGCCGAGGTCGTCGACCAGAGCCACCGACCGGTGCTCATAGCGCGGCGCGATCGGATCGACCGCATCCTCCTTGGCGAGGACGGCTCGCAAAGCGCCGCGGCAGCGACGGATACCGTTCGTCGCTGGTCGGTCCTCCACGGAGCCCATATCCGGGTGCTCAGCGTTGCCGACATCGATCCGCAATGGAATCCCTGGTTGCTGGGGGCCGCGAGACGGGCATCGCACGAGGCCGCCGCGGCCAAGGTTCACGCGGACCATGAGGCGCTCGCCGGGAGGACCGCAGCCGATCTACGGGCGGCGGGCCTCCAGACCGAGAGCGAGGTGGACGATGGCAGCCCGGCGCATCGGCTCGTCGAAACGGCGGTGAACTGGGATGCCGATCTCATCGTCCTTGGCACGCATGGACGGAGCGGCCTTGCACGGCTGTTAGTTGGGAGCGTTGCCCGAGCGGTTCTTCATCATGCGCCGTGCTCGGTCCTCATCGTGCCCGGACCCAGCCGCCAAGCGTCGAGGACGGCTGAGACCCACTAGGCTGGGTCGAAAAGCGAGGGTCGGGCCAGCTCAAGGCCCCGGGTGACTCCAGGAGTCTTCCTGGGTCGGTGTGCATGGGTTGCCGCCGGTGGCCTGGATCTAGTCTGCCTCGAGGGCGGCGTTGATCTCCTTGGTGGCGTCATCGGAGAGGGAAGTCTTGAGGACTTCGCCACCGAGGGGGGCGAGGGCGGCCAGCGCCTTGTCCTCGGTCCACTTCTTGACGAAGAGGACGAGCGCGGCGGTACCTGGCTTCAGAACATCCTGGGCCCGCTGACGGAAGTCGTCCTTGATGCCCCAGCCGGTCATGGTGCCCATCACGGCTCCCAGGATGCCGCCGATGATCAGGCCGCCCACGGGGATCAGAAACAGGAGGCCGAAGAGCAGGCCGAAGAAGCCACCCATCATGGCGCCCGAGCTCGTGGCCCCGGTCTTGGTCACCATCTTGGCCTTGCCCTCGGCATCTTTGGCCACGACAGCGGCCCCGGCAACCTGCATGACTAGGTCGTGCTGGAGCTGAACCACCACCTCGTACGCCTTTTCCGCAGTAGCTTCATCGGGGTAGCCGATGACCACGAGATCGACTAGATCTGGCATGAGTTCTCTCCTTGCACTGTCGCGTGGACTGGCCGATGCAGGGCTTATGGTGGGTCCTGATCGTGGCCTGTCAACGGCTGCAGGGGTCAGTCCTGATGGGCGACGTACCGGGGTTCGGTCATCGGCGGCGTCCCTCGTGGGACGTCGCCACTTTCAGGCCGTTCTAGGCTCGATCCGCCGCGGACTATGGCTGCATCGTGTCGACGGCGTTGGAGGCGATCCAGGGGCCCCCTGCCGGCAGGAGGCGAGGACAAGTCAGGCTTCTGCACATTCCGTCCACACCAGCATTGGTTTGGTGGACAAGTGCGGGCGCGGCCCGCCAGCTGGTGGACAAGTCCCTTGTGCGAATTACTTCGAACGTTCATTCTAAATCTTGCCTGAAGGGGCCGACACTCACTGTCGAACCGGACCGGGGAGCAATCTCCGAGACGGTTTCGGGAAACCGGACCGAGGACCGCAAGGTCGTCGGCCACGGGCTCGGCGGCGGGTCGACGATCATGAGCAATCGCGATCGCCGGTGCGCCAGACAGGACAGCTGGTTCCTTTGGGCGCTTTGCTGTCCGGCCGACTCCAGTGCGCGCTCCACGCCCGTGTGCCAAGCAAGCATGGGATGGCCGACCGTGTGGCCCAGGATGGACGCCGGTGGCCGCAGCCTGGGCAAGCAGCGAGGGGACGGCAGCAAGAGAGCGACCCGACGCCCTTCTGAGATCCAGCGATGTGGAGCTGCAACAGCAGCGTCTCGCCGACGGTCTGCCCGGAGCGCCGGGTCCTCCCCATTCTGACTCTGTAGGCGACCCCTGACTGTCCTCTTGGTGAGGACCCGCGCCGCAAAGGGCCGAATCCTCTCGTGACCCGGCCCGCCGATCTACGGCTTCGGCTCTGATTGCTTGCTGGGCGCACGCCTGGCTGCCGGCCGCGTCGCTGGCTTGGCTGCCCGTGGGGCCACCGCTGCCGCGGCCTTGCCGGGACGGCCCCGGTCAGCCCCGTGGGTGGGGACGGTGCCTTTAGCGGCATCGTTCGCGAGCGCCTGCGCCATGCCGTCCATC
>JBEKVD010000126.1:0-4856 GCA_049514315.1 Candidatus Limnocylindrales bacterium | reverse complement strand
TACGGATTGATCTGAAAGACCAGGTAGTCCGAGGTGGACTCACCCATGGCCGTCGAGAGCAGCTTGATGATCCAGAAGTAGACGGTAAGCTCGGGAACCTTCAGGTACGTCGGTGTTGATAGAGCCCGCTCAACACCTTGCGCGAAGCTGGGACGCATAGAGTGGGATTGTACCGGCGATGCCGAGGAGCAGGCCCACAGGACTGGCTGGCAGCTCTGATCGCGGCCATCTCACGCGCCAGGGCCGACACCGCGCCAGGAGGCATGGATTGCACCAGACCTGAAGACGCCGCCCCGGCCATGACCTAAGAAGGCTGAGCCCAACCTGTCGCCCCCTGGGGTTGGCTCCAGGCGTCCGCCGCCAGGATCTCATCGCGATTGTTCCGCGTCGAAACGTAAAGTGTCGTGGTGCCGAGACTGATTCGCGTCTCGCGCCCGGCCGGCGGGCCGAGTCTCGTAGCGCGAGGCAAGACCGCGGCTATGCGAGTGGCCCGCCAGGACGAAGAGAAGTTGCCGCTGCGGGCGAACTCGATCACGTATATGGCGTCGTCGGCTACTGCAACCGCGAAGATCCGGCTTGTCTTGTTGCGGACGAAAAGAAACGGATAGGCTGCGAAGCGCAGGAAGGGGACCCACCGAAGCATGGTCCAGCGCGCGTACCTCGACTTGTTGCTCCCTACGATCACCTGTCGGACGACAGCCTCGGGAGGGAGGAGAGGCCGGGCGACCGCAATCCATACCTGAAGGCTCTGCCGCCACTTGTCGTTGGTATCGGGCTGGGCCCAACCCGGCTGCTGCGGCGGCTGGCCCAAGGCAGGGGCGCCCGGCGCGTACCCACCCGGTTGTGAAGGGGGCGGAGGCCAAGCGCCCGACGGTCCCGCCGGTGGCTGACCGGATTGCTGTTGGTCGTCCGCCACGGGCGCTGGCGGTATCGGTGCCGGGGTCGAGACCGCCGGTGCCGGTGGGGCCGCAGGCGGCGGCGGAGGCAGAGGGTACGCGGCCGGAGGAGGCGTTGCGGCGTCTGGAGGAGCGGTCGTAGCCCATGGCGGAGGAGGGATGGGTACGACGGGAGGCGGGAGAACCTCAGGTTCAGCCAACCGCTGCTCGGGGATCGAGGGGGCCACCGGCATCGCCGGAGCGACCGGCACCTCGGGGACTGCCTGGACCTCCGTCGCGACTTGAGCCGCAGCGACAGACCCGCCCGGAACCGGACCGAGAGCTACCTCCGATAGCTGGGAGAGCTTCTGGCCGCACGATCCGCAATGGAGTTGCCCGGCGACGATCCGTTTGGCGCCGCAGAAATCGCAGAACCCGAGCGGTTGGTCCGTGTTCCCTTCGCTGGCGAGGGGTGTCTCACCCTCTATGAGGTCCTTGAGCTGCGCCAGGTACGTCTTCAGCTGCTCGTGATGAGCGGCTCCTCCGTCCTTGAAGTAGGCGCCCCCCTTGGGGATGCCCTCCATGATCCTGACTGCCGTGCGTCCGTTGTCCTCTGGCTCGAAGACAAAGGTCGTGTCCACGAAGGTCCCTTCCAGGCGAACGGACTCGCAAGGGGCTAAGGCTGCGATGCGCGACGAGCCTCCAGATGCCCACTCTACTTCGCCGCCCTCGCGCCATTGTGCCGCCTTCACCGCACCGCCCCACCACCTCTCCCAGTTTGCAGGTTCGGTGAAGAAGGCCCACACAAGTTCTCGGGGCCGCTCAACTACCACAACCATCTCTAGGAGGGCGAAGGCTGCCTCAGTCGTTCCAGGTCCAAACCAGTCATAGCTGAAATCCCATCTATCCATGGCCCTGGTCATGCACTTACCGCATATCATGCTGCTTGTGTGGAGATACGAGTCCTCCACCGAGACTGGGTCACCACAGCTGTCGCAGACGGGCTCCTTGGGCCTGTTGGACAGCCACCATTGTTGAGCCCTCGTACGCCCATACGTCTGCATAGCGGTCTTCCACCGAGCAACGAATGAAGCAACTGCCTGCGCGGCAGCCGGATCGTCGCTCTCGTTCAAGATGCCAACAAGCAGAACCTGTGATTTCAGACTGCGTCTCTCTGCCAGTTTGGCAAGGAGCGGACCGACCGCTGCCGATCCTAGCTTCGACAGAGCATTACGGGCCTTGTAGCATTTCTCCGGGTTGTCCAGCAGGCTAACCAAGCCCGGAATTGCTGCAGTGCCGTATTTCTCAACCACCTCCTCGTCGAAGCAATACTGACGACCTTGCTTGGTCGTCCCCATGACCACAGTGAGGTATATTTGTACTCGCAGGTTCGCAGCAGCAGCCTCGCTAGCATACCGTGGGTTCGCTTCCAGGGGGTCGACTGTCTCCACACCCTTGTCTGAGACACGGTCGGTCAAGGATGTGCCGTCCCAGTACCGGTACTGATGTCGCGGGCTGGGGTCCGTATACCAACCAGCTGGCACGGCACCTTGGTCGTCGCTCTCATGCATGACTCGCTCCTCTCCGTGCGATTCCCTTCCGCCCAACGCCGCGGTTCAGCGGCGGCGAAACGCCGGCCGCTGCAACCGGTTGTTCGGCGCCTCTATTTCCGAAGCTGCCACCATTTCCGTTGAGTAGAAACGGTCGATCCGGGCTGTGACGCTTGCCATTTCTCGGTGTCTGGTAAATCGCTCAAGAAGCGCGCCTTCCGCTGATACAGTCTCCCCCACAGGGACTCAGGGGGAATAGCACTCTTCGGATCGAAAGGCTCATTCAGCGAATTCTCCGCACTTCCGCCTCGGGTGAAGTTGAAGTGGTACTTGCCGCGCACATCCGCGAGGCGGGGCAATGCCTTGGCGTACTCTGGAACCGATCTGTAATCCTGCCCGAACGTGCGGGCCTCGGACAGTGAAGCGAATGGATACAGTCCGGTGAACCCGATCGGCCTTCTTCCTGGAGGAGTCCTCTCGAAGAGTCTCACTCGGCACATGTCCTCAGAGGCACCGCAGGAATACTCATCCAGGGAAACCAGAATGATGTCCGCATATCTCTCGACAACGTCACAGAGTTCTTCTGGCGTCATCCAGCAGCCGTATTCATATTCCTTTGTGCCGAATTGCTTGCCAAGGAATGTACCGAGTCCCTCGAACGACGAGATGGCGGGGAGTGTTCGGGTCCGCTCCGAAGCAGGCTTGGCCCTTTCAGGAATCGGAGCCTGCCCTCCTACTCCGCTCGCCGTCGTACGCTCCTTCTTGACCGCTCCAAGTGCAGAACGAGATGCACCGGCATCACCAACAAGGTTGCCCTCGGCATCGATTCTGCCGGCGTCGGGCAGCGGCTCAGCCACGCAGGATGGTCCTTCAACAAACATGGGAGTCGCACAGACGCATTTGAAGGCCTCGCTTCTGGTCAATGCCGTCTCTATCTCTGCGATCGCACCGCTGTCGAAACTTTGAACCGCGATGCAAAAGACATTCTCCCGGCCGCTGATCGTAGCAGCAGTGTCTCCTTCATACAGGGAGGCAACGCCAATGTCCTCTGGATTGAGTGTTTGCCAGAACACTCTCCAACAAGCGAACCCGTAGTAACCCCCGCCTGCCTTCTCGATATCGAACCTGATGCCTATCGTTGGCATATTCGGAATCATCCTATCCCCTCCTTTCTAGCATTTGTCGCCGAACATTGATTCGATGGATCCACGTAACGTGCTGACCATGGGTTAGGCAGGTCGCACACCGGCACGAGCGAGGGCCATCGTGCCCGGTCGACGCTGCACCGACGCGCCGCACCAGGTGAGCGCCGCCGTCCCGGCGTCTTATGCGGATCGAGTAACCTCACCGAACCCGCTCCTTTGGGTACCGGACAGATCCGGGTTTCTCCTTCCCGGATCTACAACGGATCGCATCGACCGACTGGCGACGCGCGATCTACGTTGGTGCACCCCATCAGCGGGTGGGCTCGGACGGAACCGCCCGGTCTGCCCCTGCTCGTCGGAATGCCTGCTACCCCATGGCGGACGAGCGCATCCACTCTACTCGCATGATGTGAGCATAAGTAGACGAAATCGGCCGCGGCCATAGGTGGGTGCCAGGCTCCCACCACTGCCAACCGTCGCGATTGCTGGTTAGTGAGCGCCACGGCTGCCCGGGTCAACGGGGTGCTGGACCGAGTAAGAAAGCCTTGAGTGCGATGAGGGGCGGGTGGCGGGAGCCCGTCCTGGACTCTCCAGACCACGGGCATCGGGCGAGTTCAGCGCTCCAGGAAGTCTCCGAACACTTTGGGCGTGGCTTCGGCCGGCCCGATCGGGTCGCCGAGAACGACGGCGGTCCGCCCGGCCAGGCCGTAGACGACGAGCCCCTCGCCATCGGGCGGGGAGAAGACGAGCGTGTCGTCACCGAGCTGGAACGGTAGCAGCGCCCCGCAGCCGTACCGCTCGGCAATGGCTCGAGCGTGAGCTCGGGTCGTGGGATCTGGCGGCTGTTCGGGCACGCGGCTGAGGACCCCAAGCGCGGCCAGAACCAGGGGCAGGCGCGAGGCCACGAGAAGGAGGCCCAGGATCGCTTCGAGACGCCGGCGATCCTGTCGCAGGCCTCGCCGGAGGAGCGCTCTTCGACCTCGTGGGTCTTGGGCGTGTCGGCGGGGGCTTCGAGCCGATCGACCTCCCATGTTGGCGAGGATCTGATCGACGCCAGCTACTCGGGTGCGTCCGAGCGCACCGCAGCGTGCTAGAGTTCGTTTGTTCCTTTCGGCCACTACCACTCGACGTCCGCGAAGCATTGCCCAGGCCCGGACGCGGCGCAGGAGGAGACCGATGTCTACGGGGGAGCCCGGCGCCGTCCGTAGTCGCGACATCGTCGTCCCATCCGTCGCGCAGCGTGTCGCCGTCATCGTTCCTTGCCTGAACGAGGCGCCCACCGTCGC
>JBEKVD010000125.1:0-4896 GCA_049514315.1 Candidatus Limnocylindrales bacterium | reverse complement strand
AGATGCGCCGCCCGTAGCCTCGCCGCGCCGAGGGCAGTCCTGCTGGCGGTGCGATCGGCGGAGGGCTCGCGCTCATGGATCATCGGTTCCACGGGACTCTCCAGCGGATTGAGACCGGCCGAACGCCGTTCTCACGCGCGGCGTCGAGAGGTACCAGAGCGTGACACCGGCGATGACGATCATGAGCCAACTCTGGCAGATCACCCAGAGCATAAGCAGCCAGGCGGCTAACAACTCGTAGTGCCGACGAGCCGGCACGCTGCGGGATGCTCACCGACCGCGCACTTGTTGACGTGGAATGACATGAGGTCGACTCGATGGCAAACGCGCAGTACACACCGCTTGTCGCAGAATGCGATCCGTGTCCCCCTCATCCGTGATCCCTGTATCCAACGACACGTCCGGGAACTCGATGCGGTGCGCTCTCAAGCCACGAATTGACAGCGCTGATCGTCAGTCGCCGGGCTGTCGCGTGGGCGTCGCGTTTCTAACGTCGCCGATGCTCTGCGTAATTGAGCGACCGACAAGGAATAGCCACTACCTGGGCATCGCTTCAAGGCGCATCATCTGCGGCGCCCTTGTGCGGCGCGGCCTGATATACGAGCGAGGTTCCGTTACTCAGGAGCAAGAGGCCTAGCAGGCCCTGATCGAGCTGCGGGAATGTGGCGGGCGTGCTGCTTCCAAGGGCGGCAAATAACTGGGCGCCATAGATCCCGACGGCAAGGATCGTGAAGTAGAAGAGCTGGATGCGGCTCAGGTCGGGTCGATCGTGGTTTCCGCTCTCCTCGCCCTGAAAGAGATCCATCCATGTGGCGCTGTCTGGTTTGGTGTTCTGGACGATGGACCCCACGAGCTGCTTGTCAGTCACTGGCTGCTTATCAGGACCCATGAGGTCCGTTGGCTGGCTGTTGCCGCGTTTTACAGCTCGTACGATCGGGGTTCCCACGAGTGCCGTGGCGCTGAGTCCAGCGGCCTCGAACACCTCCTGCGGAATCTTGAGCGCGAGAGGATCGCTGGCGGAACGAGCAAGGTTGGCGAGGCCAGCCGCCAGCACCCCGGCTACCAATAGCACGGCCCACAGGACGGCCGCAAGCTGCGGCAGGCTGTAGCGGTTGCGCGAGTCCAGGAGTACGCCGCTCAGGCGAGCTGACATTCCGATGCCGACCACCGCCAACAACACTAGAACCAGGATCACCTCGATGATGAACGACGCCTGGCCCGCGGTCATGCCCGCAACTGTCTGCCCATTGGCGACGCGTGGGACCACGAACCCAAGAGCTAGGGACGCAATCGCGAGCAGGAAGATGAGCGGGCCGCCCCACGATTTTAGGAAGCCCTGAAGACCCGTCAGCATGTCCCATCCTCCTGTGTCGGACCCAGATATGACCCGTAGGAGACAGCGCGCCCCAAGCGTACCGACGCGACTCGGTGGCATCAAGATGGTCATCCGCCGCGACGTTCGACCAGGCGGAGGGCCCTGAACTGAGAACGATCGCGCCAGCGCAGCCCCCGTCTGACCTTGTCCTTCGGAGCCGAGAGGGCCAAAGAGAAATGAGCGCTGCTCGATCGGACGATCAGTCTGCCGGGCCGTGAGGCCGGCCTGGGCCGAAATCAAACGTGAGGTACCCAGCTTGACCGCGGGCTCCCCTTCATAGAGCCGGATCGTGACGATTGGGGATGCCGTGGCTGGCTCTCGGCCGCGTTGGGCGCGGAGTACCGTTTATTGCGGTGGACAATCTCGACACGCTCCTACGCGAAGCGGCCGCCGCGGACGCCAGAGTCCGGATCGAGTTTCGTGACCGGATCGCGGCCTTCGGGTCAGAGGCCATCGCGCGACTGGAGCCGTGGAAGCGACTGGTCCGCATCGCCAAGGCGGCGGGTCGGGACGAGCGGGAGGCGTGGCAATCCATCGTCATCGGCGTCTCGCGTGGGCTTCTCGGCCGCAGGTTCGACGCGTTCGTCTACCCCCAGTACCGCAACACGCGGGAGGCCGTCCCGCTCGGCAGCGCTGGGTCATTCGACGGCGTCGCACGGAAGCTTGCGAAGGAGCTCGGAGCACCGGAGGCGAGCCTGCGCGAGGCCCGGGCAGCCCTCGAATCCGTCGGGTAGGCTCCGGCCACCATCCCCGCGCCATCCGAAACGCTGCGTCCAGTCTCGCCCGGGTTCGACCGGTTGTCGCGGGACCCCAAGGAGCAGGCACATGGATCTGTTCGGACCTGATCCCAAACGGCTGCACGAGAAGCACGACGTCGTCGGTCTCCTGCGGGCCCTGCACTACGTCGGAACAACGCGGAAGGCAACAGAGATCCGCAGGTGTGCGGCTGAATACCTCGCCCAATACCTCCACCTCGCGGTGCTTGAAGCATTGCTCGAGGTGGGCCTCGGTGGCTCAGATGCCCGCGCCGCCGCCCTGGGCTCCGCCGCGCCTGCTCTATCCCCATTACCAGCAGGTCCCGGAGCTTCGCCATTGGTGGAACGGGGACGCGGCGACGGCAGCCGAAGCGAGCCAGATCCTCGCCCGGGGTCAGAAGTCCCGTCGCGAGAAGGAGTGGAGCGAGGCCAGGCGCAGGATCGACGATCGCATCGGGACGCCGCTTCGCATCGAAGCCATCATGCGCAGCGCCATCTATGGGGACGAGCCGAGCCCACTAGAGCGGGGTGAGGTCAAGGCGTGGCGTGAGCAGGCCGCTGCCCAAAGGACGCCGCTCTACGAGAAGGCACACGCCGAGCTCGAGGCTGCTTGGGCAACCCAGGACGCCGCCTGGGCAGCAGAAGAGGCAGCCCTCGCCAAGTGGGCCGAGGAGAGGAGGAGCAGATGAGGCTCTTCAGCAGGCGACCGACGAATCCTTTCGGGCCCGAGACGGTGACGATCGGGAGGCAGATCTAGACGGCCCGGAATCTGGAGGCGGAGGACTCAGTGGCTGCCTCCAGCCCGACCTGGGATGCCGCAGAGTTCGGCAGACTTCTCACGCACGAGGAGGCCCTGCGCCTCGCGCCGACGGGCTTCCACCTGCCGACGGCGGACGAATGGCAGGAGCTCAACGCCCAGATCAGCGGGTCGCTCGACTCGCGCAGGCTCCTCCTTCGAGAGTTTCGCTTGCTGCTGCACGACCACCACGGTTCCTTTTGGACGGCAACCATCACCACGTCGGGCACGCATGCGCTGGTGGCCGATACCTCGACCTACAGCTGGGACGAAGGGAACTACTGGTTCGTCCTGCAGGCGAAGAGCCGTGACCTCTTCCGCTACCCGGCGAGATACGTCAAGGACTGACATGGACTGACCGGCGGGACGGGGGGCTAGTGTCCCGATCCCGAGGAAACTGGGTGGTTCCCCACTCGCCGGCCTCGCTCAGTTGCCGCCGGCCGAACCGTCCAGGAACCAGCGGCTTGGGACACTAGGACTTCGGGATAGACCCGGCGACCCACTGATCCCAGCCGACGCCGCCATGTCGGCCGCAACCGCTCACCCGTTCCCATCCCGGTCAGACTTCTCCGGGGAGGCCGCGAGGGCCTCGACGACGCGCGGGTCGCCGGTCTTGCCCGGGATCCACGGCGTAGGCTGCGGGTTCGACGGTGCCGCAGCTGAAGCCCCGATTCTGACCCCTGTCGTTGCGCCGCTCAGGCTTCCGGGCTCGCGGCCCACAATGCGGCGAGCACCTCCGCGGTTGAGCGCACCCGGCCCATCCGCGCGAAGACCGTGCGCACGGTGTGCTCGTGCTCGTCGGCGCTCCGGGCAGCCATTGCGTCCTCGACGAAGACCTGCTCGTAGCCGCGCTCGTAGGCGTCGCGGGCGGTGCTCTCGACGCCTACGTTCGTCGAGATGCCGGCGAGGAAGATCGTGTCGATGCCGCGCCGACGGAGCTGGAGATCGAGCTCGATTCCGTAGAAGGCGCCCCACTGGCGCTTCGTGATGACGAGATCGCTCGGCTCCGGGCCGAGCTCGGAGACGATCTCCGCCCAGTCGGAAGGGCGCGGTCCCGGCTGCCGCGGCGGCGCATCGGTCTGGGGCGAAGCGCATCCTTCCCATCGGCCGAGGGGGTGACCCCGACGAGGACGACGGTCCCGCCTGCGGCGCGGACCGCAGCGGCGAGGGCCGCCGCGTTCGAGACGACGTCGGCCGCCGCATGCGGGGCCGCCGGCATTGCGGCGATGCCTCGTTGCAGGTCGATCACGACGAGCGCCGTGCGCTCCGGAGTGAGTGCCAGATCCACTTCGGCTCTCTCCTTCGCTGTCAGCGCTGCTCGATCTTCGGAACCCGACACTAACTGTGCTCATCGTGCTCGGACGCTAGGTCGCGCCCACGGAGCTAGTCATGGAGTCCCAGGGGCCCGGCTGGCAATGCTATCCGGAGCATCGCCCGGAGATCTTTCGCGGGGATGCTAAACAGGCCAGCGACCAACCTGGTTAGCTCTCGCTCTATCTCGGCCAGCTCAGCTTGCGCAGCACCAGCTTGGCTGGCCGCCAGGTCCGCTGCCCGGGCGCCCGCATCGCTCAGCGCGGCATGGACGGGGTTGGCCGAGTCGTAAGCCGGCAGCGCCAACTGCTGCATGATCGATGGCGCGCCAATACCCCGACCCGGCGACGAGAAGGACAACACGTAGGCTCGCACGGGCGGTGCATTCAGGACAGCGGCCAGATAGTGCGCCTCCTCGATGGTCTGAGCAGGGATGAACGAGGTAGTCTCCGTTGGGAGCAGGAGGCGCGGGCCGTATGCTGTGTGCCAGGTACCCAGCACCGCGGTCACGAGTGCGCTCGCCATCCGCTTCCAGGTCCTCCACGACCGATACGAGGGCGATGCCGAGGGCGTCCAGGCGGCGGCGCACCACCAGCAGGTCGACGGCGTCTCGGCCGAGGCGATCGACCTTGTAGAGCCACAGCTCCTCGAAGCGATGA
>JBEKVD010000124.1:0-4914 GCA_049514315.1 Candidatus Limnocylindrales bacterium | reverse complement strand
TAATTCCCGCTGGTCGCCAACCAGGAATTGAAAGCATCTCGGTGATCTAGAAACACGGCGAACTGACGAGACGCTGCAACTGCCTGTTCCTTGGACGCACAACTTCTCCACGATCCGGCGATAGGGTCGACAGGCTGCCCGCTGGCTTTGACCTGGGCGCCTACGGAACTCCTAAGCTGATGCAGGCGGTCTTCCGTCAGCTAATTCGGAGGGCCAGGCTCAAGGAGGGACCATGTCAAGCGACGCCATCAGGGTCGGCGATCGGTTCGCGTGGACCGCGGCCTTACTAGCCGCAGTCGCCGCCATCGGCGGCTTCGTCGCCAATCCCTACTGGGATAGCCCCGAGATGATCCGCGAGGCTCACGCCGCGGACCTCGCGATCCTGATCGCCGTCCTGGTCCTCGCGGCCGGGCTGCTCTGGGCCCGCCAGGGAGCCTTCGCCGGCCGCGTGGTGGCCCTGGGGGCGCTCGGCTTCCTCGTCTATACGTACGCCTTCTATGCGTTCGAAGTACGGGTGACCGCTCTCACGCCATTCCACATCGCGATCATCGGCCTGGCAACCTGGTCGCTGTTCCTGGTCGTGCCGGCATTGGGATCGGCTCCGCCCGAGCCGAGCTTTGGGGTGCGACTGCCCCGGCGAACCACCGGCTCGGTGGCGCTGGTCATAGCGGCCCTGTTCGGACTCCAATGGATCGGCCAGATCGCGGGGGTCATCGGCAGCCGCCAGATGCCGTCCGACCTGGTCGAACTGAACGTGCCAACGAACATCGTGTGGACCCTGGACCTTGCTTTTGCGCTGCCGATCCTCGTCCTCGCCGGGTTCTGGCTTCTACTCGGGAGGTCGTGGGGGCCCGCGATAGCTGTCGGCTGGTTCGTCTTCGGTGCGCTGACCGCGGTCGAGATCCTGGCCATATTCGCCTGGGACGGTGCGGCCGGGAAGTCGATCGTAGCTCCCGTGGTCGGCCTGTTCGTGATCGTGCTCGTCGTGCAAGCGATGCTGGCCGGGCTCGGGCTTCTACCGCGTCCGAACCGCAAGACCTCCATCGTGCACTGACAAGTTGGGGGTCGGCGCTTAGGCAGGTCTAAGTGCCCGGCCAGGCACGCATGCACGATCAGGTCATGGTGTCGGACGCGGGATGTGGACGCACGCTTCGGCCGCGCCGAGCGAGAAGCCGGGCTCCGGCGATGCTACGCTTGGTGCTCCGGGTTAGCCGAGGAGACTGGTGCGCAGCGGAGCAGCCACGGGTTCGTCTGCAGCCTACCGTCGCTATTGGATCCCGACTCAGCTGACCCCCGAGGTGGTTCGGCTCCCCCCACGATTTCACGTACGGGTAAAGCGCCACCGCCTTGCCATGCTGGCGGCCCAGGAGGTCCTGGCGGCCCGCGGCGATCTCCGCGTGGCTCTCAGCCGACCGTGCGTGTACGGGACCTTCGGGCGGCCGGTTGGTGGTATGGCCCCAATCGAGGACAACTGCGTCGGCTGCCTGCGCTGCACCATTGAGTACCCCGGCGTCGTCCAGATCACGCGCAACGACGAACGACACACTGCCGGGCCGGTCGGAGTGAGCGCCGACGAGATCGAGACCATCCTGTATGAGGCCCGAACGGGCCGTGTGCCCGTCCGCGGTGCGGGCTTCCGCGGCCCATTCGGCGGGACGGGCTGGGATGGCATCTGGCTCGATATGTCCGAGATCGTGCGCCCGACCCGCGACGGCATCCACGGCCGAGAGTACATCTCGACGGTCGTCGACCTTGGCGATCGGCCCTCCTTCCTGCGACTCGATGAGGCTGACGTGCCGGTACCCCCACTGCCGCGCAGCCGACAAATCCAGGTGCCTTTCATTCTGGGACCCGCGCCTTCGAGCGGCGCGACGACAACACAGCGCCGATCCGCGGCTATGGTCCAAGCGGCCCTTGTCGAGACGGCTCGGCGCATCGACAGCCTGGCCCTCGTGCCGCTCGAGGCGATGGTCGCCCATGAGTTCGACGCGTCGCACGTGCTGCCATTGGTCAGCCCCGACAAGCTCGACAGGCTCGATCGGCTGGCCAGCCCACCGGCCATGATCGAGCTCGAAGCCTGGGACGCCGAGGGGTACCGGGACGTCGTTCATCGCCTACCCGAGACGGTCGTCAGTGTTCGCGTGCCGCTCGGATCGGATGTATCGGCGCTCGTCGGCGAGGGGATCCGGGTCTTCCATCTGGTCGCTCGGCCCGTGACGGCGACCGACCGGGCATTGCTGCCTGACCTCATCCGGCGCACACATCAGCAACTCGTCGAGGCCGGCCTTCGAGACGAGATGACCATCATCGGCAGCGGCGGAATCGAGCTCGCCGAGCACGTCCCGAAAGCCCTGGCCTGCGGCCTCGATGCAGTGGTGCTGGACAACCCCCTGTGGGTCGCCCTGCAGGCCCGCTTCGCACAGGATCGGGCCGGCGCGGACGTCGATGTGACCTTCCCGCGCTTCGGCTCGGATTGGGCCGTCGAGCGTTTGCTTAATCTCGCGGCCGCCTGGCGAGACCAGCTCCTCGAGATCCTGGGGGCGATGGGCCTGCGGGAGGTGCGCCGCCTGCGGGGCGAGCTCGGCCGCTGCCTGTTCCAGGCCGATCTCGAACGCGAAGCATTCGGAGGCATCGATGGCTTCCCAGGCTGAGCTCGACGGCGTCCTCAGGCGGTCGGTCGCCAAGCACGTCGAGGCTCTGCACGAGGGCTTCCATCGATGGCCCACGCTGGGCCTGCCACCGGCGATGGGCGACCCGCGCTGGCCGGCGGAGCTGATCCTTGCGACCTGGAATCAGGCCGAGACCGGACGACCGCCGACGAATGGACTGGAGTACCGCGTCGGTCACTCAGGTGGCGGATTCGACGCGCTCGACTTCCAGTTCCTGGCCGAGAGCCGCTGGCTGCCGGAAGACAGCCCGCTTGACACCTCGATCCCACTCAACCGACGCGGCCAGGGACCCGAGCTGCAGATCCCGATCCCCTGGTACGGAGGTGGGATGTCGTACGGCTCGATCAGCGAGCAGGTCATGCTGGCTCGGGCCATGACTGCCCAGAAGTGGCGCACCTTCACTTCGACGGGCGAGGGCGGCTACCCGCTCGCCTTGTACCCCCTTCGCGATCACGTCATCACTCAGGTCGCGACTGGCATGTTCGGGGTTCGTGAGGAGACGATCGGGTGGGCTCGAATCCTCGAGATCAAGTACGCCCAGGGAGCGAAGCCAGGCCTCGGGGGCCACCTGCTCGGCGACAAGGCGACTACCACGGTCGCCAGCATGCGAGAGACCGTGCCCTGGGTCAGCCTCTTCTCGCCCTTCCCATTCCACAGCGTCTACTCGGTCGAAGACCACCGCAAGCACATCGACTGGCTCCTGAGCATCAACCCGACCGCGGTCGTCTCGGTCAAGGTTTCCGCGCCGACCGACATCGACATGGTCGCGGTGGGCAGCTTCTACGCCGGCGCCCACATTCTCCAGATCGACGGCGGCTACGGCGGGACGGGCGCGGCGCCGGAGATCGCCAAGAAGAACATCGCCATGCCGATCGAGCTGGCACTGCCGCGAGTCCACCGTTTCCTGCTCTCGGAAGGGATCCGCGACCAGCTGGTGGTGCTGGCCAGCGGTGGCCTGCGGACCGCTTACGACATCGCCAAGGCCATAGCCCTGGGTGCCGACGGCTGCATCCTGGGGACGACCGAGCTTGTTGCCATGGGCTGCACGCGCTGCGCCAACTGCGAGCGGGGCCGCGGCTGTCCATTCGGCCTGACCACGACGGACCCGGAGCTCTCGGCCCTGGTGGATCCGGAGTGGGGCGCCGAGCGGCTCGCCAACGTCTACTCCTCATTCGAATACCAGCTGCGCGAGATCCTCCGTCGGCTTGCGGTTCCCAGCGTGCGCGAGCTGCGTGGCCGAACCGACCTGCTGCGCTACGTCGGTTGCGAGCGCCACAGCGGGACCGAGGACAGACGTGGATCGCGCTGAGCTCGCCAGGGTCCTAGTCGAGTCGGAGCGCGCGCTGGCCGCGAGGGTGGGCGCTGCTCTGGCCCGCCAGGCCCCGAAGCAGGAGATGGAAGGCGGCTGCGGCGTCGTCGGCCTGGCCGCGAGCATTCCGGTGCCTGGGCGCGCGCTGGAGCAGGCCCTCGTGCAGATGCGCAATCGCGGCAACGGCAAGGGCGGCGGCATCGCCGCCGTGGGGCTGGACCCGGACTTCTTCGGCATCGACCCCAAACGGCTCCGCGAGGAGTACCTGCTGGCGATCGCCTATCTCGACCCCGCGGCACGATCCGCGATCGAGCGGACTGCCATTGAGCCGACCTTTGCGGTCAGCCACGCGGTTGATCTCCCGGCTCGGTGGGAGACCGAGCAGGTCGGCCTCGAAGTCGCCCCGCCTCGGGTGCGCTGCTACTTCGGCACGATTCGGCCGGACGTGCTGGCCGAGTTCATACGAGCAAACGGTATCGGGGCCGAGGATGGCGAGGCGGCCGCCGACGAGCTGGTCTTCCAGAACACTTACCGGCTGAACAGCGCCTTCTACGCCTCGAGCGGCGAGAAGCGGGCCTTCGTTCTTTCGCACGGCAAGAACATGCTTGTCCTCAAGTTGGTCGGTTACGGTGAGGACGTTGTTCGCGCTTATGGCCTGGAGGACCTAACAGCCCACATCTGGATCGGGCACCACCGCTACCCGACCAAGGGTCGCGTCTGGCATCCCGGCGGCGCCCACCCGTTCATCGGCCTGAACGAAGCGCTCGTCCACAACGGCGACTTCGCCAACTACTCGTCCATCTGCGCTTCGCTCGCCCAGCGCGGCCGGCACCCCCTCTTCCTGACCGACACGGAGGTCGCGGCCCTCGTCTTCGACCTGCTGTATCGCGTCTACGGCTACCCGCTCGAGTACGTCATCGAGGCGCTGGCGCCCAC
>JBEKVD010000123.1:0-4951 GCA_049514315.1 Candidatus Limnocylindrales bacterium | reverse complement strand
GTCAGAGACTTTGGCGCCTTGCTCGCTCTGGGCGTGGCGATCCTGTACTGCGTGGCGCTCGTTGCACTAAACGCCCTGCTGTATCGCTTCGATAAGGCACCGGGCCTCGCGGCGCGCGAGGACGAGACCGATCTGCCCGCGGTCAGCGTCGCCGCCGGAGCCGCCGATTCCGCTGCGCGCCGCGGGCCCCGCCTGGACCTCAGCCGTTACCTCGTGCGAGTTTCGTCGCTTTCTGTCCGGTTTGGCCTGCCCGTCCTGGTGCTGGCCGTGGTGCTGGCCGTCGGCGGGCTGGCCGTGGACCATCTGGTGCCCGTCCAGACGGACATCGAGAAGCTGGTGCCTGCCGACTCTCCGGGCGTGGTCGCGATGAACGAGATCAGCGCCGTCACCGGCAGCGGTTCGTACATTCAGTTCCTTGTCACCGCCAACGACGTCACCTCGGCTGACGTACTCCAATGGATGGCGGAGTTCGAGAGCCGCGAGATGCAGCGGCACTCGCAGATCGTTGGGGTCACGAGCCTGACCACTCTCCTGGGCATGCAGCCCGGATCGCCGGCACCCAATGGACAGGTCGTCGCCGGAACGCTGTCCCAGATTCCGGCGGCCATTCGTTCGGGCGTTGTCACCGGCGATCACAAAGCGGCCTCGCTCACGTTCGACGTCACCCAGATGTCCACGGCGGATGTCGCCACCCTGATCGGGTCGATTCAGTCCGACGCGAATGCCCCGACCGGTGTCTCTGTGGTACCCGTGGGAGCGACGAACCTGGCGGCGTACATCTTCCAGTCGCTCACCGAGGGGCGTCTCCAGATTGCGCTCGCCGGGTTCCTGGCCGTGTTCGCTGGCCTGCTGCTCGTTCATCGGAGCTGGCGTCGGGCCGTCGTCCCGGTGGCGCCCATCGTTCTCGTGACTTGCTGGTCGTCGGGCGCGATGTGGCTCCTGGGCATCGAGCTGAACCCGCTTACGGCCGTCATGAGCGCCCTGATCGTGGGCATCGGCACCGAGTTCTCAGTCCTGCTGTTGGAGCGCTACTGGGAGGAACTCGGTCGAGGCGAGGATCGGAAGCAGGCGATGAACCGGGCCGTGTCGAGGATCGGCCGCGCCATCGCCGCCTCCGGTCTGACCGTCGTCGCGGGCTTCGCGGCGCTCCTCGCTTCGTCGTTCCCCGCCCTGCGCGAATTCGGCGCCGTGACTGTCATCGATGTCCTGCTGGCGCTCGTCGCCACAATCGTGGTGGTTCCTCCGCTGGCCCTCTTCCTGATTCCGAGAGGCGAGGAACGGCAGCGGGCCGCGATGGGTAAAGCGTAGACGAGACTGTCCGCCAAGGGCCCTGAGACTCTCGCCCCGACGTTCTCACACCGTCGAACGGACATTTCGTGTCGCACCGGCATACCCGCCACTACGTGTTCATGGTGTGGCTGCATCCGCGGCTGGGCGATCAGCCGCATGACAGCAGGCCGTAGGCCGCCTTCGCCTGGAGAACGCTCAGAGCCGCGGCTTCGACCTGGGCCGCGAAGCCCGAGTCCGAGCGGGCACGATCCAGGACCGCTGCAGCCATCTGGCCCGCGGGATCGACGCCGCTAACGATCATGAGGTCTCCGCCCGCGGCGATGAACTCCGTTGCCCGATCGCCGGGCGCCATCGAGGCGACAGACGCGGCCGCCCCAAGATCGTCGGACATGACCACGCCATCGAACCCCAGTGTCTGGCGCAGCAGAGTTCCGATGATCGTCGGCGAGAAGACCGCCTGGTGATCGGGATCGATCGCGGTGTAGGTCGCGAGCGAGACCATCACGAAGGGTGCCCCGGCCTCGATGCCGGTCAGGAAGGCCTCCAGGTAATGATCGTCCGCCGTGGTGGTGGAGTCGACTACGCCGGCGACCGTATCGGTGTTGCCGGTGACTCGGCCCAGGCCCGGGAAGTGCTTGAGCGTGGTCGCGATGCCAGCCTGCGCCATGCCCCGGATCAGCGCCGCGCCATGGCCCCCGACAGTCGTCGGGTCGTGCCCGTACTCGCGCGCAAGCGCCCCGATCGGCCGATTCATCGCATCCGTCCCGCGTGGCACGACATCCATCACCGGAGCCAGGTCGAGGTTGACCCCGGCGGTCCGTAGCTCGCCGCCCCACCTGGTGGCATCTGCCTGCAGCGTCGCAGTCGGAAGGTGGCCCTGCTCAAGTGCGGATGGGATTGTCGAGAACCCAGGCCCACTCAGGCGCTGGACCTGTCCCCCTTCCTGATCGGCACCAACGAAGAATCGGACTCCGTGGGTGTTCGCTTCGGTCGCGAGTGCCTGTATCTCGTTTGCCAGGGCCCGCACGTTCTGGACTCCGCCCGTCCGAGAGTTGACCAGCCAGGCGGACCCCATGTGATAGGTCTCGATAGCGGCGATCTCCGATGCCGACACATCGTTGCCTTCGATGCCGAGCAAGAACAGCTGGCCGACGCGCTGTCCCTGCGACATCTCGGCCAGCGTACGTGACGCGCATGCAGCCGAACCTTCGGGCGTAGCGATCGGGGTACCCGACCAGGCCGCCGTTGGCGCTGCACCAGATGGCCGCGCCGAAGCGGCTGTTTGGGTCGAACCGGCCGGGCCGGTTCCGCACGACGCCGTGACCACCGCCGCAATCAGGCAGGCGAGCAGCGCTGGGAACCCCTCGAACCGCCGCGCTCGTGCTGTGGGCATGGCGAAAGGGTAGGCGATCTGCTTCGCGCGTCTCTGCCCCAGGTTCGTCGTGAGGAGGTGCTCGCGGTCGATGGCACGACCAAGCCTTGGTGCCACTCCTGCGCCGGTTATACGTTTTGGAGAGGAGGTCGTTTCGGGGACTCTCTTCGGCTCAGCCAAACCCTACGAACCTGGCGACGCCGACTTCAGGCCATCCGCCCGAAGGCGGGAGAAGAGCATCAGGTCCGACCGTCCACCGGGGCAACGATCGCCTGGACGAAGTGGGCCGTCGTGCCGAAAGCCTGCCTTGGTCGCCACGCGCAGAGAGGCGTCATTCGTCGGCTCGATGCAGAGGTCGATGCGCACGATGCCCAGGTTATCGAACGCGTACCGGCACACCAGTTGGACCGCACGAGTTGCGTATCCGCGACACCGATACGGCGGGAAGGTCCAGTACGAGAGCTCGGCGATCTCGCGCTCGTCAGGTCGGATTTCGATCAGGCAGCCGCCCACCAGCCTTCGCGTACCCGTCTTCCGGACCGCGAAAGACCGTCCCGATCCTCCAGATTGCCACTGCTTCTGCCAGCCTCTGATCTGGTTTGCGATGTCTCGCCTGGTGAAAGGGCCCGGCTGATTGCATCGGTAGACGTAGTCGTTATCCTCGCCCGCCCACAGTGAGTCGACGTCGGTGTCAGTGAATCGATCCAACAGCACGACACCATCGGTGAGTGGCAACGCGTCCGAATCCCGGTTCACGACGATGCTCATCGTGCGGGTCGGTCTCGCCAGTGGCTCGGCGCGGCCCCGGCGGCCAGTGTTGCGCGGACCGCGTGTCAAAGCCCCCCGTGTGCTGACCCGATTCTCCCACCCGGAGGAAGGACCCCTGCTGATCCCCGTGACGAACGTTCCGACCTACGTTCAGCGCGTCTCGGGGATCGCATAGGGGGGGTACCCAGGGGTTCAGGCCCGACCCCCCAACTTCGACAAGGGCGGTGGCTGAGCCTCGGGGAGTTGATCTGGCGCGTAGAGTCAGCTTGAGGTACGCGGTCGGGTGGCCGATCCGATAGCCCGGCGTTGCCGATACTGCAGCGCCGCCATCCGACGAACCGGAGGAGTTGCCGATGGGACCAATCAACCGACTCGCGGGCATCCTGCTCTCGGGGATCTTCATCAGCAGCGGGATGGACGTCCTGCGTGACCCGGGACCCCGTGCTGCGACCGCCGGGCCGTTCCTTGAGCGCATCCGGCCGATCACTCCCTCGTTCCTGAGCAACCCGCTCGCCGTGGTTCGGGCGAATGCGGCGGTCCAGGTCGCCGCCGGGGCG
The DNA here is from genome assembly GCA_049514315.1 of Candidatus Limnocylindrales bacterium. Classification (GTDB taxonomy): domain Bacteria; phylum Chloroflexota; class Limnocylindria; order Limnocylindrales; family CSP1-4; genus Fen-1039. The sequence goes on along the minus strand of JBEKVD010000123.1, from coordinate 964 downwards.
ACGCTGGCAGCCGGGATCCTGCCTCGCCTGTCCGCGCTCGCATTGGTCGGGTCGCTCGTTCCGACCACCCTCGGCGGTCACCGCTTTTGGGAGCAGGAGGGACCGGCGTCGGCACAGCAGCGCACTCAGTTCCTCAAGAACACCGCGATCCTCGGGGGCTTGATCCTGGTCGCGACCGGGTCACGAAGAGGGCGGTCGTAGCCGCGCCTCCCTGGTAACAGTTGAGCATGGTCGGGGCGAGAGGAGTCAAACGGACCGTAGCGACCTGAATGTCCCTTTGGTGCTCTCGTGCGAGCTCATCGGCGGAGGCCGCTGGTCCGACGCAACTGCCGGACAAGCGCTGGCGGCGGATCTCGTCCGTCCGCTGCCATAGCAGGTTCGTTTGGGGCAGGAGAGTAGCCCCGGCCAGCGGCGTGGCGGATGCAAGGTCAGAACCTGTGTGCCCAACGGCGAGGCGGCGCCCTCACCCGCGGTTCGCCTGAAGCCGCCCTACTGTTTCGGAGGCTCGACCCTTGGATTCACGCGGCAGTTGGTGTGAAGGTACTGAGTGGCACCGTCCTTGAAGTCGTAGATCGCGACGGCCTGGGTGTCCTCGAGCTCAGCCGGCCCTCTGACCCGCGGACCGCACCGATATCAGTGCACCGAATGCCTCTCGTACAGCCTCATTGCCCAGAGGTACGAAGCCACTGCGATGATCGCGCACCACGCCACGGCCAGGATCCCGTCGTTGCCGAAGGATGTGCCGGTAAGCAGGCCGCGCAGCGTCTCGATGATGGGCGTGAACGGCTGGTACTCGGAGAAGAGGCGTAGCGGTCCCGGCATCGAATCCGTGGGCACGACGCCGCTACCAAGGAACGGCAGGAGGATCAGTGGCATCGGTATGTTGCTGGCGGTCTCGACACTGTCGGTCACCATGCCGAGCGCCACACACAGCCAGATCAGCGCGAACGAGGCTATCGCCAGC
>JBEKVD010000122.1:0-4982 GCA_049514315.1 Candidatus Limnocylindrales bacterium | reverse complement strand
GGTTGCCGAAGGCGGGCGGTTGCCGAAGGCGGGCGGTTGCCGAAGGCGGGCGGTTGCCGAAGGCGGGCGGTTGCCGAAGGCGGGCGGTTGCCGAAGGCGGGCGGTTGCCGAAGGCGGGCGGTCGGGTCGAGGCCGATGGCCGAAGGCGGGCGGTCGGACGGTCGGTCGGGTCGAGGCCGAAGGCGGGCGGGCGGGCGGGCGGGCTACCGGGCGAGCGAGCCCCAGCCTACTCCGCCCAGGCCGGGTCACCCACGATCCGAGCACGAAGGGCGGCCTTCCGCTGCCCCGGCAGCCAGCAGCTATCGACCGCGTTGAGCTGCAGCCGCCGAATGTCCGCATCGGTGAAACCAAGTCGAGACTGGAGCGCCGCCAGCTCACCCGCCAGCCACAGTCCGAACATTGCCGGGTCGTCAGTGGAGACGCTGACGAGCAGACCGGCGTCCAGGAACTGCCGGATAGGATGTGCTTCCAGCGACGCCACGGCACCCGTGGCGACGTTCGAGCCCGGGCACGCGGTCACGGGCAAACGCCGCTCGGCGAGATAGACGACGAGGGCCGGGTCGTCGGCCGCTCGCAGCCCGTGGTCGATGCGGTCCACCCGCAGCGCCTTGATCGCGCCCCAAACGCTCTCGGGTCCGGCGACCTCACCTGCGTGCGCGGTGGTTCGCAAGCCCAGCGCCCTGGCCCGCTCGTAGACCGCTGCAAAAGGCTCCGGCGGGAAGAGCTGCTCCGAACCGCCGATGCCGACCCCGATCACGCCCGCCTCCGCGGCGACTTCGGCCACCTCCTCGAGCGTGACGGCGGCCCCGACCGGACCCTGGTCGCGCACCAGATCGGCGATCAGCGCCACCTCCACGCCGGCCACGGACGCCAGCCCGCGCCGGAGGGCCTGCGACACCTCCTGGGTCGAGAGCCCGGAGCCCCTGGCGTCCCAGGGCGAGTAGAACGCCTCGGCATAGACGATCCCCTGGCGGGCCAGGTCGGCCGCCACCGCCGCCCCGATCAACTCGAAGTCGGCCGCCTCGCGCAGGAAGCCCTGCTTCCAGAGCCACGTCTCGATGAAGTGCGGGAAGTCGCGATAGACGAAGATGCCCGGCAGTGAGTCCGAGCTCGGCACTCGAGGGTCGCCGCCGTACTTGCAGATCAGCTGCCAGAGGGCGGCATGCGGGATCGCGCCTTCGAGATGGAGGTGCAGCTCGACCTTTGGCAGGCGCTCGAGCCAGTCGCGCCGAACTGTCGATTCTGATCGGTCGCCGGATGGCACGCGCGCTCCCGTCCTCCGCCCGGTCAGTCGGGCCGGTAGATGACCCGTCCGTCGGGGGCGATCGTTGGGAAACTGCGGATCGCACCCTCGCCGTCGACGGGTGCCTCAGCCGACCAGGTCGCGTCGGCCGCGCCCACGCCGGCGGCCCGTGCCGCCCGTCGAGCCGCCGCACCCGGAACCTGGTCGCGGGCGTGGTAGCTCGACCGAACCAGCGGACCCGACTCGACGTGCTTGAAGCCCAGCGCCAGTGCCTCCTGGCGCATCTCGGCGAACTCGTCGGGATGGTAGTAGCGCTCGACCGGCAGATGCTGCGGCGAAGGCCGCAGGTACTGCCCCAGAGTCAGGATGTCGCAGTCGACCGCCCGCAGATCGACGAACGCCTGGTGCAGCTCGGGCCTCGTCTCGCCCAGGCCGACCATGATCGACGACTTGGTGTGAACGACGCCCATCGATCCCAGTTCGTGAGCGTAGGCCTTTGCCCGCTCGAGCACCCCGAGCGATCGGTCGTATCGAGCCCGCTTTCGAACCGGCTTCTGCAGGCGCGCAACCGTCTCGATGTTGTGGTTCAGGATATCGGGCCCGGCCGCCATGACGGTCCGGAGCGGGGCTTCCTCGCCCTTGAAGTCGGGGATGAGCACTTCCACGCCCATGCCCGGACAGGCAATCCTCAGGCGGCGGATCGTCTCGGCGAAGATACCCGCGCCGCCGTCGCCGAGGTCGTCGCGAGCCACGCTCGTGATGACAACGTGATCGAGGCCGAGGCCCCGGATCGCCTCCGCTACCCGGCGCGGTTCGTCGAGGTCGTGGACGAGCGGCTTGCCCGTCTTGACGGCGCAGAAGCCGCAGGATCGGGTGCAGGTGTCGCCCAGGATCATGACGGTGGCCGTGCGCTGGTCCCAGCACTCGCCCATGTTCGGGCAGTGAGCCTCCTCGCAGACGGTGTTGAGCGTGAGCCCGTGCAGGAGCCGGCGGACTTCCTGGTAGGCATCGCCGGACGGGATCCGGGCCTTGATCCAATCGGGGTGACGCCTCGGGGCAGCGGAGCCTGTCTCGGCCGAGCCGGGGGCAGCCGAGCCGGCGCCGCGCGATCCCGCGGCAACGGGGCCGGCGATCAAGCCTGGGTCAGCGGAGCCGTCGGCTGCAGCGTCGAACGTGCCGCCGCCCATCGCGATGGTCGGTGGGAGCACGCGCGCAGCTGGGAGGGTTCTGGTCGAGTCCGACATTCGGTTTCGAGCCTGCCTTGTTTCGAGCTTGACTTGTCGAGTCGGCGTCTAGTAGATCGGCGTGTCCGGCCCGACCGCCTCCAGCCAGCAGATCACGTCGCGGGCGAATCGCCCGACCTGGGCGCCATCGGTCGCCCGGTGATCGTACCCGGCAACCAGGTTCATCATCGACCGGACCGCGATCACGTCGCCTTCCGGCGTCTCGCGCACGACCGGCCGTTTCACGACGGCCTCGGTGGTAAGGATGCAGACCTCTGGCGGGTTGATGATCGGCACCGTCAGGACCGAGCCGAACCAGCCGGTGTTGTCGACCGTGAAAGTGCCGCCCTGCAGGTCCTCGAGCCGAAGCTTGTTCGTTCGAGCCCGGGCGGCCAGATCCTGGATGGCCCGGTTGAGGCCGTTGATCGAGAGTTGATCGGCGTCGTGTATAACCGGGACGATCAGGCCGTTCTCGACGGCGATGGCAATGCCGATGTTGATCCGCCGCTTGCGAAGCAGGCCGGCCTCGGTGTAGTGAGCGTTGAGGTCGGGGTTGCTGTGCAGACCCTCGACGACGGCCTTGACCACGAACGGCAGGAAGCTCAGGCCGACGCCTTCGCGAGCCTTGTACGCCTCGGCCTCCTCGCCGCGCAGCTTGACCACGGCAGTCATGTCGGCCTCGAACGTGCTGTGCGCCACCGGCACTGCGGCTGCGCGGGTCATCTGCGCGGCGATGCCGCGGCGCATCTGGCTGTGCGGGACCAGGACCTCATCCTGGCCGGGCTCCCAGGCGACGGAGGCGGACGACGACGTTGAAGGGGCGGCCGGTGCCAGGCCCGGCGAATGACTCGGGATGTCCGGCATGGGAGCCAGCCGGGCGTCCGGAGAAACGCCGGCCTGGGCGGCCGGTGTGGCGGCTCCACGTCCCGTGGCGGGTGCCCCGGCAGTGGCAACTCCAGGTCCCGCAGAGGATTCGACGGCAGTCGCGGCTTTATATCCCGCGGCTGATCCGCCCCCCGCCCATCCAGGGGACGTGGCGGCGCCCAGGGGCTGCCGCTCCACGAACGTGAGGACGTCCTCGCGGGTTATCCGTCCGGCATGACCCGTGCCGGCGATCTGGATCGGCGACAGTCCGTGCCGCCGCATGAGCAACCTCACGGCCGGCGTCATCCGAGCATTCGGGTCGCCGACGGCGATGATCGGTCGGAGATCCCGGGCCGCCTCGGTCTTGGTGGCAAGCGTCGCGGCCGGCGCAGGAAAGCCCGGGGCAGCAGGCGAGCCCGTGGCAGAGGCAGAAATGGCTCCGGGCGCCGGTGACCCCGCGGCGGACGCGGGACCGGTTCCGGGCGCCGGCGACCCCGCGGCGGACGCGGGACCGGTTCCGGGCGCCGGCGAGCCAGCGGCGGACGCGGGAATGGCTCCGGGGGCCGGTGAGCTAGCGGCAGAGGCAGGAATAGCTCCGGGGGCCGGTGAGCTAGCGGCAGAGGCAGGACCGGTTCCCACGGCAGGAACACTGGCTGCGCCGACGACCCGCCCGTCGGCATCGGCCGCTGCGGCCCGGTCGGCCGACCCCAGGCGACCCGTTGAGGCCCCGGCGACCTCCTCGATGACCGCGATCTCGGCGTTGTACGGAACCGTCTGCCCTTCGACGACCAGGATCTCGCGCAAGATCCCGTCGAAAGGTGACGGGACTTCGGCGTTGACCTTGTCGGTGATGACCTCCAGCAGCGGCTCGTCCCTCGCAACCTTGTCACCTGGCTGCTTGAGCCACTTGCCGATCGTCCCCTCGGCGACGCTCTCGCCGAGTTGGGGCATCGTCACCTTGGCCACGTTGCGGTCCTCCTGCGAGGTTGGCACGCTGCGCGTGCCCTCAGCTTCCCGCGCCCCGGACGGGGAGCGGTGCCGAGTCCAGTTTCGCCCATTTCGAGCCCATTGGACCAGTCATGCGCGTTGCCAGCGCGCCCCGTGGACTGTACCGGGATATGGCCGGCCGCGACGTCGAGGCCGGTCCCCGCAGCGGGTTGTCGCAGCCGGCTCCAACGGCCGGTCCGGTAAGGGTCCCGGCCGGTCCCCGTGGCCCGACCCCGGCGCGCGCCCGCGGCCAGCTCCGCCGCGTCCGCCGCGCGCCCCCGGCCAGCTCATCCCGCAGAGCCACTCGGCCCGACTCTCACTTATCTTCGCCCGGGGGAGTGATATCTCGCGGAAGCATCGTTTCTCCCGCTCATCTTCGCCCGGGGGAGTGATAAGCGAGCCGTGCGGCCCGCTCGGGTCGCCGCGAGCGAGCAACTGAGCGTGGACTCGGCTCCCGGCACGAGCCAGCGCCAACCTGGGACCGGGCTGACCGCCGATGTCCTCACTTTGCATTGCCCCCGGCGATGTTGAGGAAGTGGCATTTGCGTGGCCCGGCACGGCGAGGTTGAGGAAGTGGGCGTGTGCGTGGCCCGGCACGGCGAGGTTGAGGAAGTGGGCGTGTGCGTGGCCCGGCACGGCGAGGTTGAGGAAGTGGGCGTGTGCGT
>JBEKVD010000121.1:0-5162 GCA_049514315.1 Candidatus Limnocylindrales bacterium | reverse complement strand
GCACGGTCGGCTCTCGGTGCGCTCAGCGCCTCGATGGGACGTGCGGGACGCCTCGAGTGGGGTCTCCCTCCCCAACTGTAGTCCTCCGCAGTTTTCCGAGAGGTTGGTGACACTCACGCGGCCGTCAGCTCGCTGAGCCGCTGCCACGGGGTCACGCCACCGATGCCCATGGCGCACCCTGAGGCGCGGCGCGCACATCCTGCTGGGCGTGCTCCCGCACGGCAGCCGCTTCCGCGGGGTGATCGCCACCCGCTAGGACCAGCCGCACCTCATCGATGCCCTCGACCGGGTGCTGCGCCGTCTCCAGGTACGACGCCAGACTGGCGGACCGATCGTCTGGCCACGGTCATCGTGCCGTGCACGGGCGACGTGCAGGCGTCGCTTGCCCCGGTGGCCAACCACTACGGAGTCATCGTGACGACGCCCCTACCCTCGGCATGGAGTACCCAATCCGCGCGGCGCAACAATCCCTGGCCACTCAGACGCTGGTAGGCAATTCCCCATCTGCCTCAACCAGGTCAAGTTCTCCTATGTCGTCGGAAGGTGTTGGAGTGCGGAGGGTCAGAAGCAGGTTGTCGACCGGCGTGAAGGTGTCCTCGACTTTCAGCTTCGCCGAGTACGTTCGACGGTCGACAATACCCCAGGTGCTGCCGTGACAGAACTGGGCCGCGATCGTCGACATGAACTCGGCGTTCTCAGTCCCAGAAGACCCGACAAGGTAGACCGTCTCATAACCAGCCATCTCGAGGGCCTTGAGTCGGCGGACGTAAGGGCCCGGGTCTCCAATCTCCCTCTTGACGGCCATGGCGACGATCATGATGGCGCAGCGAAGAAGTCTGCCCTGCAACTCCAGTGTGCTGTGCTCACCGAGCCGGCGCTCCGAGTACTGGACCAGGAATTCGACCAGCTCCTTTACTTCCTTGATGATCCGCCCGTCGCGGGGCTTCACGAGGATCTTCTGGCCGAGATAGCGGAGCTCCCGAACGTACACGGGAAAGAACAGGTTGGCTCGATCCATTCGTCGATACTGATCGATCAAGGTCGCGAGCTCGGGGTCGATGTCCGACTCGGGACCCAAAATCTCCTCATGGAAGAGCGCCCTCGCTGGCTCTCTGGACACGAGCAAGCGATCTACGGCGTAGAGGTCAACCGATCTTGCCTGGCGTTTGGATAGAAGACGCTTCGACCGACGCACGAGCGTTTGTGAGACAAGCAGTAGGCTGGCAGTGACCAGGTTCCGATCCTGACGCTCGTGAGGGTGAAGCCTCATCACAAGACGATTGTCCTTGAAGAAGTGGGCAATCTCCTCGTTCGGCTCCGCCCATTGAACGTCGACCTCGGTCTGCTCTGGGCTGCCTGTGAGTTCCGCAATCGCCTTCGCAAACCCGTTGACCCGACTTCGGAGCCCATGACGCACGGCCTGACGGTCGGCGCCGCGCCACACCCGAGAGGCTACGGCCCAGCCAAGCTCAGCCCAGCGCTCGGCCTTGTCGGGGTTGAGGATGACCACGATGACTATGACGAGAAGGGCCCCACCGAAGCCATAGGGAAGGATTTCCCGAATGAGGTCGGCGATGTTCAAAGACGAACCTCGCCCTCCCGCAAGAGCTCCTGAAGCGCCAGTAGGCAGCCTGCGCGATCGCAGACTAGCTTGATGGAACCGGACTGGGGGAACAGGGCCGCAAGGTTATCGAGAGTCACCTGACCCGAACATATCTTGCAGCGTCCGAGATCCCCGCCTGGCGCACTGACGCCCAAACTCTTCAGGTACTGGACCAGGTCGTCGTCATGGACCGCCTTGATCGGGACGGTTTCCTTCTCCCGCCGCGTCTCCGTTCGCAATGTCATCGTGATGGGCAACATATCACTCGCCGGCTTCCTATGGCGTGCTCCGTCGGAGTTATCGGCTCCACACCGCGGGTCTGCAGCCCGTTCCCGCTGACGATTTAGAGGAACTGGGCTAGATGGTCCACAGATGGCTAGCCGCAGGTTGATCACCGCCCTGCATCCATGACCGCGGTCGATGCGACGAGCTTCGCTCGCACCCAGCCAGCCGCGATGCCGAGCGCCTGGCGTCCCTCGCCGAGCATCTCGAGGGCTTCGGACTTGGCCGGCTCGACCAGGTCGGCCACAAGCTCGGCCGTTCGCGCGGCGAGCGCTTCGGGATCTCGAGGCGGGGCCACCGGAACGCCATCGAGTTCGGCCAGGCGGACCGCGGTATCCGCGAGCGCCTGCGTGCGCTTGAGCTGCTCGTCCCAGGCCGCTGCAACGTCCGGGAAGAGTGCGCCATGACCGTCGAGATAGCGCTCCTCGACTGTGGACCGGGCTTCCTGCTCCGCCTGCAGCTCACCGACCCGCATCGTCAGGAGATCGCGATAGGTGGCGAAAGTCTCGCTGTACGTCGCGTCGTGTCGGCGCTCCGCTCGACCCTCTGAAGTGAGTAGACCGATGTGGGCCGAGAGAGCGGCATCGATCAGCCCTTCCCGGTCCAAGGACTCGTGTGCCATCTCGTAGATGCGCAGCACGAGCTCGTAACGAAACACCGTCTCGCGCAGGGCTGAGTTCACCGCCCTCCGAACCTGGTCCGCCGGCTTGCCGCGCAGGCGTGCCGTCGCTCCCTCGGACGCTTCCCGACAGAGGCAGTCGATCGGCTGCTGATCGCCGGGCAGATCGAGGATCGAGGCGACGTACGCCTCCAGGCTCCCGTAGGCATGCGCCTCGGCCAGCCAGCGCAGGACGAGCTGAGTCGGTGAGAGCGAGATTTCGAGCTTGGCCAGGCGCCGGTCGAGGGTCACGTGCGCTCCTCGGGGAAGACCACCGCCGGGGAGTCTGGGTGCCGCTGGACGGCTTCCAGCAACGCGAGGCGCTCCTCCAACTCGCCAGTCTCCAGGAGCTTCGCCGCCGCGAGCGCCGCGGCTAGCAGGACCCGGAGGCGGGCGATGCCGTTGTCGAGCCCCATCGCGTCGGTGACCACGATCTGAACAAGGCGACGAACGCCCTCGACCGACTCGAGGCCCGGCAGGTCGTAGGCGACGGCGATCGTGCCCTCCTTACGGCGGCGGAGACCGCCCAGACGACGCGCCTCGGCCGCCTCCTCTGCCCGGTCTGGATCATGGGCGAAGCAGTAGGGGCGGTCGCGTTGCGGTCCGGCGCGACAGCTCTGACCATCGGGCATCACGAAGCCACAGGTCCGCCGGGCTACCATTGGGCTACCTCTGGTAGCTCAACGCCCGTTGCTAGCCCCCGCCACTTCATCACAATCTGGCGATCGTGTCGGACCCGGAATGCGCCGCAGCCCGAGTGTCTGTTCACGTCTGGGCCGCCTTCTCGGCCGCTTCCTTCTCGGCGATCGCCTCGCACAGGATGACCCGCAGGCTCGCTTTCTCGTGGTCGTCAAGCCCATCAAGCACACCCGAGGAACCGGCGGTTTCGGCCTTTTGGGTCAACTCCGCCAACAGGGGCGACCGCCGCAAACGCAGCAGCATCGCCGCGGGTGCGTACGAGGGCGTGCTGCAGGCAGTGATGGCTTCAAGGGCGGCGGCGTTCGCGAGGAGGATGCAGGTTGGCTCAGTCATCGATCCGCTCCGCGACCGATCCGCTGAACCGCTCCCAACGGCGGAGTGCGACCTCGACGTAGATCGGGTCGATCTCCATCGCGTAGCAGCGAGCGCCACAACGTTCCGCGGCGACCAGGGCCGTCCCTGAGCCGCAGAAGGGTTCGTACAGGGCCTCGCCAACACGTAGGTGATTTCGGATCGGGGTCTCAAACAGGACCAAGGGCTTCTGGGTCGGGTGGTCGAGTCTTGGCTCAGCCGAGCCAGACATGATCATCTTGGGTGAGGGAACGTGCCAGATCGTGGCCTGGTCCCGTGAGCCGTAGAAGCGGACCTTGGCGCCCTTCTTTCGGACCACCCAACACGGTTCGTGGCTCCAGTGATACCAGGACCGGCCCATGGCGAAGAGGCCCTTGTCCCAGATCACCTGGGCCACGATCTCGAAGCCGATCCGCTCCAGACCCGCTGCCACTTCCGCGGCATGGACGCCGGCGTGCCAGACGTAGCCGACAGCGAGGGAGGGTACGAGTTCGAACGCCTCGGACCAGTCGACCCGCGTGTCGCCGCTGATGGTGGTGTGGCGATGGCCCGTCCTGCGCGGGTGGGCGCCACCGCCGGCTTGTGTGGCGTCTTCTGCAACGGGGTGGCCATCGATCCGCATGTACGTCTTCTGCGCGGGTCCGAGGGCGTTGTACACGCCATCGCGCCAGGACCCATCGAGGGAGACGCCATACGGTGGATCGGTCGTGAGTAGCTTCGGTTCCGCACCATCGAGGAGTCGTTGCACAGCCTGCGGGTCAGTGGAGTCTCCGCACAGGAGCCGGTGATCGCCTAGCCCGAACAGGTCGCCGGGCTTCGCCCGTGGGGAGCGGGTCGCCTCCGCCAGAGCCTCATCGAGATCGAAGCTCTCCACCCGCTCACGCTTCTCGCGGACTTCGAGGGAGCGCAGCAGATCGGCGATCTCGCCCTCGCCGAACCCGGACAGGCTTAGGTCGAGGTCGGGCGTTGCCTGAAGATCTGCCAGCAAACGGGCGAGGAGAGCGTCGTCCCAGGACCCCGAGATCCGGTTCAGGGCGAGGTTCAGGAGGCGAGCCTGCTCGACTGACAGATCGAGCCAAGTCACCGGCACCGTGGTGAGCCCGAGCCGTCGGGCGGCAACGAGGCGCTGGTGGCCGCCGATGACGGTGCGGTCTTCTCTTCGAGCGAGGACCGGCTGGACGAACCCCCACTCCCGCAAGCTCCGTTCGAGGGAGTCGAGTTCCTCGTCGCTGATCTTCCGCGGGTTGGCTGGGTCAGGGCACAGCTGGTCGAGGGGAACCTGCTCGACGGTGAGAGCGGAGCTGAGAGCGCCGGTCATGCGCTGCGCTCCCCCACTTCATCCGAGCGTGGCGTCTCGTTGACCATGAGGAAGCGAATCGATCGCTGAGTCTTGACGGGGCAAGCCCACTTGAGCCTCCGACCTTGCCTCGTGAGGTCTGCCGGCGGGGCAGAATGTCGCGCGATAGTTGCCGTCCAGGCGCCAGCGGTCCCAGCCAAACCCGACGGGTGCAGTTCGCGCCATCCCAAGGAACGGCGAGTTCGGTGTCGCGAGAAGGCCCGCTCTCTAGG
>JBEKVD010000120.1:0-5580 GCA_049514315.1 Candidatus Limnocylindrales bacterium | reverse complement strand
AGTTGGAGGCCACGACCAGCCTGGCGCCGGCCTCCCGGAGTCGCAACAGTACCGCCGAGATACCGGGCACGGTCGGGCCGTCTGCGGCGATGGCATGGACTACGAAGCCGGCCTGGATCATTGCTATCGGGCCGTGCTCGAAGTCGGCCGTCGAGTAGGCGTCGGCGACGACGTAGGTCATCTCTTTGAGCTTGAGAGACCACTCCAGGGCGGTGGAGTAGTTGAAGCCACGCCCGAGGATGACCGCGCGTTGAATGTTCGCTTCCTCGCGTGCTGCCGACTCGACCGCGTCTTCCAGACGGAGGGCAGCGGCAATCGCGTCCGGCACTTCCCGGAGCTGGTCTCGGGCGAGGTCATCGTCGCCGAGAGCGGTCGACAGCATAGCCAGAGCCGTCAGCTCGGCCACGTAGGTCTTCGTGGCGGCGACGGCGCGCTCGGGACCAGCGTGGATGTCGACATGGAACTCGGCGGCACGGCTCAGAGGCGACCCTGGGTCGTTGGTGACCGCGATCGTCGGGGCGTTCTGTCGCCGAGCCTCTTCGATGACGCCGACCACGTCGGGCGACTGGCCCGACTGGGAGATACCGATGACGAGGGCGTTGTGAAGCCGCGGAACGACGCCGTAGAGGGACCCGATGGACGGGGCGGCAAGGGTTACCGGGAGCTTGTTGCAGACCCCGAAGACGTACTGAGCGTAGATAGCGGCGTGATCGGACGTTCCCCGGGCGGCGAACAGGACCATGTCCACCGGACGCGATCGGATCGCCTCGGCGAGGCCGTCGATGGCGCCCCACTGCGTCTCCACCAGCGATCGAACGACATCGGGCGCCTCCCCGAGCTCCGATCGCATGCTCATCTGGGCACCTCCATATCCCGGTCCACCGACCCCGTGAGCCAACCCGGCAAGTCTAGCCGCGAGGGCGGGGAGGTAGACTTCCCTGGATACGCACCCGGCTGGGTCCTGACCGACCGCCCAATCATCTTTCAGCTGTCGATCGCAGGCGTCACGGCGGGCCGGGTCACGGCGGGTCGGGGTGGACCGGGGTGTGAGAATTCGAGCTGAGCGCAGGAGGCTCTGACGAGCGGTCGGAACCCTCTTCCGCTGCGCTCGCGCCCATTCCCCGGCGAAGCCGACCTCGCATGGGTCCCAGAGAAGCTCGCCGCAGCACGGTTCGGTTCTTCGTCTCCAGACCACGAGCGTATCGATCCAGAAAGGGAACCGGATGGAATACCGAAGGCTCGGAAGCGCGGGACTCAAGGTCAGCGCCCTCTCCTACGGGGCGTGGGTGACCTACGGGACACAGCTCGGCGTCGCCGAGGCGGTCTCATGCATGAAGGCCGCCTGGGATGCGGGCGTGAACTTCTTCGACAACGCCGAGGCATACGACGAAGGCCGGGCCGAAGAGATCGCCGGTCAGGCGCTGCGGCAGCTCGGCTGGCGGCGCGGTAGCTACATCGTGTCGACCAAGATCTACTTCGGGATCTACGACGGGCCGAACGAGAAGGACACGCTGAACCGCAAGAAGCTCCGCGAGGGGATCGACGGCGCCCTGCGGCGTTTCGGGCTCGATTACATAGACCTGGTCTACTGCCACCGGCCGGACCCCGAGACGCCGATCGAGGAGACGGTCTGGTCGATGCACCAGATCGTCGAGAGTGGCAAGGCGCTCTACTGGGGCACCTCCGAGTGGAGCGCCGAGGAGATCCGCGAGGCCTGGGGAATCGCCGAGAGGCATCACCTTCACAAGCCGCAGGTGGAGCAACCCGAGTACAACCTGTTCAGCCGGCGCAAGGTCGAGCTGGAGTTCGCGCGGCTCTACTCCGGGATCGGTCTGGGACTCACGACGTTCAGCCCCCTCGCGTCGGGATTGTTGACGGGCAAGTACAACGACGGGATTCCGTCGGGCTCGAGGCTGGCGCTGCCGGGCTACGACTGGCTCCACGCGGGTCTGATCCCGGAGCGCATCGAGGCCGTGCGGCGCCTGGCTCCGATCGCGGCCGATCTCGGGGCCACGACCGCGCAGCTCGCCATAGCCTGGCTTCTCAAGAACGAGAACGTCAGCAGCGTCATCACCGGAGCGAGCCAAACCGCGCAGGTGACCGAGAATATGAAGGCGATCGAGATCGTCCCCAAACTCACGCCGGAGATCATGGCCGCGATCGACGACGCCAGCAGGGCGGCCTCCGACCTGGAGCAGCCGCGCCTTCCGCCGTGATCGCGACTCCGATCTCGGCCGAGCACGGAGCGGGCGTCCGGTCTCAGCTTCCGTCGGTTACATCCAGTCGATCGGCAAGGGTCGGCGGCCCGAGCGAAGGTGCCTCGGCCGCCGACCGGTTCGCCGCCGGCAGAACCGCCAGCGCGATGAGGAGGATCGCGCCGACGCCGAGGCAGGCCGAGACCGCGAACAGCCCACGGATCGAGAGCCAGCCGGCCAGCGGCCCGCCCAGGCCTGAGCCGATGATGACCGACAGGCTGAACGCGACCCCGTTCAGAATCCCCTGGGCGGTGGCGGCGGTGCCCCTCGGCGCGTGTCGCGAGACGAAGGTGATGCCGCCGATCAGGAGCAGACCGTAGCCGGCGCCCTGCAGGAGGGAGCAGGCGATCAGGAGCGACGGCGTGACAAAGATGGCGTTGGCAACCTGCCTGATGGCCATGATGGCCATGCCCAGCACCATCAGCCGTTCGGCCCCGAACCTCCGTGCGAGCTGCGGGAACAGGATCATCGAGGGGACCTCGAGGGCTGCCTGGACCGACCAGGCCCAGCCGATCTGCTCATTGGACGCTCCGATCTGGCCCAGGTAGATGGAGAAGAACGTGTTCTGGGCGTAGACGGCCGTCCAGCCGATGAGCGCGCCGATCAGGAAAAGGGCGATCGGCAGGTGGCGGAGGACGCGGCCGGGCGCCTGCCGGAGGCTCGCGCCGCGAACCCCGCCGGCGCGACCAGGCAGCAACGTGGCGGCGAGGCCGCCGAGCAGGACGCCCGGGATCAGGACGAAGAAGAGGTTGCGGTAGTTCTCGCCGATGGCGAAGCCGATGATCGGGGTGCAGACCATGAAGCTGATCGAGCCCCAGACACGGACCCGAGCGTAGCGAGTTCGATCCGACCGGACGAGGTCGAGCACGCGGACGTCCATCATCGGGCTCAGACCGGACATCCCGATCGCGAACGCCGCCGCCGCCGGGATGAGCAGGGGAGACGCCCCGACGGTGGCCAGCCCGAGGGCCCCGAGGGCCGCGATCGCGGCCGCCAGCGGCAGCAGAAGATGGGAAGTCGGCGATCGATCGGCGATCGCGCCCCAGGTCGGAGCGCTGACCAGGGCCACGACCGAAGTGAAGGCGACCAGTGCGCCGATGGCGCCCAGCGGGATCCCCAGGCCCTGGTAGTACGGCTGAAGGAACGGGGAATAGGCCGCGACCGCGACGTACACGATGACGTAGGCTATCGACGCTCGAGCCACCCGAGTTCCGGCCTCCCTTGTCTTCTCCAGGCGCCCGGGCTGCTGCGCCGCTTGCGCCCTCCGCCTGGCGCCACGGCCAGCGCCGGCCCGGTTGGGAATGGTAACGTCCCTCCGAACGCCGAGCCGACCAGGGCGACAGCGGGGTGCGTCCGCCCCGGATTGACGCGCGGAGCCCAGCGGCTGGCGACGCAGGCATGGCAGGCGCCGGCATTCGGTCGGCAGTATCGGGTAACCGAGAGGGAGAACTGTGCGCTACGGTCGATTCGACGACGAGGCGCGTGAATACGTCATAACCCGGCCCGACACACCCTGGCCCTGGATCAACTACCTGGGCAGCGAGGCCTATTTCGGGATCATCTCGAACACCGCCGGGGGCTACTCCTTCTATCGAGATGCGCGCCTGCGCCGCCTGACCCGCTACCGCTACAACAACGCGCCGCTCGACCTGGGCGGGCGTTACGTCTACCTCCGCGACGACGAGTCGGGCGAGTACTGGAGCCCCAGCTGGCAGCCGACCCAGCGCGACCTGGAGGACTACAGCTGCCGTCACGGCCTGGGTTACTCGATCATCGGCTCGCGCTATCGGGGCGTCCGGGCCGAGACCCTGTACTTCGTGCCGCCGGGCGAGAACCTCGAGGCGTGGCGCGTCCGGGTCAGCAACGAGCGGCCGGCCGTGGCCAGGATCTCTCTCTTCAGCGCGATCGAATGGTGCCTTTGGGAGGCCAACGACGACTCCACGAACTTCCAGCGCAACTACTCCATCGGCCAGGTCGAGATCGAGGACGGCGTCATCTACCACAAGAGCGAATACCGAGAGAGGCGCGACCACTTCGCGTTCTTCGCCTGCTCGGAGAAGATCGTTGGCTACGACACTCAGCGCGATGCCTTCCTCGGTCCGTATCGGAGCTGGGATCGGCCGATCGTGGTCGAGCAGGGCAGGACCACCGATTCCGAGGCGCACGGCTGGCAGCCCATGGGCTCGCACCACGTCAGGCTCGAGATGGCACCCGGCGAAACGCGCGAGATCATCTTCGTCCTGGGCTACGCGGAGAACCCGGGCGACGACAAGTTCGATCCGCCCGGCTCGCAGACGATCAACAAGAAGAGAGTCAAGCCGATCATCGCCCGCTACCTGCAGCCCGCAGCGGTCGAGGCGGCCTTCACCGAGTTGGGCGACGGGTGGACCAGGACGCTGGGCATCCTGCAGGTCCGGACCGGCAACGATCACGTCGACCGCATGGTCAACATCTGGAACGCCTACCAGTGCATGGTGACGTTCAACCTGTCGCGCTCGGCCTCGACCTTCGAGTCGGGCATCGGCCGCGGCATGGGCTTCCGCGACTCGAACCAGGACCTGCTCGGCTTCGTCCACATGGTCCCGACCCGGGCCCGCGAGCGCATCCTCGACATCGCCGCCACGCAGCTGCCGACCGGCGGGGCGTACCACCAGTACCAGCCGCTCACCAAGCGCGGCAACAACGACATCGGCGGCGGCTTCAACGACGACCCGGCCTGGCTCGTCCTGGCCGTGGCCGCATACGTCAAGGAAACCGGCGACGTGAGCATCCTGGACGAGCCGGTCCCCTACGACAACGCCGCCGGCACCGAGACGCCGCTGTACGAGCACCTGCGGCGCTGCATCGGCTACACCCAGGAGCGGCTCGGCCCGCACGGTCTGCCGCTCATCGGCCGGGCCGATTGGAACGACTGCCTGAACCTCAACTGCTTCTCGGAGACGCCCGGCGAGTCGTTCCAGACGACCGAGAACAAGGCCGGGGGCGTGGCCGAGTCAGTCTTCATCGGCGGGCTCTTCGTCCTGGCCGCCGATGAGATGGCCGCCATCGCCGGCCTGCGAGACGACACCGCCGAGGCCGATCGCTGTCGGGCCGCCTCGGCGGCGATGGCCGAGGTCGTGAAGACGGCTGGCTGGGACGGCGATTGGTTTCGGCGCGCCTACGACTTCTTCGGCAAGGTGATCGGCTCCCGCGAGTGTGAGGAGGGCCAGATCTTCATCGAGCCGCAGGGCATGTGCATCATGGCCGGGATCGGCCTCGACGACGGCAAGGCGGCCAGGGCGCTGGCCTCGGTCCGGGAGCGCCTCGCCACGCCGCACGGCATCGT
>JBEKVD010000119.1:0-5602 GCA_049514315.1 Candidatus Limnocylindrales bacterium | reverse complement strand
GTCGTGGCGGGAGGCGATCCGTGCCCTCAAGCGCCTGTTGGTTCGGCCGGTGTTCAGGCTCCTGGTCGAGGGTGCGACGCTGCAGTTAGCGGCCGCTTGACAGATAGGAGCCTGCGGATCGTTGCGTTCGTTAGTCCAGCCGAGCGACTCCGTCTCGAGAGCTGACGATCAGAGCCTCGCCCTCAATGACGATCGCGGTGAGGACCGTGCGCCCTATCGACAGGACGGCTGAGCGGGCGCGAACCGGTCTGTTCCTCGGATCGTACCTGACGGTCATCGGGGAGTCGCGAAGCACGATCTCGGCGACGCCTCGGACCGCGGGAAAGTGAACCTTTGCCGAGGCGGGCAGCCTGATCCGGCCGGCTCGGAGGTCCGTCGCAGTGACGCGTTGGGTGCGCACCAAAGTGGTGACGCATGGATCGATCGGGTCAATCGCACCGCCCGTCAGTGCAGGAGCCGCACCCTCCGACTGCCGAGGCGATGGCTGCAGCGGCCGCTCAACTCGATCCTCGATCAGGACCCGAAGACGATCTGGGGCATCGGGGGACCAGATCCAGTCCTCGACCTCGAAGTCCGCGATCCGGATCGTCGGTCCGAAGCCGTGGGCGTCAGGAAGTAGATCGGCTAGGGCATCGCGGAACGCCCGCTGCCGATGACGACCGTTCATCATCCCGAACAAGGGCGGACATGGGCGGGCGAATCCGCTTGTCTCGAGCTTCCTCTTGGCTCGCGATGCGGCGAGCCAGCGCTCGATCGGGAACCCGAGTCGGATGTCCTCGGGATACCGGTTGAGGGTCGCCGCGCGAAACTCATTGAAGTGCTGACTTTCGTCGACCTCGACGATCTGGGCAGGCCGGCCAGCGAACCTCAGGACGCCGTCCACCCGCCGGCGCTCGCGGGTGGGCATGACATCGGGCAGGTCTTGGTCGTGCGTGAGGGCGGCGTAGATCGCGCGGATAGTCGGCCAGAGTTCACCGCACTCGGTACGGCCGGGCCGAATGAGCCAGTCGGGCGCTGTCTGCGCTTCGATCTGGGCACCGGTGGCCGCGGTTAACACCTGGAGGACCCGCTGCTCGAGCTTCGGCATCACAGAGATTCTAGGGCCGATCATCCCTGCCATCCCAAGGGTGGCACGATGTTCGCATCGTGTGGGGACCGGCGCTCATGGCACCAAGAGTCAACTAGGACACTCCAGGCGCTGAGGTTGAGCCTGGTTCGGTGTCGCATGGCCCCGACCCTTCTACTGCGTCCTGATCATCAAGGTGCAGAGCTGGCCGCGGTCACAGCCTTCATGCGGCTCCCGGCCGCCCTGGTGATGCCCGCCGACCTCCGCGCCGACCTCTCCCGCCGGGGCCTGCTGACCGACTGAGCTACTACCAGGGCGTCCTGCGCGGCTGCGCGCGCGCTCAGGGCGAGGCGTGGAGCTCGACCTTAGACCGGCTACCGCGGACGCGGACGCTCCCCTGATCCCGTCCGCGTCATGACATTCGGCCGTTGACAGGCAGCGATCCCGAGTTGACCGTTCAGCCATGTTCGACGACTGCCCCATGACCGAGGAGTGCCCCGGCTACGACCGCGATAGACAGGCGTGCCTCATCCATCCGGGCGACTGTGAGTTCTCGCGGGAAGACGCCAACAGGAGCGGGTCGTGGTGCGACTGTGACGACGCGCCGATCTACGCTCGGGGACCGGCGACCTTCCTTGACCACCCAACGGACTGCGAGTTCCCGACCGGGATCTGCACGGTCCGTGCCCATCGAGTCACCGTCCACGAGAAGTGCGGGCGCGAGCTAGCGGTTCGCTTCTGCGGCTGCGTACCGTCGGGCTACACCCTCGACACGGAGCGAGGCTGGTGGGTCCACTACTCTTGTGGGTGGCCGACGCGAGCGTGGTACGAGGCGGCGGGCAAGCCAGCACCGGACGACCTGCTCGGGATACGTCCGGTCACGCTGCACGAGTTCGTCAGCGTGCCCCGCGGCTCGAAGAAGAAGGCGGACCCGTTGACGCCGGAGCGGCGTGTCCAGAACGACGCCCAAATCGGCAACTGGGTTCGCGACTGACCGCCATCAGTCCGAGGTGAGACCAGCATGTCGTTGAGCTACTGCGCTATCGACTTCGAGACCGCCAACTGGTTCCGGGGGAGCCCCTGCGCGGTCGGGTTGGTGAAGGTCGTCGATGGCGCGGTCGTGGACGCCCGCCGGTACCTGATGCGGCCCCCCAAGGGCTACGACGAATTCGACGAGTTCAACATCTCGCTCCATGGCATCACGCCGGAGATGGTGCAACACGAGCCCCGCTTCGCTCAGCGGTTACCAGAGATTCTCGCGTTCGCCGACGGCCTCCCCTTCGTCGCTCACAACGCAGCCTTCGACATCGGCGTGATCCGTGATGCCTGCGACGTCAGCGACCTAGCGTGGCCGAGACTCTCCTATGCGTGCACCCTCGTCCTGTCGCGGGTCACGTGGAGCCTCCTCTCCTACTCGCTTCCGTGGGTCGCCGAGGCAGCCGGGATACCGTTCGACCACCACCACGACCCGGACGCCGACGCTCGGGCCGCCGCCGCCATCCTGCTCGCCGTCGCCGCCCACCACAACGCGGCGACCTTCGACGACCTGGCGAGGGCTACGGCCGTCCGGCTCGGCTCTATAGACGACGGAGTCTGGGGTGGGTGTCATCGGGTCTGGTCCGGAGGACAGCGCGACTGCCCCGACGCAAACCCGAACGCCGACCCGAACCACCCCTTCTACGGACAGGAGATGGTGTTCACCGGCGCTCTCTCCTCGATGACGCGGGCGATGGCTTGGGATCGCGTCGCCGAGGTTGGAGCCCACCCCGCTCCCGGCGTGACGAAGCACACGAACATCCTCGTGATCGGCTACCAAGATGCCCGCGTGTTGCGGCCCCGTGAAGAACTCTCCGCCAAGGCGCGGAAGGCCCGCGACCTACGCGAGCACGGCCAACCGATCGAGGTCATGCCCGAGCTTGACTTCGTCCGGCTCCTCGTGCTCTAGACCCGGACCGAGCGGCTACCGCGGGCTCTCCGGCGATCCCTGACTGCCTCCCTGCCCGCACAGGACGGCCTCTGCGGGGCGACTTCGGGAGCGGCTACCGAGAGAGCAGTCGCTGCGTCCGGAGACGACGAGAGCGATTCGGGCACCATGCAGCTTGAAGGCGGATCCGCTGGAAGATCGAGGCCAGACGAGTCTGAGTACCCTCGACCGGAGCCGCCACGATGACGCACAGTTAGTGTGTGCGCGGGCGCTTAGCGACACCGGTCTGGTGCCAGTTGGGCCGTCGCCGACGGCGCGGTCTGGATAGACTGGAACAGGCGGCCGCGCGAGCCGAGGAAGAGCACGCCGTAGAGGAGCCGGGGCCTTGGGACACGGCAGATTGCGACTGATCCTCGCCATCGGTGTTGCCGCCCTCGTTGGAGCGTGCAGCTCGGCCAGCCCGTCTCCCGGATCGCCGAGCAGAGCCATGTCGCCGACGCCAGGGGCCTCTCCGATCCCGAGCGGAATGATCGTCCTGACCTCTCCGGCCCCCCAGCCACCCGCTGGCCTCGCAGACCCGAGCACGCCCGCCTACCAGGCCTCGAGCGGTTTCACGCCCGATGCGGTTCGCGTGCTGACCGTCCTCTCGCTCCAGCTGGGTCTCGAACGCTACAAGTCTGAGCACGGCGCCTATCCAACTAGCCTCGCCGGCCTCTTCCCGGCCGATGCCCCACTCGGCCAGGACGGCAAGCCGATGACCGGGCCACCCTCCCCGGCGGACGGCTACACCTACACCGGCGGTGGCGCGACGTACACGCTCTCGGTGACTCTCGCGAGCGGTCAGGCATACACATTGCACCCACCGGTGGAACCGTAGATGCGGCACCATCGGCTGCTTCCGCTCGTCCTGCTGGCAGCCTTGGCCAGCCCCACTACGGCCCTCGGTGCGACTCCGGTCGTAACCGTCGAAAACGGCGCGGGCAACGTCATCGCCTCGGGTGCGGTTGTCAATTCAGATCCGAACGCGGCTTTTGTCACCGTGACCAACGGCTACCACTTTTGGGTCGCAGCCGACCTGCTGCCGCCGGTGGGCGGCGCGAGTCTGCGCCCGGCGAGCATCTTCGAGCATGTCGGTGGCCTATACGCGGCTGGCGGCCTCATTGGGCCGAACGGGACCGCGGCCTGGGATGGCAAGTTCGATACCGCCACGGGCGGTTCGCAGGCAGTGCGGCTCCACTACGAGCTCACGAGTGCCGGCGGAGCCGCCGCCCTGGCGGCGAACCTTCTCACGATCATTGCCGATTCTCTTGGGGCCTCGACCTCGGTGGCTACACCTGCGAGTCTCATGAGGGCCCTGACATTGATCACGGACCTGCCGAGCTTCGTCGATCTGGGTCGGGCCGTGCAGAAACAGGACCTGTGGGGCCTCGTCACGTCAGTGGAGGCTCTTCTCCAGTCGGGGACCGGCCGGGCAACGCTCCAAGAGGCGCTATCAGACGTGGGTGTGATCGCGACCGACAAGCAGCTACTTGATGCGGGCAGCGTCATCGGGATCATGGACTGGGCGTGGACGCTGATCGACATGATGCGATCTTCCCTCGGGGACCATTCCGACGGCACCGTGACGTTCTCAGTTGCCGCCCAGGCGACACCGACCCCGACTCCGACACCGACCCCGACTCCGACACCGACCGTCTCGACGCAATCGATCCAGCGAACCGCAGCGGATGGAAGATGGACAGTCGACTTCAAGGAACCGGTCGTCTCGGGGATTTCGGCCGAGGCTGGCAAGGCTATCAACGACACGATCCAAGCGAAAGTTGAGGGCTACATCGCGGACGTGAGCCAGGACCCCGTCCTCCCAGGAGCGGATCCTAGCTCCGTAACTGGCACCTACCAGGTGGCCTTCGTCTCGAATTCGCTGCTCAGCATCAGCTTCGACGTTGAGAACTACGTCACTGGCGAGGGCAACGGCATTGAATACGCAGGCAGCCTGACGTTCGCAGTCTCGAGCGGCGGCCAGATACACCTGCAAGACCTTTTTACCGATCCCTTAGCCGGTCTCGCGGTACTCGAGAAGCAGTCGCACGACCTTCTAGCGCAACTCTTCATGGGAGGGGACTACTTCCTGGTAGATCCAGCCACCCTACCCATGAGCGTGTTCGACAAGGCGTGGGTCATAACTCGGGCCGGTCTAGAACTTGACTTCACCCAGGGCGATATCGAGGACATGGCAGACGGCCTACCCTCGATCGTGATCCCATGGTCGTCGTTGGCCAGCGTTCTCAAGCCAGATGGTCCGGCGGGATCGTTCATTAGGTAGGTTCTTGCCGGACTAGTCCCGCTACCTACTCGTTCGCGGCAGGGCCCGGGATCCCCCACATCAGGGCTTATGCACGATCCCGCGATCGTGCCGACGGTGCCTCGGTGTCTCCTGACACAAGGCCCGCCGCGTTGCCGCCCGCCGGGTTCTCCAGGAGGCAGGCCGATTCTTGGGCTTCGCCGCCACTCAGCTATTCAGAGCGAGCTGTAGTCCGCAAGTCTGCTCACGCCTTTGGGTGCATCAAGCGATTGTCTGCGCCACCGGAGGCTGCTGACAGATCGGCACCTCG
>JBEKVD010000118.1:0-5635 GCA_049514315.1 Candidatus Limnocylindrales bacterium | reverse complement strand
ACGCCGACCCCTGCCCCCACTGCGACGCCCGACCCGGACACCGTCAGCGTGTCTTCGATCCCGGCGCTCCTGACGGCCCTGGCCGACAACTCGGTAGATGAGATCGTCGTCGCCGACGGGACGTACCAGGTCAGCCCGGCCTCGCTGCGGCATGCCGATTCGCTGTGGATCGGCGCGGCGTACGCGAAGCGGACTCGACCCATCATCATTCGTGCAGCGACCAGCGGCGGCGTAACCTTCGACGGTGGGGGAACGGCCTCCTTCGGCTGCCTGAGCTTCGAGCAGGGCGCTCACGACCAGACTTGGGACGGCTTCCGCTGCGCCAACGGGCAGGCTAGTCAGACGGGCGTCATCACGTTCGGGGGGTATGCCGGGTTGGCGGCTCCATACAACATCACGATGAGCAACATCACGATTATGGCCAGTTGCACCGGCAGCGCGACGAGCGCCTCTGCCCCCGCCACCGATCACGCCTTCTACATCAGCGAGGCGGTCGGCGGTCCCCACGATCTCGTCTTCAACGACGTCACCGTCGACGGCTCGAGCGGCCTCGCCAGCGCCTTCCAGTTCTACCACAGCGATGCCGCCAACCAGAACGGCTGGAACATCACCGTCCGGCGCCTCCACGTCAGCGGCACCCAGCAGGCGATCATGCTCTGGGACCCCACCCTGCGGGCAATCACGTTCGACACCGTCACCATCAGCGGCGCCCTCCGCTACGCGGTCCGCTACGAACAGGGCACGGGCATCACCCTCACCGACATCACCTCGACCGGCTCGGGCTCCGGGCAGGGCTTCTACAGCTCCTGGGGCACGGCCCCGGCCGGGGTCACCTTCTCCGGGGACAGCTTCCACTGATGCGCATGCAGAAATCGCGTCGGCGCGAGCTTAGTCAGGGCTTGAGGTCGTTCCATTGAACCCGAATCCCCGTCGCTCCGCCGGTCCAGATCGGACCCGAGGTGCAGCGCGGCCGTGGAGCCGCCCGCCCCTCGGACGAGGCGGCGCTTGATGTTCGGGCGGGCCTCCCTGGGTGACCCAATCCGGCGGGTGCGTGAGGTGCTCGGGGTCGGCGAGCGCCAGGCGTTGGTGGTCGCGCTGGGTGCTCTTGGCGCCGTAGCGGCGACCGTCGCGGTGTCCGCCCGCACGGTCGGTCTCGAGACGGTCGCCGTGCTGTCCGTGGCCTTGCTGGTTGTTCTCGTGAGCGTGCGCTGGCCGCTGCTGCCATTGTTCGCCTTCGCCGCCATGATCCCGATCGAATCCGTCCTGGTGATCGGCGATCTCGGCACCCTGAGCAAGTTCGCGGGCGTCCTCTTCGTGGTCGTCTACGGCGTCCCGCGGCTGGGGCGCCTGGCACTCGGTGCGATGCCCCCGGCGGCCTGGGCGTACGTGGCGTGGGCGCTGCTGAGCATGGGCTGGGCCATCGACCCGAGCACGTCATGGAGCGAGCTGTCGACACTCCTGCAGCTGTTCATCATCGCGGTGCTCGTCGCCGATGTGGTCGCCCATCGCCCCACGGTGGTCCGTCAGCTGCTCTGGATCTACAGCCTCTCGGCGGCGGTCACCGGCCTGATCGGGATCGAGGCGTTCTTCACGTCAGGCGATGTCACCGGTGGGCGCGCGGCCGCCCTGCAGAACCAGGACCCCGCTCAGTTCGCGGCCCTCCTGCTCCCGGCGCTCGTGTTCAGCTTCTACGAGGTGCTCAATAGGCGTCGCATCGTCCTCGGCGCGCTCGTCGCGCTCATGAGCCTGGCCGGGATCGTGGTCTCCGGGACGCGAGGTGCCTGGCTGAGCGTCGCGCTCGTGATCCTCCTGTTTATCCTTCCCAGGCTCAGGCCGTCCCAGCTGGTCGCGGCGGTCGGTGTCCTCGGACTCCTCGTCATCGTGACGCTGCAAGTCCCCGAGGTGACCGGCCTGATCGCCCAGCGGGCCGATACCGCGCTCTCGTCCGGCGGAGCCGGGCGGACCGACATCTGGTCCGTGGCGGTCAAGATCTACGAGGAATCGCCCGTTCTGGGTGTTGGCTATGCGAACTTCCCGGTCGCCTACACGAACGACCTGGTCAGGGCCACGAACGTTGGCGCCTACTCCGTCAACAACCCGCAGGGGCTCGGGCCGCACGACATCCTGATCGGCACGGTGGCCGAGCTCGGGCCCTTCGGCCTGCTCCTGCTGGCCTGTTTCCTGGTGCCCCTGTCCCTGCGACCGGGCTGGGGTCCGGATGGGATAACCGTCCAGGCCTGTCTTGTCTCTCTCCTGACGGCCGCGCTGTTCCTGGACATCCTGTCCAATCGCAAGGAGGTCTGGCTGGTGATCGGATTGGCGGCCGGGCTGACGTATATCGCCCATCGGCGCCCGCGCTGGGTGCTGGCTGACGAAGGCGGCCCGGCGACCTCGCCCTCGGGGACCGAAATTGTGCACGGCGTCTCCGGGTCGTCCGTCCCACGCGGCAAGAGACACAAACTGGGGCCGGGTTCGTGACGCAGGCCGTCTGGATCACCCCGACCTACCCCTGGCGGGACGAACCGGTCGGCGGCATCTTCTTTCAGACGCAGGCGCGGGCGTTGTCGAGACTCGGACTTGAACTCACCATCTGCTGCCCCACTCCGTGGGCCCCGTGGCCGCTCCGCAACCTCCGTTCGCGCTGGCGCCACTACGCCGATGCGCCACGCACGGCGGTCGATGACGGCGTCAAGGTGATCCGCCCGCGCTATCCGAACGTGCCCGGCGAGCCCAGCCGCGCGATGCCGGACCGATTCATCGCTCGCGCCGCCTGGGGCGCTCGGGCGGACTGGTCAGGCGCGCGAATCGTGCACGGGCATACGGTCGTGAGCGGGCTTGCCGGCTGGCGACTCGCACGCCGGGCAGGCCTTCCCTTCGTCCTGACCTTCCACGGCAGCGACATGAACACCTGGCCGGACGAGCACGCCGAGCGGCTGCCTGACCTGCGATCGGCCGCCCGGGAGGCGAATGCGATCATCGCCGTGAGCGCCGCGCTGGCGACGCGGATCGAGGCCATCACGGGCGTGGCCCCGATCCACGTTCCCATCGGGTGCGACCACCGGGCGCTCGCGAGCCAGGCCATGCCGCGCCCGGAGGCGCGCCGGCTCCTCGGGATACCCGAGGACCGGACCGTCGTCCTGTTCGTGGGCAACCTGCTGGTTTCGAAGGGCGTGCGCGAATTGGCGGATGCGGTCCTTGGACTCGGCGACCCCCTCCTCGGCGTGTTCGTTGGCGACGGCCCGGAGATCGGGTACGGGGTCGACGCGACGAAGGCCACTGGTCGTCTGGACTACCGTGGGGCACGGCCGCACGACGAGATAGCCCGCTACATGTCCGCGGCGGATGTGCTGGTCCTGCCCTCGTACAGAGAGGGCCTGCCCACGGTACTCGTGGAGGCCGGCTCGCTCGGGCTCCCGGTTGTCGCCAGCGGCGTCGGCGGGATCCCGGAGCTGCTGGGACGCGATCGGGGCGCCATCCTCGGCGAGGTCTCGTCCGAGGCGATCGCCGACGCGCTGACCGTCTTCGTGACGCACCGGATCGAGGCCGACGCGGCGGCGCGGCGGCTGCGTGAGCATGTCGTGGCTGTCTACGATGTCGATACTAACGCGACCCGCCTGCTCGAGATCTACCGCTCAGTCAGCGCGAGCCACGCCGCGCCACGGTCCGGGTCGTGAATCCACAGCCGTAGCCGGCCGGTCGCGCGACTGCGGCGCGCGTCGGCGCGCGCTCGTGACCGGCGGGGCGCGGTTCGTCGGCAGCCACCTCGTCGACCGGCTCCTCATCGAGGGAATCGAGGTCCTTGTGGTCGACGATCCCTCGACCAGCGCCTTCGCCAACGTCCCGGCCGCCGCCCGGATCGAGCCGATCGACGTGTCGAGCCGGGGATCTCGAGCGGCCGTTCCGTGCATGGCGGCAGCTCGTCTTCCATCTCGCCGCGCAGATGGTCTTCCTGTCCTCGGGAGGGGCTATCTACGGGGCGACGGCACGCGGCGACTGAACCGCTCGCATCCGGCCGCGACGTCCTACTACGGCATCCACAGCCTCGCGGCGGAGGGCCACGTCGCACTGGCTGGACCGCCCGACGCGATCGCCGGCCCGCCGAACATCTACGGCCCGCCAGGTCCCGGGTATCAAGGGCGCGGTCGTGGCGGCCTTGCTGGATCAGGCCGTGACCTCCGACCAGCTGAGGATCCATGGGATGGGACCCAGGCGAGGGAGTTCGTCCACGTCGAGGATGTGGTGGACGCACTCTGGGCCTGGGCCTGCCGGGCGGGCCGACCGGCCTCTGGAGCGTGTGGTCAGGGCAGCGAACGCCGATCGAGCAGCTGGCCCGCATCGTCAAGCGCTCGGTGAGTCGTTCGCTCGGCCGGACCTTCGGTGCGCGCCGAAGCGGCGATGTGACGCACTCGGCGATCTCCTCCGCACGGCTCTGTGCGCTCGGCTGGAGGCCGACCGCTAGGTTCGTTGGTGGGATCGCTGACCTCGCCCGTCGGCGGGGGTCCCGCGCGCCGGATGGCGGAACGCAGCCTAGGCCCGGTCCGCTGCCGGTCCGTTGTCGTGGCGCAGGTTCTCCACAAGGAAGGCGAAGCTGATGGCCATCATCAGTCCCACGGCGGCGCCAAGGGCCGCCGTGAAAAGGGCCCCGAGGCCTTGCGGCTTCGTCGGTGGGACCGCCGGATCCACGACGGTGACCGTTACGGCCGCGCTGCCGGTGGTGACTCCGGTCCCGGAGATCTGGTACGTCGCGAGCTCAGCGGCGATCGCGTTGGCGAGCTTGGCGGCGGAGGAGGGATCGCGGTTGGAGACCGTGATCTGGAGGAGGTTGGTACCCTCGGGGACGTGCGTCGACACGGCCCCGGCGAGCCTGTCGGAGGTCGTGGCAACCCCCGTTGAGGCGATCACCCGATCGAGGAGGATGCGGCTGCTCGCGAGTTCGGCATACGTCGGAACGAGCGCCTGGGATGCCTGGATGTCGTTGATGTTGACGGAGGTGCTGGAGTTCAGCGGCGGGGCGATTAGGACCTCCACCGTGCTGGCGTAGCTCGGGGGCATGACGAGGGCGACACCGAAGCCCGCCAGGCCGCCGTCCACAGTGCACAGCAGAACAAACGGTAGCCAGATTCGCACGCCGCGCCGAACTGTCAACAATCGCCGCAGCAGATCCACAGCGGAGTCCCGGATCGCTGCGGCTCGGTCGATCGGGGATCGGGTCGGCTCCCGACCGCCGCCCGCCGTCCCAGGACGTCGTGGTTGGTCCTTTTCGGCGACCAATGACCCGATCTGTGGAAGTCGTGGTGAACGGAGTCGGTCGAACGGAGGTTGGTCAGCGTATGGCCGAGGCGCCTTCGAATCGGACGGGAAATCAGAGGCCCCCGACACGGTAGCCCTCACTGCGTTTTGCGGCGAATCGCCAGCCACATACCTCAGTTGCTGGCGCACGAGTGTCCCGGCCGCCGGGCACCGCCAGCGGTCGTGCGGAGCGGACTCTATCTCGTCTTCGAGAGGCTGGTCAAGCGCTGCCAATGGCGCGCCTCCTGGATCCGGTCTTCGGCCGCATGCCCGGTGGAGTGGCGGCTCGTTCGGACGCGGCCGCACGAGCCGGCGTCCGGGTCAGTGGAAGCTGTCCCCGGAGAAG
>JBEKVD010000117.1:0-6691 GCA_049514315.1 Candidatus Limnocylindrales bacterium | reverse complement strand
GGACCGGAGTCTCGTCTCGGCCGCCTCGTCCAGCCGGCCGACGCCAACGAGCACGGGACCCTGTTCGGCGGAGAGGCCATGCGGTTCATGGACGAGGCCGCGGCCGTTGCCGCCATCCGCTTTGCCCGCGGATCGGTGCTCACCGCCCACGTCGACGCCATCGATTTTCGATCTCCGGTCCCTGTCGGCGTGTTTCTCGAAGCGATTGCCAGGGTCGTAGCCGTCGGCCGCACATCGATGATCGTAGAGGTGGTCCTTGAGGCCGAGGACCGGCACACGGCTGCCCGCACGGTCACCACGACCGGTCGCTTCGTCCTCGTGGCAGTGGACGCCGAGGGGCACTCGCGCGAGGTCCGGTGAGGCGGGCCCGGCGCCCGCCATAGGTCGCCCCTTCGTGAAGCCGATCACCCGCGCGCCTGGCTATCGGCCGAGACAGTTGAGTTGCGGCACCGGCGTGTGCTCCATTCGGCGGGGCGCTCATCACCCGGCGCCGCCGAAGCGCCGGGCGTCGCCCGCTCGATGAGTCATGCGACTCGCCCTGCGAGCCGGTGCTGGCTATTCCGCCCAGCTCGCTGCACACTCCGCCGACCGACGGAGGGGCGTGCAAGGAGCCGCGCTCCCGCGCGGCTTCCCCAAACGTTCCCAACGATCGTCGCGCCGGCCGGGCGATGCCGGCGAATCCAGGTGGGGCGCTGATGCGCCCGGAAAGGCCACGATCACATGTCAACCGACCAGAACAAGGAGACGGTCCGTCGCTTCGCAACCGAGGTGCTGGCCGGCGGCGATATCGACCTGGTGGACGAGTTGCTCGCGCCTGGTTACGTGAACAAAGGGATGGGTGGGATGGACCGCGCCGGCTTCAAGACGATGTTGCCGGCCATGGGGGCCGCCATGCCCGATCGCCGAATAGTGATCCATAACCTGGTGGCCGAAGGCGATGCGGTGGTGGCACGCTTCACCTACGAGATGACCCCCGCCACCGGCGAGAAGATCTCGGCCCGGGGTCTCACCTTCTACCGTCTCGTCGATGGCAGGATCGTGGAGGATGACCCGATCACAACGCCGGACCTGATGCAGGTGCTCAGCGCCCAGGTGGCGCCAGCCGGCGCGTAGCGCACTGGGATCCTCGTCCTCACCGACCCTTTGTCGGGCGACGTGACACTCCAGGAGACACGAAGCGCCGACGACGATCCGGACCGATGGGCGAGGGGCGGATGGCACTCTTTGAATCACGGTCGAGCCGAACGAGAGCCGGGTTCGTTACGGCAAGACCGTTGGTGAGGAGGGCCGATTTGCCGGTCGTAGTCACTCAGTTGACCGTCTTGCGGCCCCTCTGCAATCGGCCGCCTGAGCACGTATCCTCCAATCGGCGGACGCGCTCCAGTCTCCTGACAACAGCCCGTTAGAGGAGTTCAGCATGGCGGCCGAGTACAACGCAACGGTAACGGGCCGGGTGGAGGTTGCGCCCGGACTGATCAGCCTGCGAGTCACACCCGACGAATTCCCGTTCGAATTCAAGCCGGGCCAGTACCTGGTGCTCGGGCTGAAAGCGAGCGAGCCACGGATCGAGGAAGCGGACGCCGACGGGCCGAGCGTCGTGGATGGAGAGGGACCCCCGGGCCCGCCGGAAAGCCGGGCGGCCGTAGATGCACAGGTCGCCGCCGCAGCGCGGGCTGCCGCCGATCCGGACCGGATGATCCGCCGCGCCTTTTGCATTGCTTCGGATAGACGCGCCGAGGAGTACCTCGAGTTTTACGTCACCCTGATCCTGAGCGGCGAGCTCACCCCGCGGCTGTTCAACCTCAAGGCCGGGGACAGGCTGCACGTTGGCCCCAAGGCGGAGGGCGTCTTCACCCTCGACCCGGCGTCGAGCAAGCACATCCTGATGATCGCGACCGGCACCGGCCTGGCGCCGTACATGTCCATGATCCGCAACGAGCTGGAGCTGCGCGTGGACGGGCGAATCGGGTTGCGAGCAGTCTGGCAGTGCAACGGACCGAGGCATTTCGTTATGGTCCACGGGGCACGCTATTCGTGGGACCTGGGCTACCGAACCGAGCTCACGGGTCTGGCCCGCCACTGCGCCAACTTCCACTACCTGCCGGTGATCACGCGGCCTCAGGAGGACACCACCTGGAGTGGCAGAAGCGGCCACATCCAGGACGTCGTTGCCTCGGGGGTGGTCGAACACGAATCCGGCCTGGCCCTCACCCGCGAGAATTTCGACGTATTCCTGTGCGGAAACCCGGGCATGATCGAGACCATGATCACCTGGGCGGAGAGCCGAGGCTTCGTCCGCGACAGCGGCCGCAACGTCGGTAACCTCCATTTCGAGAAGTACTGGTAGCGGAGACGGACCGATCCGGAGGCGCCAGGCAGCCATGCCTGGCTAGTTCGAATGGCAGGTCCGCTTCTTACTTCAGCGCCTCCGCCAGGATCGTCCTGATCTGGTCCCATTCGACCAGGAAGGCATCGTGGCCTTTGGTCGAGCGGATCTCTCGGTAGGCCGCGTCCATGCCGGCCTCTTTGGCAGCCTCGACCATCGCTTTCATCTGGTCGGTGCCGTACAGGATGTCGCCCTCGATGCCGACACCAGTCAGCCGTGTGCCGTAGGCGGCCAGCCGTTGCAGGGCAGCCACGACGCCGCCCCGATCGCGGCCGATATCGTGCGTATCCATAGCCTGCACCAGCGCCCGGTAGGTGTCCTCGTCGAACCGCTCGAGCAGCCTTCGGCCCTGATGGCGCAGGTAGCTGACGATCGAAGGCGTTCCGTCGGCCTCCACGCGGCCGGTGAATCGCTGTTCGAAGTCGATCTCGCTGCGGTACGTGGTGATCGCCAGCTGGCGGGCCAGGTCCAGGCCTTCCAGGCCCAGCTTGTCGACGATCTCGAGCTGGATATGGTCCCAACCGACGGCGAGCTGACCGATGCGGGCGGGCGCCGCAATGGGCACCACGCGGCTGATCTCGCCCGGCCGCTCCAAGGCCACCTCAAGGGCGACCATTCCGCCCAGGGACCCTCCTACCGCCAGGGCGAGCTTGCCGATCCCCAGGGCATCGAGGAGGCGCCACTGCGCTCTTGCCTGGTCGCGCACCGCCAGTCGCGGGAAGGCCCGGCCGTAGGGCCTGGCGGTGACCGGGTTTCGTGAAGTCGGCCCGCTGGTGCCGTAGCGACCGCCGAGCAGGTTCATGCACAGAACGCCGAACTTGTCGGTGTCCAGGACCTGGCCCGGCCCGATGATCGGCGCCCACCAGTCGCCGGCCGCGTCGGCCGAGCCCGTGAGAGCGTGGACGACGAGGATCTGGCGACCTTCGCCGATCGGCACGCCGTCGTGGCGGTAGGCGATGACGAGGTCGGGCAGGACCGCGCCCGACTCGAGGACGAAGCGCCCGAGCCAGCGGGATACGATCATGCCGGTCTGCGGATCGGTCGAGTTGGGCCGGGCGTTCAGGCTACGAAGGCCGCCGTCCTCGCGTGCGGCGGAAACGTCGGGGCCGGTGTCCTGGGCGTCCTGGCTGGCGCCGACGATAGACTCCGGGCGCGCGGCATCACCCCGCACTTCCGAGACCGGCCGAGTCGTCGATACCGTCATAGTGATGCTCCCCGTGCGCCTATCCGGCGCCGCCCGCCGGAGCCGCCGAACGAACGCCGGTGGCGGAGCCGATGGCCTGATCGAGGTCGGCGATGATGTCGTCGATGTGCTCGATCCCGACGGAGATTCGGACCAGCTCTGGGGTCACACCGCTCGCGAGCTGGTCCTGGGCCGAGAGTTGCTGATGAGTGGTGGAAGCGGGGTGGATGATCAGGCTCTTGGCGTCGCCGACGTTGGCCAGCAGGCTGAAGAGCTTGACCGAGTCGATGAGCCTGCGTCCGGCTTCGACTCCGCCCTTCACACCGAAGGTCACGATGCCGCCGTAGCCGCCCGATAGGTACTTGCGGGCGAACCGGTGGGCCGGGTGTGAAACCAGGCCGGGGTAGCTGACCCACTCGACGGACGGATGGCCTTCGAGCCAGCGGGCGACGGCAAGTGCGTTGGAGCTGTGGCGCTCGATCCGCAGCGGCAGTGACTCCAGGCCCTGCAGGAAGAGGAACGCGTTGAACGGGCTGAGCGCCGGACCCAGGTCGCGCAGGAGCTGGACGCGCAGCTTCAGGATGAAGGCCAGGTTCCCGAAGGCGGCCGTGTAGCTGACGCCGTGATAGGACTCGTCCGGATCCACGAAGTCGGACTTGAAGCGCGGCGACGCGGCCCAGTCGAACTTGCCGCTGTCGACGACGACGCCGCCAATCGCGGTCCCGTGGCCGCCGATCCACTTGGTGGCCGAATGGACGACTATGTCGGCGCCCCACTCGATCGGTCTAGAGAGGATTGGGGCGAAGGTGTTGTCGACGATGACCGGGATGCGGTGCTTATGGGCGATCGCGGCGACCCCTTCGAAGTCCGGCACGTCCAGGCGCGGGTTGCCGATCGTCTCGAGGTAGACGGCTTTGGTCCTGCCGTCGATCGCTTTCTCGAACTCGTCGAGCCGGGAGCCGTCGACGAAACGGAAGTCGATGCCGTACTTCGGCAGGGTGAATCGGAAGAGGTTGTACGTGCCGCCGTACAGCGAGGAGCTGGTGACGACGTTGTCGCCGGCCCGGGCCAGGTTGAGGATGGCCAGCGTCTCGGCGGCCTGTCCGGAAGCGACGCCCAGGGCCCCCACGCCGCCCTCGAGAGCTGTGATCCGCTCCTCGAAGACTCCGGTGGTCGGGTTCATGATGCGGGTGTAGATATTCCCGAACTCCCGGAGCCCGAAGAGGCGGGCGGCGTGGTCGGCGTTGTCGAAGACGTAGCTCGTGGTGGCGTAAATCGGGACGGCGCGCGCCTTGGTCGTGGGATCCACCTGCTGCCCGGCATGCACGGCGAGCGTCTCACGGCGGAAGGCGGGGGTGTTCTGGTCGGACACTGGTTGTTTCTCCTGGGAGTGGGCCGCCTCGCGGCGGCGCGTGGCTCGGCCTGCGGTTGATCCCGGGGAGCCCTGGGGAGGGGCGGTTGGTGTGGCGGCTGTCCGTCGCGTGGTCCGGAGAAACAAGAAACCGCGGCTCCTGAGAGGAGTCCGCGGCCCCGGGACCGATCCTTGGTCCGGCTACGCTGCTAGCTCAGCCAGATCCTCAGACCCCATCCTCCGCACTTCGGGGCCGCCCGGGCATGGCCATCATGGAACCGCGCAGGCTTGAGGCCCCGCGCGAGTTCTCCCGTCGGCTGAAGGTGCTGGTGGTCATCAGGCGCGAAGTGTAGGGTCATCGCGCCATCTCGCGCAAGCCCGTGTCGAGTGCAAGCCAACAATGAGCCATGAGGGCGCAGCGTGGGCGTAAGGGCCGTCGTCGTGGGCTTTGGTGGTACGTCGGCCATCTCGCTTGTGTCGGCCGGTCTCAATCCGCTGGAGAGTCCCGTGGAACCGATGATCCATGAGCGCGAGCCCTCCGCCGATCGCACCGCCAGCAGGACTGCCCTCGGCGCGGCGAGGCTACGGGCGGCGCATCTCATTGTCGACAACCCACCGCCGATATTCGAGGACCCCCTGGCGCTGCGCCTCCTCGACCCGGAGGAGTCCCGGACGATCCGCGAAGGCGCCGAGCGACTCCACACCCCGGTTTACCGCGCCCTACGTTCCGACGTCGTGACGCGGAGCCGCTACGCGGAGGACCGTCTTGCCGACGCGGTTCGACGCGGCGTGCGCCAGTACGTGATCCTGGGGGCGGGGTTGGACACGTTCGCCTACCGGCAACCGGCCTGGGCAGGCGAGCTGAGCATCTTCGAGGTCGACCATGCGGCCACTCAGCTGGACAAGCGGGCACGCCTGGGCCGCGCAGGCATCGGGCCGCCGTCTAACTTGCGGTACGCCGCGGCCGACCTGGAAACCGATGCGCTGGCCCCGGTGCTTTGTGCGGCCGGCCTCGATCCGACCAGGCCGGCCTTCGTGGCCTGCCTGGGAGTGCTGATCTACTTGAGCGAAGGCGCTGCCGGGGCGATCTTCGACATGGCAGCCGGGCTTCCGCGGGGCAGCGAGTTCGTGTTCGAGTTCTCACGCCCGGACGACTCGACCGCCGCTGCACCTGCTCGAAGTTCTGCCGCCGCCTTTGTGGAGGCGACCGGCGAGCCGTGGCGAACCCGCTTCGAGCCAGGCGCGCTCGCCGCAAGGCTCAAGTCGGCGGGCTTCAGCTCCATCAGCCTGCTGTTCGCCTCGGATCTCACGGAGCGATACCTGCGGGGACGTACCGACGGCCTTCGGTCTCCCTCGCGGGTAGTCCTCGCCCACGCTACGGTCTGAGCCCCGGTCGGGATCGATGCGACCGACCGGCACTCAAGCGATCGTGACGTTGCCATGATCCCACAAGACTGTCGGCTGCCTGCCACCCCCGCCGCGCCTCCAGCGCCTCAGCCGGGCCAAGTCTAGGCCGACGTCACGCGGGATCTCAGGAGGTCGGCTCGCCCTTCTTGGACGTCTTGGGAGAGGCTTCGTCGCCCAACTCCGGCGAGGCCAAATGCGGCGCCGCTGGCTCGACCGCGGCCGGATCGGTCGCGGCAGCAGTTTCAGTCGTGGCCTGGAGCTGCCGCGCTCGACCGAAACCCACGACGATGCGCCGCTCCCACGCGGCCCAGGCCACGAACGCGGCCACGAGCAGGACGAATACCGAGAGCGCGATCGCCGAGGG
>JBEKVD010000116.1:0-6043 GCA_049514315.1 Candidatus Limnocylindrales bacterium | reverse complement strand
CGTGCCCGAGTTCCTCGAGGGCATCATGCTCGCGAGCGGGGGCACCCTCAAGTACGAGCCGAAGTACAACCTGATCTACCGGGCCGACATGCCCAAGAAGGATCGGGTCTCCATCATCCAGGGGTCCGGGTCCGGCCACGAGCCGGCCCACACGATGATCGTCGGCCCCGGCATGCTCGACGCGGCATGCCCCGGCGACGTGTTCGCCGGTCCCCCCGTCGAGTTCGTGACCGAGACGTCCAAGCTGATGGACACCCCGGCCGGCGTGCTCTACATCGTCAACAACTACACGGGCGACCGCACCGCCTGGGAGATGGCGAAGGAGCTGTGCGAGGCCGAGGGCCAGAAGATCGGCTACCTGCTCGTCAACGACGACGTGGCCGTCAAGGACTCGACCTGGACGATCGGCCGGCGCGGCGTCGCCGGCAACTTCTTCGTGATCAAGGCCGTGGGCGCCAAGGCCGACATGGGCGGCACTCTCGAGGAGTGCGTCAAGGTCGGCGAGAAGGTGATCAGCCAGGTCCGGACGATGGGTATCGCCCTCTCGTCCTGCACGCCGCCGGTACGCGGCACCCCCCTCTTCGAGATCGCCGACGGCGAGATGGAAGTCGGGATCGGCATCCACGGCGAGCCGGGCCGCGAGCGGCGCAAGATGGGCACCGCCACCGAGATCGTGGACGTTCTGCTGAACGCCATCGTCCCCGACCTGCCGTTCAAGTCCGGCGACGAGGTCGCGCTGATGGTCAACGGCCTCGGCGGGACCCCGATCAGCGAGCTCTACCTGCTCTACGGCATCGCCCACAAGAAGCTGGCCGCGCAGGGCATCAAGGTCTTCCGCAGCTACGTCGGCGAGTACTGCACCTCGCTCGAGATGGCGGGCGCGCACATCTCGCTGCTCAAGGTGGACGACGAGCTCAAGAAGCTCCTCCTCGCCCCGGCGGAGGTCGCCGTCCGCGTCTTCTAACTTCGCAGCGCGGGGTCTGTCACCCCGCTGGAGCAACGTGACGAGAGCCCGGCCAACTCGGCCGGGCTCTCGCTGTTATGTCCCGGACCGCGGCGGCAAGGCGGGTCGCCGCCCGGACAGTGGCGAAATCGGTGGGGGGAGGGTCGGTACGGGGCGCCGACTCGATCCTCGCTGACCCGGGCGCCGCATCTCTCGCCGCGATGGGCACAAGTGGCGTCATCCGCCGCCCTGACGGGGAGGCGATGCGGTCGGGACGAGCGGTGAGCTATCGCTATGGAGCGACGGACGCGTCGGAGTCTGTGCGGAGGAGAGCGAGGCGCTCCTGCATTAGTGCACCAGGAACCGGCTCATGGCACGGCAACACACAATCAACACTCCCGGGAGAGGAGGTCTTGATGCCGAGCCGCTCTGCTTCCATGGCAGCCGTCGCAGCGCGCCGCCCACCTGGAGGTGGACCGACCGCCGTACCTCTTCGAGGACACTCTGGCACGACGGTTGCTGGGCAGCCAGGCTGACGAGCCGCTGTCCTATCACCACACCGCCGGCTCACACCCGGTCCTCATGGGAACCCGGGTGGTGGTGACGCCCCGAGCACG
The DNA here is from genome assembly GCA_049514315.1 of Candidatus Limnocylindrales bacterium. Classification (GTDB taxonomy): domain Bacteria; phylum Chloroflexota; class Limnocylindria; order Limnocylindrales; family CSP1-4; genus Fen-1039. The sequence goes on along the minus strand of JBEKVD010000116.1, from coordinate 4,483 downwards.
GTACGTCGAGGATCGCCTGGCGGAAGCGGTCGAGCGTGGCATGCGTCAGTACGTGATCCTCGGCGCCGGACTCGACACGTTCGCGTACCGCTCGCCGATGGCAGGTCAAGTTGCCGTGTATGAGGTCGACCAGCCGGAGACTTCAGCCTGGAAGCTTGAACTGCTCGAGGCTGCCAGTATCCCAGTGCCCGCCGGGGTGCGTCTCGTCCCGGCCGACCTCTCGGATGGTCCGCTTGTCGACCGGCTAGTCGAGGCCGGCTTTGATAGCCGGCAACCTGCGTTCGTGAGCTGGACGGGCGTCACGATGTACCTCGATCGGGCCGCCGTTGCGCGCACCCTCGGCGCCATCGGCGGTTTGGCGGCTGGCTCCGAAACCGTCTTCGACCACGTCCTACCTCGCGAACAACGCGACGCCGCAGGCACCGAGTACGCGTCCTTCGCCGAGTCGGTTGGGGCCAGCAACGGCGAGCCCTGGATCACATCGATGGCGATCGACGAGGTGGCGGCGATCCTGGCAGAGGCGGGCCTAAAGACCGTCGCACAGCCATTGCTCGAGGATTGGGTCGATCCGGTCCTGTGGCAGCGGACCGACTCGATCCGCCCATACCGGCTTTGGGCGATGGCTCACAGTCGCGTCGCGGGTCGCTGAGGCTGGCCGCGCCTCCCACACCATGGCTGCGTAGTTGAGGCCAGTCCCACGCTCGGTAGGCCCCTGTCACACCCCGTTTCCAAGGAGCCCCCCTTTCTCGGATTGAACCATCGACGCCCCCGGGCTCGAATACAGAGTGTCTGAGGGTTTGGCGACGGTCTCCCGCCGCAGTCCGTTTCGAGGAGGGGCTTTGGGATGAGAGGCAACGGTAGGAGTCTGGTCGTTCTGTCGTTGGTCGTCCTTTTCGGCCTGTGCTTCGCCGGCTGCTCCTCTTCCGCTTCCGCTCCGGGTCCGGCGCAGCTTCTGCCGGTGAATGGAACCGGCGGCAAGGACATCGGCGGGATGCCCGCCGCGACGGCCCCACCCGCGGCCGGCGATACGGCTGCGCCGCTGATCAGCGTGCAGTCGATGATCATCAAGACCGGGCAACTGGACATGCAGGTCTCCAACCCTGAGGCCTCGGCGGCCCAGGCCAACGGTATCGTCGGGGCCGCCGGCGGCTACGTGTCGGCTTCGGCTCGCTCTGGCGACGCCGACACACTGGTCATCTCGGTCACCTATCGAATCCCGGTGGCCAAATGGGACGCCACGCTCGCCTCGATCCATCACGCCGATGGCGGTGGCACGCTGAAGATCCTCGATGAGCAGATCCAGACACGGGACGTCACCGCGACGGCGGTAGATATGGACGCGCGCCTGACCAATCTGCGCGCGACCGAACAGGCGCTGCTGGGCATCATGAGCAAGGCAACCACCATCACCGACACGCTGGCGGTGCAGACGCAGCTGACCACGGTTCAGGGGCAGATCGAGGAACTCCAGGCCCAGCGCAACCAGTTGGGCGATCAGGCGGCTTACAGCACCCTGACCGTGCACTTCGAGGCCACCCCGAAGACCGAGACCACCAGCGCGACAAACGGCTGGAATCTGAACGGCACCGTTGACGATGCCACAGCGACCCTGATCAAGATCGGCCAGGGTATCGCCACGTTGGCAGTGTGGCTGGTCATCGTCGGGCTGCCGGTTGGCCTCGGGCTCCTCATTCTGATCTTGATCTACCGCCTCTACCGGAGAGTCCGGCCTCGAACGGCCAAGACGCCCAAGACGGTCTGACGGTCAAGCCGCTCAGAAGGATCAGCGCCCGCGGTCGTCGTTGGACCCGGGGGTCTTGCCCTGCGCTGCCTGGTTGTAGCGGGTCAAACCTGCCATGAACATTCTCGGGCCCCAAGATCCCGGCAGGAAAGCAACGCCATGACCTGATCGCGTCGGCTGCCCGGCGCTGCGGGAGGCCGACTCGCTCGAGCTGGCACTGGCCAGTCGGAGCGGAGTCATCCCCGGCCGTCGCGTTGGTGGTCACGACGGCCAAACTGTCACACCTCGCTGCCCACCGCCTTCTCACCCACTGCGATGGCCGTGCGCCCAGCCCGGGCCGTGGTCGTAAGAACCGCGAGTCCGACGACGACAAGACCAGAGCCGGCCATGACCCACCAGGCCGCCTGGCTTGCTGACGGCAGTCCGGTGCGAAGCGACCCGTGGAGGCCGGAGGCCACGATCGAGCCCGCTACCGCGACGCCGAGGGTCTGTCCCACCTGCCTGCCGGTCGAGACGATCGCGGCCGCGACGCCAGATTGGGCGCGAGGCATGCCTGACAGAGCCGTGTTGTTGACCGGGGCGCTGACCATCCCGAAACCAAGCCCAAAGACCACGTAGGCCAAGACCAGCCACCCTATCGACGTGGTCGCAGAGAGCCCCGTGAGCATGAGGGCGCACAGAGTCAGCGCGGCGCCGGCTCCGACCAGCGAAAGGCGCGGCCCTCGGCTCGCGACGAGGCGGCCCGACAGCGGACCCGAGACCATCGCCGCCGCCGCCACCGGGACAAACAGGAGCCCCGCCTGCAGGGCGGAGTAGTCTCTGACCTCTTGGAGATATAGCGTAGTGATGAGGGCAAAGCCGCCCACGGCGGCGAAGGCGATGAGCGCGATGGCCGACGCCCCCGAGAACGGCACGCTGGCGAAGAACCTAAGCTCGAGCAGGGGTTCATGCCGGCGTGGCTCGTAGGCGAGAAGGCCAATCAACGCGAGCGCCGCGAAGGCAAGGCAAACCAGGATCGCGGGCGAGGCCCAACCCGAGTCCGGTCCCTCGATGATGGCGTAGGTCAGGGCCGCGACCAAGGTGATGATCAACGCCTGGCCCACCGGGTCGACGCGGCGCTGATGGGCGGCCCTAGACTCGAGGATAAGGCGCGAGGTGAGGAACAGCGCCACTAGCGCGACGGGAATGTTGATCCAAAAGAGGGACCTCCAGCCCAACCCGGCCCCGATCAGGAGCCCACCCACCAGTGGGCCCAGGGCCATGCTTAGGCCGAACACCCCGGCCCAAATACCGACGGCTCGAGCCCGCTCGCGATCGTCGGTGAAGATGTTGCTGACGATCGATAACGCCACCGGGTTCAGCATCGACCCTCCGACGCCCTGGATCGCTCGGAACGCGATCAGCCAGTCGATGTTGGGCGCGAGGCTGCATAGGAGCGAGGCGGTGCCGAACATGGTCAGGCCGGCCAGAAAGACCCGGCGCCGCCCCAACCGGTCTCCCATCGATCCCGAGAACATCAGCAGGCTGCCCAGGACCAGGGCGTAAGCATCGATCGTCCACTGGAGTCCGGAGATCCCGGCCTGCAGGTCCACCTGGATCGTCGGCAGAGCGATGTTCACGATCGTTGTGTCCATCCCCACCATGAACAGGCTCATGCAGCAGATGGCAAGAATCAGCATCCGCTGCCGGTAGGTGAGGCCCTCATGAGCGGTCATGCCGGCGGGATCCCCGCGTTTGACCGACGCCGCGTTTTGGTCTGCTTCGGCGGTGGGGCAAGATAGCTACGGGCGAGGGCGGTGCAGGCTGAGATCCACCGTTCGCGCTCCCCGCCGGCCAGGACGGCGTCGGCCGTGGCGTGGACGACAGCGAAGAGCAGCTGGGCGGCAGCCACGACGTCAACCGCCTCAAGGCACCCCTCTGCGACACCCCGCCGGATCGCCTCGGCCAGCAGCGCGGGGCCGGATTCGGGTGTGCCTTCCGGATCGTGCGGCAGAGCCGCGTGGAAGATCAGGCCGTGGTGCCGTCCGAACTCGCTCGCCACATCGACGAAGCGCCCGCATTGGTCTTCCAGGACGGCCCACCAGTCGACGCGGCCAGTGGTAGCGAGGGCGTACCGGATCGGTGCGTTGCACTCGTCGATGAGGCGCTCGCGGACGACGGCGAGCATGTCCTCCCAGGACGGGAAGTACACGTAGAACGTTCCCTTGGCCGCACCCGCCTCGCGCGTGACTTCCGCGACCCAGTTGCCCTCACCGACGCCGGCGCGCAGCACTCGGATGGCGGCGTCAATCAGCTCGGCCCGGCGATCGTCGCGTGCCAGCCTCCGCCGCGGGGCCGAGGAGGCCGGTCCGGCGCTCTGCCGTCCCGTAGCCGACGGGAGCGGCGCAGCGCTTCCCTGGTCGCGTGCCACAACCTCTGCCATCGCGGTGGCTCCTCCAACTAGTGACCGCGGGTCATCATATAATGACCTTTGGTCACTACGCAAACCGTGACGCTTGCGCTGGAGTGATCACGTGGCTTCGAGCGTCGCCTAAGCAACCGAGAAGCAGGCCCTCGCCGTTACTTTCCTTGGCCCAGCGGCGCACGATCGTGGGATCGTGACGAGAGTTCGGCTGCGGAAGTGCGGGTGGTGCCAGGCTGGCACGTTCGTCAGGACCGCCGGACCAGGTGTCCTACATCGCGCGTTGCGCCAGAGCAGATCTAGTCTTCGGACTTGCTCAGCCCGGGTATCACTACACGGGA
>JBEKVD010000115.1:0-6063 GCA_049514315.1 Candidatus Limnocylindrales bacterium | reverse complement strand
CGGTTCCGCGGGCACCTGTACAACTGGTACGACACGCGCGACCTGCACCGGCTCGAGCCGGCGTACGTGTCGTCGGTCGACAGTGGCAATCTCGCCGGCCACCTGCTCGCCCTGTCCAATGCCTGCCGCCAGATGATCGACCAGCCGCTTCCGGTCGCGGCCGCGCTGGCCGGGATCGGTGACGCGAACGCGTTGGCCCGCGAGGCCGCCGGCGCGATCGGCGACGACCGGAGAAGCCAGACGCTCACCCGACGGCACCTCGACGAAGCCCTCGAGCTGCCCGCAGGGGGCAGCCCCGTCGTCCCCGCGACGCCCGAACTCTGGGCGGCCCGCCTGGGCGAACTCTCCGCGCACGCCCGGACGCTGTCGGACGTTGTCGCGGCCCTCACCGCAGAGCGTGGAGAGGGTCCGGAGGGCGAGCTGGCGACCTGGGCCGAGGCGGCTCGGCTGACCGTGAGCAGCCATGTTCGAGACCTCGCGCTGCTCCAACCCCCTCTGGACGTGACCGCCTTCCCGACGATCGCCGAGCTGTCCGATCCGCCGGTCCTCGAAACCGGCGACGAATCGCCGGCCGCGGCGATGCTCGCCAGACGACTCCGGGCGATCGCCGACCAGGCCCAGCGGCTCTTCCGGGAGACGGACTTCAGCTTCCTGTTCGACCCGACTCGCAAGCTCTTCTCGATCGGGTTTCGGGTCCGGGACGGCACGTTGGATCCGAGCTACTACGACCTCCTCGCCTCCGAGGCCCGCCTCGCGAGCTTTGTCGCGATCGCCAAGGGGGATGTCGCCCCGGACCACTGGCTCCGGCTCGGCCGCGCCCTGACGCCCGTCGGTCGTGGCTCCGCCCTGATCTCGTGGTCCGGGTCCATGTTCGAGTACCTGATGCCCGCCCTCGTGATGCGCGCTCCCGCCTTCAGCCTGCTCGACCACACGTACCGGCTGGTCGTCGCCCGCCAGATGAGCTACGCCGCCGAGCTCGGGGTGCCCTGGGGCATTTCCGAATCGGCATTCAACGCGCGTGATGTCGCCCAGACGTACCAGTACTCGAGCTTCGGCGTGCCCGGCCTCGGCCTGAAGCGGGGTCTGAGCGAGGATGTCGTCGTGGCCCCGTACGCGACCGCCCTCGGAGCGATGATCCAGCCCAAGGCCGCGGTCCGGAACTTCGCTCGGCTGAGCAATGCCGGAGCGGGCGGGCAGTACGGCTTTCGCGAGGCGCTCGACTACACGGCGCGCCGGCTCCCCGAAGGGGCGGCGGTCGCGATCGTGAAGAGCTACATGGCCCATCACCAGGGGATGGCGCTGGTGGCCCTCGGCAACGTCCTCAACGACCGGGCGATGGTGGAGCGCTTCCATGCCGATCCGATCGTCGAGGCGACGGAGCTGCTCCTCCAGGAGCGGATACCGCGCGACGTGCTCGTGGCCAGGCCACGTGCCGAAGAGGTGAGGAGCGCCGCCGACGTGCGCGATCTCGTGCCGCCGGTCGTTCGTCGTTTCACCTCGCCCCACGGCTCGATCCCACAGACGCACGTCCTGTCGAATGGGCGGTACGCAGTCATGGTGACGGCCGCGGGATCCGGCTACAGCCGCTGGCGCGACGTGGCGGTGACCCGCTGGCGCGAGGACGTGACTCGTGACTCGTGGGGCAGCTATCTCTTCCTGCGCGATATGCAGACCGGCGCGGTGTGGTCGGCGGGCCACCAGCCCAGCGGCAGGGAAGCGGACAGCTACGAGGTCGCCTACTCGGAGGATCACGCCGAGTTCTCCCGTCGCGACGGCTCGATCGCGACGCGCTTGATCGTCGTGGTGTCGGCGGAGCACGACGCCGAGATCCGCCGCGTGTCGCTGACCAATCTCGGCTCGCACCATCGCCAGATCGAGCTGACTTCATACGCGGAGATCGCTTTGGCGCCGCAGGCGGCCGATGCCGTTCACCCGGCCTTCCAGAATCTGTTCGTGCAGACCGAGTTCGTCTCCGATATAGGTGCCCTACTTGCGACCCGACGTCCACAATCCAGCGACGAGCAGCCGATCTGGGCCGCACATGTCGCGGCGGTTGAGGAGGAGACCGGCGGGGTCATCCAGTACGAAACGGATCGCGCCCGCTTCCTCGGCCGGGGCCGGTCGGTCCGCTCGCCGGTCTCGGTCATCGATGGGCGTCCACTTTCTAACACGGTCGGCGCCGTGCTGGATCCGATCTTCAGCCTCCGGTGCCGGGTCAGCCTCGCCCCCGGCGCGACCGCCCACGCGATCTTCTCCACGGTCGTCGCCGAGTCACGCGAGGAGGTCTTGGACCTGGCCGACAAGTACCGCGAGTCGGCCACCTTCGAACGGGCTGCGATCCTGGCCTGGACGCAGGCCCAGGTCCAGCTCCGTCACCTGGGGATCGAACCCGACGAGGCCCACCTCTTCCAGCGCCTGGCCAACCGCATCCTCTACTCCGATCCGTCGCTGCGACCGCCCGCCGCCCTGCTGGCCCGAAACGAGCAGGGAGCTCCCGGCCTGTGGGCCCACGGCATCTCCGGCGACCTGCCCATCGTCTTGGTGCGGGTCGACGAAGCCGAGGAGATCGACATCGTTTGGCAGCTGCTCCGGGCGCACGAATACTGGCGGCTGAAGCTCATCGACGTTGACCTCGTGATCCTAAACGAGCATGGCGCCACCTACGCCCAGGACCTCCACGATTCGCTCGAGAGTCTGGTACGCACGAGCCAGTCCAGCCTCGGCCACGAGGGCCATCCGGGCCACGGCGGGATATACATCCTGCGCGGCGACCGGCTCTCGCCCGACGACCGCACGACGCTCCAAACGGCCGCCCGGGCCGTCCTGCTGAGCCGCCGCGGCACTCTTGCCGATCAGGTCATGCGAATGGAGCGCGCCGAGAAGGTCGCTCCAACCTCAGTGCCGCCCGCCTCTAGACAGACCAGGAGCGAGGCCGCCGCGCCACGTCCGGAGGTGGAGTTCTTCAACGGACTCGGTGGCTTTGCCGATGGTGGGCGTGAGTACGTGACCATTCTCGGGCCGGGACAATCCACCCCGGCGCCCTGGTTGAACGTGATCGCCAACTCGTCGTTCGGGTTCCAGGTCTCCGAGGCCGGGTCGGGCTACACGTGGTTCGGAAACAGCCGCGAGAACCAGCTCACGCCATGGTCCAACGACCCCGTTAGCGACCCAATCAGCGAGGCGATCTACGTCCGTGACGACGACAGCGGCGAACTGTGGGGCCCAACGGCCCAGCCGATCCGCTGCGAGGAATCGACGTATGTCACCCGTCACGGACCCGGATACAGCCGGTTCGAGCACCTGCACGACGGCATCGAGCTCAACCTCGTGCAGTTCGTCCCGCTCGATGAACCCCTGAAGGTCTCCGTGCTGACCATCGAGAACCGATCCGGGCGGTCCAGACGCCTGTCCGTGACCGCCTATGCGGAGTGGGTCCTGGGCACCTCGCGCAGCGCCAGCGGTCCCCGGATCGTCACCTCGCTGGAGCCCGAGACTCAGGCGCTCCTGGTGCGCAACCCGTGGAACACCGAATTCGCCGGCCGGTTCGCCTTCCTCGACCTCGGCGGGCGACAAACCGCGTGGACGGCCGATCGGACCGAATTCCTCGGTCGCAATGGCGCTCCGGACCGGCCCGCGGGCCTGAACCGAGGGCACCGGTTGGAGGGAGCAGCCGGCGCCGGCATGGATCCGTGTGCCGTCCTGCAGACCGGCTTCGAGCTCGCGAGTGGAGCGCGGACCCAGGTCCTCGTACTGCTCGGCGAGGCTGAGGGGGCCAAGGCGGCCGCCGACCTGATCCGGCGTGGGCGAACGGCGGACTACGAGGCGCTTCTTCGCGAAGTGGCGAGCTATTGGGACGATGTCCAGGGAACCGTGCAGGTGCGGACCCCCGACCGCTCGATGGACATCCTGCTCAACCGCTGGCTCATCTACCAGACGCTCGCATGCCGGCTGTGGGCGAGGACGGCGTTGTACCAGGCAGGCGGTGCCTACGGGTTCCGCGACCAGCTCCAGGACGTCATCGCGCTGATAACCCCAAGGCGCGAGCTCGCCCGCGAACATCTCCTCAGAGCCGCGGCCCATCAGTTCACCGAAGGAGATGTCCAGCACTGGTGGCATCCGCCGTCTGGTCGGGGCGTCCGAACCCGGATCTCGGACGATCGCCTCTGGCTGCCGTACGCAGTCGATCGGTACCTCGCCGTCACGGGCGACTCGGCCGTTCTCGACGAGACCATCCCGTACCTCATGGGACCAGCGCTTCGATCCGACCAGACGGACGCCTATTTCCAGCCGGAACCCGCACCGGAGTCGGCTTCGCTGTTCGACCACTGTGCGGCGGCTCTCGATCGGAGTCTCGCGGTCGGCGCGCACGGGCTGCCGCTCATCGGGTCGGGCGACTGGAATGACGGGATGAACCGGGTGGGCCATGAGGGTCGGGGCGAGAGCGTCTGGCTGGCCTGGTTCTTGTACACGGTTCTGGCCGCTTTCGCGCCGATCGCGGAGGCTCGTGGCCAACGTTCTAGCGCGGAGCGCTGGCGAGCCCACATGAAGGCTCTTCGGGAAGCGCTCGAGCGCGACGGCTGGGACGGCGACTGGTACCGCCGAGCCTTCTTCGACGACGGCACACCGCTCGGCTCTGCCAGCAACGCGGAGTGCCGGATCGACTCGATCGCCCAGTCTTGGAGTGTCCTGTCAGGAACCGCCGATCCTTCTCGCGCGGAGCGCGCGATGGCCGCGGTCCAGCAGTACCTCGTTCGACGCGGTGAGGGTCTCGTCCTGCTGTTCACGCCGCCTTTCGACCATTCCGACGTCGATCCGGGATACGTCAAGGGCTATCTACCGGGCATCCGGGAGAACGGCGGCCAGTACACCCACGGAGCAATCTGGGCGGTGCTCGCCTTCGCCGCGCTGGGCGACGGCGACAAGGCGGGCGAGTTGTTCTCCATCCTGAACCCCATCAACCATGCCAGCACTAGGGCCGGGGTCCAGCGTTACAAGGTGGAGCCGTATGTCATGGCGGGCGACATCTACGCGGAACCGTCGCATCTCGGACGCGGCGGTTGGACCTGGTATACGGGGTCGGCGGGCTGGATGTACCAGGCCGGCATCGAGTGGATCCTTGGCTTCCGTTTGCGCGGAACAACGCTTCTGCTCGATCCGTGCATCCCCCGCGCCTGGCCGCGCTACGAGATCGAATTCCGCTACCACTCCGCCAGATACGAGATCGTGGTGGAGAACCCGCTGGGGGTCAGTCGGGGCGTGGCATCGTCGGAACTCGACGGGCAGGCGCTTGCCGAAGGTGGCGCCGCGATCCCGCTCGCCGACGACGGCGCCACGCACCACGTCCGGGTCGTCCTCGGCTAGGTCTCCTGCCGGGCGGGTCCAGGGTCGGTGACCGTGCGGCACGCATCCACGATGCTGCCATGGTGCGGGTGCGGGCGGCCCCGTGCCCTTGGTTGCCGACGATCCTGGCGTAGTCCGGCCAGTCGGCTGCTGAATCCGGGCCTTGCCTCCGGGACGCCACCGCCTCGCCCCGGCCGCGCTCGGAAGGGCGCGGCATGACTGACCGCGTAGTGTCCCGCTAGCAACATCCGGCGCCCGCCACCTGGCCCCCCCTCTGCGGCGGGCGCCTTCCTGTGTCGATGTAAGCCGCCGATAAGCCGCCCCGGCTACTCTCCGCCTTGGCCCCGTTCCGCTGGCCGACGACGATCCGCCCAACCGTCTCACCTGCCGGCCCAGATGCCAACTCACCAAGCCGTTCGGGTAAGACTGTCCCAGCAGCCAATGCCGCGCGGTAAACGATCTCACCCGCAGCAGCGGCGAGGTATCGGCAGCAGTCCGACCAGGAGGAACTATGAAGCACCGCATCCCCGTTCTGGCGGCAGCCGTTGCGCTCGTCGCCCTGGCGATCCCCCTCATCGCTGGAGTAGCCTTTGCCACGCCAACGACCGTGCAACCGGCCGCGGTCGTGACTCCCGCGCCCACGCTCTCGTCCTGTGCGACGCCAACCCCGACGCCCACGATCTTCCGGCCACGGCCGACGCCCACTCGGAACCCCACCGGGGG
>JBEKVD010000114.1:0-6064 GCA_049514315.1 Candidatus Limnocylindrales bacterium | reverse complement strand
GTCCGCGGACGGCTCGACCGCTTCGCCGAACGCCTGGGTTCACTTCGACGGCGCAAAGTCCGCTCGAGGGTCCCCTCGGAAGAGGGCTAGCTTCACCTCGACTTCGAACTGGGCTTCGGGCTCGATGTCGGGCTGGGTTCTTCGCTGGGCGAAGCCGAGGAACTGGGCGACGGCGCAATGCTCGGCGAGATGGTTGGCGAGATGCCAGGACTGGGCGACGGCAGGCGCGAGCTTAGAGTCGGGCCGAGCTTGAGCGCGATGGCGATCTCCGAGCTGCCGCCGGTCGTGTCGCCCGTCTGGTTCAGCAGGAGGCCGAGGTTGAAGTGGCCTGCGGCGTCGTTCGGCATGAGCTGCACGTACTGCCGGTACAGCGTTATCGCTTCGGTCGAATCGCCAGCCTGCGTCCGCAGGATCGCCAGGTTGTAGAGAGCGGGCGCGTAGTTCGGATCGCTGACGAGAGCAAGACGGTAGTCGTTTTCAGCTGCGACCGGCTGCTTCTGAGCCTGGGCGACGGTGCCCAGGTCATACAGGCAGTACTTGTTCGTCGAGTCGTGCTTCAGACACTCCTGGTAGTCTGTCGTCGCCTGGTCGAGTTTCCCGGCAGCCTGGGCCTGCAGGCCTGCCTGAAGGGCGTCGGACGCCTGTTGAGCCTCGCTCTCGGAGTGGCACGCGGCAACGCTGACGATGAACAGAGCCGCGAATAGAGCGCCTCCGAAGGAGCGAGTGCGCGAGGATCGGCTGACCTGCGAGATCATGCGAGTCCTCCCTGGAGTCACGACACCGTCAGGCATCATATTACGCGACTGCGGCGACATCCTGCCGGTTCCAACACAGAGCGCGCATGGAGAATCGGGTAGGGGCCGGGGTTAGCCCGGCCCTCCCACACCACCGGACGTGCGGGTCCGCATCCGGCGGTTCGCCAGTGCTCCCGAAGACAACTGACACGAACGCCGATCGGCACGAGCCAAGGTCGGTCCAGTAGCTGATCGGCATCGCTCGCTGAAGCGGACGGGAACCCGAGAGCCGCCAGTAGCCCTTCCGGCTGGCCGCCCAAGAGCGGGCCTCCTCGTCGGGAATCCCGAGGGTTCGGAGGTTGCGCCGCCGTGCGGCGAAGCGCTTCCACTCCTTCGGGCGAACCTGGTGCGCATTCCACGGATTTGGCCACCTCAGTCCACACTGAAATGGCCACGTCGTTCCACGGGTTTTGGCCACCCCCTCGGAGGCCGCGCCAGCGGCCGACGCGAAGCGTCAGCTCATCCCCTGAACCTCACCTCCTTCTGGGTCGTGTCGGGGTAGTTTGGCAGATCGTCAGTGGCCATCGGATGGCGTTTCACTGACTGCCCCGGAGCCGCGCTGCGGCCCAGGTTCGGTGTGGCGAAGCGACTCGCCGCGAAGCTCAAGCCGGTGTCCGCCGTGGAGGAGTCGATCGAAGATCGCGTCGGCGACCGTTGGCTCGCCCAGGCCCTCGTGCCAGAGCGCGACGGGCAGCTGGCTCGTGACGATCGTCGAGCGAACATCGGCCCGGTCCTCGATGACCTCGAGGAGATCGGCGGCCCCGGCATCGGACAGCGGCTGGAGGGCGAAGTCGTCGAGGACGAGGACATCGATGCGCGCCCACGCGGCGAGGAGACGCGGCAGACGGCCGTCGAGCCGTGCCGTCGAAAGCTCGGTGAGCAGACGCGGCACACGCAGATAGAGGGCGCTGTGGCCCGCCCGGATCGCTGCGGTCGCAAGGGCGCAGGCGAGATACGTCTTGCCCACGCCTGTCGGTCCGACGATGAGGACCTGCTGGTGCGCCCCGACCCAGCGCGAGGCGGCAAGCTCGAGGAGGACTCCTCGATCGAGCCCGCGCGGCGAGCGGAAGTCGACGTCTTCGATCGATGCCGGCAGGCGTAGCTTCGCCGCCCTCAGGTAGCGTTCCAGGCGACGGTTCTCGCGCTCAGTCGCCTCACAGTCGACGAGCAGACCGAGCCGGTCCTCGAAGCCGAGCGAGCCATAGCCCGCAGGTTGCTCGCGCTGCTCGGCCAGGGCCCGGGCCATGCCAGAGAGGTTGAGTGCGTAGAGCTTCTCGAGGGTCGGGTTGATCAGCATGGATCTCCTTTCTTCTTACTCGTAGTAGGACGGGCCGCGGACATTGGGGTGCTCGCGGGAAGGACGAGTGCGGGCCGTCTCGGGCAGGGGCGTGCGGCCCAGGCCATGCCGCAGGATCGAGTCGACGCTCCGATATGAGGCCGACTCGATCGCGAGCGCCCGGGCGCAGGCGGCCTCCAGGCGCTCCTGCCCGTAGCGGCGGCCGAGCCGCAGGATGCCAAGGCAGCTCCGATAGCCCTGCTCGGGGTGGGGCCGGGCGCGCAGGATCGCCGCGACGAGGGCTCCCGTCGCGGGACCTGCCACGCTGCCCCAGGAGACCAGGCGCCCCGGCGTCCATTGCAGATGGGCGCGATGGCTCGCCGGCATGTGGGCGGGCGTGGTTGACGCCTTGAAGCGCTCGTCGCTTCGGGGATGGCTCGCAACCCGCCGGCCGCGCACGAAGAGCTCGACCGTCGTCGCCGATAGGCGTGCGTCGCAGACCTCGCCGACGAGCTGGTGGGGAACGCTGTAGTAGTGGCGGTCGAGCTCGACGTGGTAGTCGATGCTCACCTTCGCCCGACGCCAGATGCCGTACTCGTATGGTCGGTCTGGCAGCGCTCGGAGAGCCGGCCGGTCGAGTGTCTCAAAGAGGCTCTGCCTCGATCCTGCGAGCTTGCGGAAGGGCCGCTTGTTCAGCCAGTCGAGTCGCTCGGCGATCGCCTCGTTCGCCTGCGCGAGCGAGAAGAAGGTGCGCTTGCGGAGTGCGGCGAGTATCCAGCGTTGCGCGAGCAGAACACCTTGCTCGGCCTTCGCCTTGTCGCGGGGCTTGCGGGGCCGGGCCGGGATGACGGCGCAGCCGTAGTGCGAGGCAAGCTCCTGATACGCGCGGTTGATGTCGGGCTCGTAGCGGTCGGGCCGGGTCACGGCCGAGCGCAGGTTGTCGGGGCCAGGATCGCCGGCACGCCGCCGAAGAACTCGAAGGCCGCGACGTGTGCGCTCGTCCAGTGCGGGAGCGCCTGGGACGGCACGGCTTGGGCGTACGTGTAGTTGGACGCACCCAGGACCGCGACGAAGAGCTGGGCCCGGGCGATCTCGCCCGTGTTTGGATCGACGATCGGGATCGTGTCGCCGGCGAAGTCCAAGAAGAGCTTCTCGCCAGCCCGGTGCTCGCCACGCATGACGACGTCGACCCGGCCGGCGTAGGCGCGGTACCGCTCGGCGAACCAGCTGTACCCGAAGCCGTCGGGACAACGCTCGCGGTATTCGCTCCAGAGCAGGGCCAGCGTCACGCCCTTGCGATGTAGCTCGCGATGGACTTCGGCCCAGTCTGGCACGGGCCGTCGGACGATCACCGGCGGCGGCGCGGCCCGGCCAAAGAGGCGCTCCTCGAGCTCGCGGTCGTCCAGGCCGTCGGGCAGCGGCCAGGATAGGTCGGCCGCGTGGGCGCGATCGAGGTAGTGGCGAACGGTCGTGCGGGGCAGGCCGACGGCGATGCCGACGGCCCGAGAACTCAGATGCTCGGCCTCATGGAGCCGCAGGACTTCTCGGATCTTGCGCATGGCAGCACGGGGACGGGGCACCGGCTTCTCTCCTCGACGACGGATGCAATCGAGGACAGCGTGGCCGGTGCGACTGTCATCACGTCGCCGCTGACGAGCGCCTCAGAGGGTGGCCAAAACCCGTGGAACAGGGTGGCCAATTCCCGGCGGAATCAGGTGGCCAAAACCCGGCGGAATCAGGTGGCCAATTCCCGTGGAATCCGCAACCTGGCGCAATCGACGCCGGAGCCATTCGTCGAACTCATCGAACGCCGACGGTGTCTCGGCCAGAGCGAAGTAAGCGGTCCAACCTGTTATGAACCGGTTGAGCAGCGCGAGTCTGACCGGCATGGCAATCGAGCGGTGACGATCGGTGAGTTCGCGTAATCGAGCCCGCAGACGAGTCTTCGTCTTTGGCCCGAGCCTGACTCTAACCACCCCGTTGCGCCGATAGAAACCGAAGCCGAGCAGACCCCGGACAGTCGCCGGGGAAAGACCGCTCTTGGCCGTGTTCACCTTCAGGTGAAGCCGTCGCTCCACATAGACCGTGATGCCACCGAGTACCCGTTGAGCCGCTCGCTTGCCACACGGACCCGGAGGTCGTCGGGCATCGCGGACGAAGCTGTGACCCCGTCGTTCCAGCTCGTGGTCGAGGTCGTCGAGCATGATGTTCGCGAGCAGCGGTGAGAGCGGGGAGCCTTGCGGGGTCCCCTCGTCGGTCGCGACCTTCACGCCGCCGACCATGACCCCGGCATCGAGATAGCGGCGGATCAGTATCAAGATCCGCCGGTCGCCGACCCTTCTTGCCACGCGGGCCATGAGGGCGTCGTGCCCTACCCGATCGAAGAACCGGTCCAGATCGACATCGACGACCCAGGTCCTTCCCGCCTCGATCTCCCGCCGGGCGGCTTGCACCGCCATGTGGGCGCTTCTTCCGGGCCGGAAGCCGAAGCTGCGCTCGGAGAAGTGCGGTTCGAAGACAGGGGGGAGAACCTGACTCAACGCCTGCTGGACAAAGCTGTCGGTGACCGTCGGCACTCCCAACTCACGCTCACCGCCGACGCGCTTGGGGATCGTCACCCGTCGGGCTGGGCTGGGTCGGTATGTGCCTGCGTCGAGAGCCGCATGAAGCTCGGGCGCAACAGTCTTCAGGTACGGGCGCAATTGCCCACCGTCATGCCGTCGGGACCGGGAGCGCCGCGGTTGGCCTCGACGCGCCGTAGCGCCCGGGCGAGGTTGTCGCCTGAGAGGAAGGCCTCCCAGAGATCGTCTGCTCGGACGGGGCCAGGGGTGGTTTCGGGAGACGCCGGGTCGGCGCTGCGCTCTTCTCCGGGATCCGGCGGCTTCACCGTCCTGGCTCCGGAGAAGGTCCATCAGGCAGATGGAATGGCTGCGGTCGAGCCGCCGATCGCGAGTCTGTCCGGATCGTCCCTGCGACTGACGTTTGGCCGTTCCCGGCGTCATCGATCCCCGCCGGTACTATGGCCGCTGCTGACTCCTGACCGGTCCACCGCCACCTTGCGGTGAGGGCGGCCGGATTGCTCCGGCACCCGATTAGGTCTCCCCGGATAAGAACGGCCGCCTTCGCTCTGACCCCGCCGGATCTACCTGACAGCCCCTTGGTGGTGACGGACTTCACCGTGTGATGCCGGCTCATCCGGGCTGCCCAGCCTCGTATGCGGTTGGTGTTCCTCGGGTCGGGGCTTTGCCTCGGGCTCCCTTCCGACCCCACCTCACGGTGACGCCGTTGCCTCCGGCTAGCAGTAGGCACCACCGCTTCCTGCAGAGGACTTTCACCTCCAAGCAGTTGCCCATGCCGGGCGTACATCAGAACGCCCGGCGGTTCTCGCCGGGCGTTCCTTCGTTACAGGGTTGCCGCTCTTGCTGAGTCTGTGAACGGGGGCCTCGCGGCCCCTGCCCACGGACTGGTCAGCGTTGCTCGCGCGCCGCGCTAGTTGTTCGGGATAGCGATCCAGTCGACGGTGACAGCTATCGGGCCGTCCACATCCTTTGCGTTGATCGTGAACCCAGAGGTGGTCTTGCTGGTCACCCAGAGGACCGAACCGGCGCTAGGCCCACCCACGAACGACAACGATACTGAGTAGTTCGTGCTCGAGAGATTCGACGAGAACGCGACCACGACGGATCCGGCAACGGTTTCCGCCTCGCCAGCTCGCCAGTTCGTGAAGGTTGGACCGTCAGCGCCCGTGGGACCCTGGGGACCCGTGGGGCCTTCAGCACCGGCAGGTCCTGTCGGACCAATGGCACCGGCGGCACCGGCAGCACCAGTAGCACCGGGGGCACCGGCAGCGCCTACTTCACCTTGTTCGCCCTGGGGACCCGTGGGGCCCGTGGCACCGGCGTCACCGGCGGCACCGGCAGCACCAGTAGCACCCGTGGCACCGGGGGCACCGGCAGCGCCTACTTCACCTTGTTCGCCCTGGGGACCCGTGGGG
>JBEKVD010000113.1:0-7716 GCA_049514315.1 Candidatus Limnocylindrales bacterium | reverse complement strand
CGGCCATTGCATGCGCAAGGCCCTGAGCATCGTCTGGGGGGGTCTGGCGCAACGGTCAGGACTTCGACCCGAACTGGGGCGTCGAGGCTTGACAAGAACCTATGGGATCTAGCGCGCGCGTCCGCGTACGAACGCCGCGGCAGCTCAGCCTCGTCCCATGAACGCACGGATCCGGTCCGGTGTGATGACGAAGATCTCGCGCGGCCCCGCGCGCGGAGCGGGCGCCCCGAACGTACCGCTCGGAAAGCCTGTTGATGGAGATGTAGCCCGTGCGGTTGGGGACTCCCGTGGAGGAGGCGCCTGCCTGCTTTCCGCTGGATACCCTCCCTTGAAGGTATACGGTAGAGGGACGCTGCTCTCGGTTCGTTGCGGACGGGCCGACCGTCGAGATGCCATCCGCTGCGGGCTGATGCGCCTCCTCGCCCGATCCGACGAAGGACCACGATGACCCAGGGTTCCCACGACCAGCAGCTCCTCGAAGTCGCCCTCGCCGCCGGCAGTGCCGGTCGACACAGGGCCGACCTCGAGGAGGCCAAGCTCGACGCGAGGGCGCTCGCGAAGCCGACCGCCGAGGAGCTTGAAGCCCTCTCGGCCGACATGATCGGGATGGACGACTCGGTCCGCATGTACCTCAACGAGATCGGCAGGGTCGTCCTCCTGACCGCCGAGGAGGAGGTCGTCCTGGCCAAGGCGATCGAGCTCGGCGAGCAGCTAGTGGAGGCGCCCTGGAAGGGCATCGTCTCGCTCCACGAATGGACGACCCACGATACCGAGCACAAGACCCGGACCGCCAAGACGCAGTACCGGCTGCCGTTCGGGCCTGAGGCGCACACGATGGTCCGCGCTGCCATCGCCGACGGGGCGGCCGCCCACCTGCTGGTGCCCACGCCGGACTTCCATTTCATCAAGGCCGCCAAGGATGCCCAGTCCGACGGGACGAAGCAGCGCCTCAAGGACGCCCGCCACCTGGCCACGGCCTACAACAGGGCGCTCACGCCGGACGCGTTCGTCACACTGCTGGACTTCGCCTACCTCGCGGTCCACAACGGCGATCTCGACTCACGTGACAACATCGGCCTGCGCGCCCTCTACGACTGGACCCGGGATGGCATCGCCTTCCCGGCCCTGCAGCGCTGGATCACCGCCGGCCACGATACCGCTCTGCTCAAGCGGATGGGCTACGACCCGGATGTGCCGCTCAACACGAAGCTCGCCCACCGCAGTGGCGAGTTCGTCTGTATGGGCCGTGACGCCCGCGAGCAACTGACCAGCGCGAACCTCCGGCTCGTCGTCTCGATCGCCAAGAAGTACATCGGCCACGGCATGAGTTTCTTGGACCTCACCCAGGAGGGCAACATAGGCCTGATCCGGGGGGTCGAGAAGTTCGACTACGAGCGGGGCTACAAGTTCTCCACCTACGCCACGTGGTGGATCCGCCAGGCGATCACCCGCGCGATCGCCGACCAGGCCCGCACCATCCGCATCCCGGTCCACATGGTGGAGACGATCAACATCCTCCACCGCGTCTCGCGGAACCTCTTGGGGGATCTGGGCCGCGAGCCGACGGTGGAGGAGATCGCCGAGACGATGTCGCGCGGCGGGGAGGTCGTGGTCACCCCGAAGAAGGTCCGCGAGATCATCAAGGTCAGCCAGAAGCCGATCTCGCTCGAGACCCCGATCGGCGAAGAGGGGGACGCCCATCTCGGCGACTTCATCGAGGACCGTGGCGCGCTGGCCCCGGCCGAGGCGGCGTCGCACCAGCTCCTCAAGGAGCAGGTGGCGGCCGTGCTGAACTCGTTGACCGGCCGTGAGCGCCGAGTGCTCCAGCTCCGCTTCGGCCTGGAGGACGACCGCGCCCGGACGCTCGAGGAGGTTGGCAAGGAGTTCAACGTCAGCCGCGAGCGGATCCGCCAGATCGAGGGGAAGGCACTGCGTAAGCTGCGCCACCCGAGCCGTTCGCGCAAGCTGCGGGACTACCTGGCGTAGGCCGGTAGCCGGGCCGCAGCGCACGATCAGGTGCATCGTGCGCTGCGGCCCTCAGATGGCGACACACATTCTCACGCGCAGGGAGCCTGGGTGGCCCGAAATTCGCGGGCCCGTCTACCCCTCGCTGCCCCCGTCTCGTCAGGCCTCGATGGAGGCGAGGCGGGCGCCGTCGTCCTCCGCCCGCGCTCTGTCCGCGGCCGCGTCATTGACGCGGGCGCCAGCGGCGACGCCCTCCCAGAACTCGATCGCCGCCCGTTCGTAGAGGAGGCCCATGGGCAGGGTCACCCCTCGCCAATGATCGACGGTGCGCGCCGCTGCGTCCGAGCCGCGAAGCCCGTGCTCGCCGCGCCGGTCGTCCTCGTAGCGGGTGAGGGCAGCGCGATGGATCTCGAGCCGCGCGACCGCAAGAGCCCGGCGATCGTCGGTTGACCCCAGATCCGCGAAGAACAACTGGAGTAAGCCGGCATCGCGCAGCTCGGTCGGTTCCTGCGAGGGCTTGGCGAGCCATGCCCGCATCGCCGCGCGGCCGCGGCCGGTGATCGTGAAGAGCCGTCGTCGCCGCCCATCCGCCTCGCGCTCTTCGGTCAACAGACCCAGCTCGACTAGGCGCGCCGGCTCCTTATAGAGAAGGGCATGGGGAAACGACCAGAAATGGCCGATGGTCGCGCCCACATGACGTTTGAGCTCGTAGGGCGTGGATGGACCTTCCCGCTCGATCAGGCCCAGGACGAGGTACGACGTCGAGGTCAAGTGGGCGGGTGGGGCGGCGATCGTGTCGATTGACATTGGTTCAGACAATACCATACTGATGAGACGGTTCCGCAGAGATGACTATCCAATTAGATGGCGTTCTCTGCCCGCTCGCAAGGCGTCCGGGCCGGCCGGCAGGCCGGGAACCCTGTCCGCAGAACGGACCTTCAGGAGGAACCATCCGTGGCTACCGCCACTAAAGCCAAGCCCGTCCACCCCTCGAAGTCGACCGCGCACGCCGTCGCCACGCCAATCGGAAAGAAGCTCCAGCCGCTGGGTGACCGCGTGGTCGTTCGGCCGACTCCCGGCGAAGAGACGACGAAGAGCGGCATCGTGATCCCCGATACTGCCAAAGAGAAGCCCCAGGAGGGGACGATCCTTGCTGTCGGCCCGGGTCGTGTCCTCGACGACGGCAAGCGCGAACGAATGGACCTAAAGCCTGGCGACAAGGTCCTCTATGCGAAGTACGGCGGTACTGAATTCAAACTTGACGGCGAGGACCTGCTGATCATCAGCCACAAAGACATCCTCGCTGTGGTCGAGGGCTGACCCTAGGTCAGGCTTCGGCTCCTGCTCCCCGGCCAAATGCCGGCGAGCCTCCCGCACACCCTGAAAGGACGGCACATGCCGTGGCCAAGCAACTCCTCTTTGATGAGATGGCGCGCCGGAGCCTCATGCACGGCGTTGACCGTCTGGCCGACGCCGTCCGCGTCACGCTCGGACCCAAAGGCCGCAACGTCGTCCTCGACAAGAAGTACGGCGCTCCCACTATCACCAACGACGGGGTGACGATCGCCAAGGAGATAGAGCTCGAAGACCCCTTCGAGAACATGGGCGCCCAGCTTTTGAAGGAAGTCGCCACCAAGACCGACGAGGTCGCCGGTGACGGCACCACGACCGCCATCGTCCTGGGCCAGGCCATCGTCGCCGAGGGCCTCCGGAACGTCAGCGCCGGGGCCAACCCGATCGCTGTCAGGCTTGGTATCGAGAAGGGCGTCGAGGCGATCGTCGCCGAGCTCAAGCGCGGGTCCCGCCCGGTTGACAACCGCAAGCAGATCGCGGCCGTGGCCTCGATCAGCGCCGCCGATCCGGAGGTCGGCAAGATCATCGCCGAGGTGATGGACAAGGTCGGTAAGGACGGCGTCATCACCGTGGAGGAGGGCCAGACGCTCGGCCTCGAGACCGAGTACACGGAGGGCCTGCAGTTCGATCGCGGCTACATCTCAGCTTACTTCGTGACCAACACCGATCGCATGGAAGCGGTCCTTGAGAACCCACTCATCCTGATCACCGACAGGAAGATTTCGAGCGTCAAGGACCTGCTGCCGGCGCTCGAGACGGCCGTCGGCCAGACCAAGCCGATGGTCATCATCGCCGAGGACGTCGACGGTGAGGCCCTCGCCACGCTCGTCGTCAACAAGCTCCGAGGCACCGTGTCGGTCCTGGCCGCCAAGGCCCCCGGCTTCGGCGATCGGCGCAAGGAGATGCTCCGCGACATCGCGATCCTGACCGGCGGCACCGTTATCAGCGAGGAGATCGGGCGCAAGCTCGACTCGGTCACCCTCGAAGACTTCGGCCAGGCTCGCCGCGTGATGGCCACCAAGGACGACACGACCATAGTGGACGGCGCGGGCTCGCCCGAGCAGATCAAGGCCCGGATGGGCCAGATCAAGGCCCAGATCGAGGACACCACGTCCGATTACGACAAGGAGAAGCTCCAGGAGCGCCTGGCCAAGCTCGCCGGTGGTGTTGCGGTCATCAAGGTCGGCGCGGCGACCGAGGTCGAGCTCAAGGAGAAGAAGCACCGCATCGAGGACGCGCTCTCCACCACCCGGGCAGCGGTGGAAGAGGGCCTGGTCGCAGGCGGCGGCGTGGCTCTGCTCCAGGCTATCCCGGTGCTCGACCTGGTCGAGCTCGTGGGCGACGAGGCGGTCGGCCTCGGCATCCTGCGCCGCGCGCTCGAAGCGCCCATCCGCCAGATCGCCGACAACGCCGGCGCGCATGGCGAGGTGGTGGTCGAGAAGGTCAAGCGCCTCAAGCGGGATCACGGCTTCGATGCCCTCAAGGGCGTCTACGGCGACATGTTCGCCAAGGGCATCGTCGATGCTGCCAAGGTGACGCGCTCGGCGCTCCAGAACGCCGCCTCAATTGCGGCGATGGTCCTGACAACGGAGTCGCTCATCACCGACCTGCCGGAGAAGAAGCAATCCGTGCCCGCTGGCGGCGGCGGTTATGGCGGCGACATGGACTACTAGGCCAACAACCCCCTTGCGGATGGAGCCCGGGCTCCCGAGACTCGGTCTCCATCCTCATCAAGGGCACGGAGAACTGACCTGAGCCCTGCAGGGCAGGGTGCACATCCCGGTCGACGTGCGTTGCACCCCCCAATGCGCGGGGCGGAGGTGCGCAGCCGCGCGAGCTTAGGATCAGCAACATGCCCCTCTGCAGCGAGGCGTGGATGGTGCCCTAGGTCGGGTGCGGACAACGAAGCGCCCGGAGGAACCGGCTGTCCGCCCACTGGCACACCGGGCAATCGCGATTGCTCGCGATCATCGATCCGCCGCCGGATCCGTTGCCGACGGGCCTTGCGGTCATCGGTCCGGTCTCCCGGGACCGTCCCGGAGATTGCTCCCCCAGGCCAGTTCGACAGTGAATGTCGGCCCCTTCGGGCAAGATTTAGAATGGATGTTCGAGGGGCTTCGCACAACGGACTTGTCCACCAAACCAGCGGGCTGTGTGGACGGAATGTGGAGAAGCCTGACTCAATCGTTGGCGGGCTCGACGTGGCCCCGGTCAGCTGTTTCTGTTCCGGGGTCATCGATCACGTCGGGCGGCGCGCCGTCGACGCGAGTGGGGCTTTGGGATTGTGCGGGCGAAGCTGGTCGCGTTCGGGGAGATTATCCCGCGTCAAGTTTCGTGGACACTCCCAGGCGCAGATAGGTTGGGTTCGCGCAGGCGGCCGGTATCCCCACTAAGCCATGGTGTCGACATGCCGTTGTTGGCGCCCGTGCCGATCCGCTGGTCGCGGACGATCCCGGCATAGTCCGAGCAGCTCGGGCGGCTGCGTCAGGGCCTCTTGTCGGATCGACCTCAGGCCCAGGGCTCGAGCCGGGCCCACGTGTCGGTGCTATGCGGAGTCGACGGAGGGGTCTGACGGCCGGCCGGTTAGTCCTCGCAGCCCGGAATGGGCGACGCCGACGGCGAGATGACGGAGGATTGCGACGGCAGCGGCGAAGCACTCTCGCCTGGAGCGGCGCTCGGGCTGGGCGACGGCGAGACGACGGGGGATTCCGACGGCGGCGGCGAGGCAGTCTCGCATGGAGCAGCCCTCGGGCTGGAGACTGCGGCGTCGCAGGAAGCAGGTAGCACGCCCGGCTGGCCGTAGTAGCGACTATCGGTCCCGAAGAGCTGCACTGAAAGGCCAGCGACCCGGTCCAGCAGGAGACGACTGGTCCATGTCCCGTTCGTGAGCGACGAGTCGGGGTGGTAGTTGTAGGGTGGCCCGAGTACGCACTGCGAGATGGAACTGATGTTCTGCGCGATGTCGACGTAATCCCTGGCCGTGTTCAGAGGGAAGTTGGTCGCGATCGACTGGCCCGCCAGGGCGAGCAGGCTCCCCAACTTGGGCAGCATTGCCGGTGTTGCCATCTTCTTTTCCAGAGCCACCATCACGAGCTGCTGGCGGCTGGCTCGCGCGTAGTCGCTCGTGCTCTCGCGTGATCGCACGTACTTGAGCGCCGTCGCACCGTCGAGGTGGACGGGACCCGCCGGAATGCACGTGCCGGTAGATGGGTCGTTGAGCAGAGTCGGGTTGACGATGTCCACTCCGCCGACGAGATCGATCATCTGGGAGAAGCCGTCGATGTCGATCTCGGCGTAGTAGTCGACCCTCACGCCCACCAGGAAGCCGATTTCGTTGGCCAGCGTGACCATGGGCGAGTCGGGCGACCCGAACTGCCCCGCCGCGATGGCGTTGACAAGTTGGTTGATCCTGAGGGTGTCCGGGGCCTGGCCGCCCCAGTAGAACGGGAAGGCGGACGTGTCGCGAGGGACGCTCACCATCGCCACCGCCCGGGTGGTGAGGTCGACGCTCACCAGCATGATGGTGTCGTTGAGGGCGTGCTGGCGGCCCTGCATGAAGTCCACCCCCGTTAGCAGGACGGTCAATCGGTTCGGGTCGGCTGGGCCCCAGGTCGGGCTGGGCGACGGCGAGATCACGGGGGATTCCGACGGCAGCGGCGAAGCACTCTCGCCTGCAGCGGCGCTCGGGCTGGGCGATGGCGTGGGCGCAGGCGAAGCCGTAGCGTCGGCGAAGTCGTTCGAGGCCATCTGCTGAGCCGCGCTGTAAGCGTCGAAGGCGTTTGAGAAGACGACATCGCCCATGCCCACTGTGGCCACCACGAGCAGGGCGAGCACGACACCGGCCCGCACGCCGATCCGTCTGGGATGCAAGCCCAGAAACGGGTGGGCGATCGATGCGAGACGCCAGGCTGTGATGGCGGCGGCCACGGCCATGACCGTTATGGCATAGCCGCCGTCCAGCATGCTGACGGCGAAGTACACCAAGCCATGGCTGAGTTGGAGCGCCGCCCACAGGGCGACGAGAAGCGCCGGACCGGCGAAGACGACCGCGGCCACGCGACGCCCAAGGTACAGCTGGCCGGCTCCGGGAAACACGAACGACAGCACAGCAGCGAGAACGAGCGACCTGGCGGCCCGCGGTGCCGGTTTCGAAGTGCTCCCCTCAGGCGCCTGGGTCGGAGGAGCTTGCGCTCCCGGCGCAGACCACTCAGCCTGCGACGACGATGGCGAACTGGTGTCCACAGCCTCGTGCCGCTCCTGCACCGATTGTTACAAGGCACGGTCGGCTCTCGGTGCGCTCAGCGCCTCGATGGGACGTGCGGGACGCCTCGAGTGGGGTCTCCCTCCCCAACTGTAGTCCTCCGCAGTTTTCCGAGAGGTTGGTGACACTCACGCGGC
>JBEKVD010000112.1:0-6124 GCA_049514315.1 Candidatus Limnocylindrales bacterium | reverse complement strand
GATCAGGAGAATGGCTCGGACCACAATGCCGAACCAGAGGAGGCCCCACCAGCGATTGATCGCTCGCTCTTGGGGCATCGCGACAGAGATGGGATAGTCAGCCATGGCAGAGCTCCGAGGGCTCCGAGTCCGATCCAGTCGAGCTTCCCTGCTAGTGAGACTTTAGCAGCGAGACACCGCGAGGTTAGCGGAGGCAATGGCCAGGCTCGACCGCGACCAGGCCGTTCTGAAGTCCCCCAAGCCAGCGGTTCCTGTGCCGGCCGACGTAGCGGTCCGGTATCTCCGCGAGCTGCCCAAGACATGGGTCGAGGCCAAGGGGGGTCAGGGTCGCGCGATGCTGGCGTCAGCGTTGTTCGATCGGATCGACGTGTTGGGATTGCGCGAGGCGACGGTCTACCTCAGCGCGCACGCGGTCCGACATGGGCTTGCGGCGGTGCTGCCGGCTGAGTTCGATTCACCCGTAAGTGGTCGGGGCGAGAGGTATCGCGCCGCCATGTCTGACGCAGGCACGGTGGTGCGGTTCTCACCACCACCCGGAGCTGATCGGCCCGATCCGCGCCCGCCTCCCCGGCGGCAGAACTCGAAGCTACCCTGGCCGGTCCGAGCCAAATGGCTCTGGTCGCCGGCGCTCGACCGGCACACGCTTCGGCCGACGGCCCGCGACGAAGTGCCGCCGCTGAGGCGCCGGCGGAGGTGCGGATATGCGAGGCGAGGGCCTGGCGCACCACTTCGGAGTCGTCCTTGTCGCGGCCGTGATCCTCGCGGGATGCAGCGGGGCCTTGCCCTCGTCCCCGGCGTCGACTCCCTCGCCTTCCTCGACTCGCTCGACTCCCCCGGTCGCCTCGACGTCCCCGACCGTTGCGCCTGGGTCGACGGAGGCGATCGTCGTCTGCCCGCTGCCTGCGGCGGGAGTGAGCGTCTCTCCGGCCGAGCCGGGCGCCTGGCCCGGGCTCAACTGGCCCGCGGGCCTGGGCGCGGCCGTCGAGGCGGAGGTCGCCGAGCTGGTCGCGGCGATCGGCAACCCCGATACCGGTTCAACGTCCCTGCCTGGGACGCGTTCGAGGGCTCCCTGGGCGCCGGCGATGCGGTGACGATCCGTGCGAGTGCCGAGAACGTGATCGGTCACCTGCGGAACGCGTGCGCCGCCGTCGCCTCGTACTTTGACCTGCCCGGGGCCGGAGCGTGGGCGACGGACGTTCGCGGGCTGTTGGACGGGATCGCGGCCGCCGTCGCCGCGATCCGCGACGCCGCCATCGGGAACGACAAGGCGGGGATCGAGGCGGGACGGATGCGGATGCAGGTGGCGCTCCTCGATCACTTCTGGCAGTCGATGAAGATGAGCGACCCCGAGGCATACCGGTTCTTCGATCTTCGGGACCGCCGCTGGACGGCGACCGCCTCGCACGTCAGATGGGCCATGAACGACCCGGTCGGGGCCGCCTTCGACGGCGACGCCACGACGGCGTGGCTCGCGGGCAACGTCCCGGCACCGCAGTGGATCGAGCTCGACTTCGGCTCGGAGGCGACTGTCACCGGGATCCGCCTGCTCACCTACCAGGAGACCGCCGGCGCGACCGACCACCGCGTCACTGTCCGAACGGCGACGGGCAAGGAGACGGAGCTCGTGCGGTTCACCGGCGACACCCGCGACGGGCAATGGCTCGAGTACACCGCACCGGCTCCGGTCAAGGACATCCGGTACGTCCGCGTCACCACCGTGGCGACCCCGTCGATGATCGGCTGGCGCGAGATCGAGGTCACCCTCGCCGCGGGCTGGGTGCCCGGGCCGTGCCCCGCGTCGACGACGGCGATCACGAGCGTCGCGCGGACGCGGGCCGACCCGTCGACGGGAGCGTCCGACCCGGCCCTCGCGGTCGACGGGAACGAGGCGACCGGCTGGGACCCGGGCCCGGTCCGCGTCCAGGGGGGCCGGGGCTGGATCCGCGTCTGGTACGCGAGCCAGGTCCGCATCTCGGAAGTGCGGGTCCTGCTCGGTCCCGGCTCGGCGGCGGCGAAGTACGAGGTCAATGTGTTCCCGCCCGGCGAGCTCGGGGAGAGACTCGGTACGCTCGAGCCGGTCCCGGCCGGCGGCGGGTGGGTCAGCCTCGCCGGCCCGAACCCGTGCCTCCCATACGAGTCGGTCTA
The DNA here is from genome assembly GCA_049514315.1 of Candidatus Limnocylindrales bacterium. Taxonomy (GTDB): domain Bacteria; phylum Chloroflexota; class Limnocylindria; order Limnocylindrales; family CSP1-4; genus Fen-1039. Next base: position 3,979 of record JBEKVD010000112.1, on the reverse strand, counting down.
CATCCGGGTGGGATCCGAGGCACCCGCCGGAGCCATCCGGGAGATCCAGGTCATCGGCACTGCCGCCCCGTAGCGACGGGGCCGTGCACCAGATCGCCTTGCTGATGCACTTGAGCGGGAGCGAGATGATCCGGATGTACCGTTCCTGCGCAGCGTGCGAACTCCTAGCGGGTTCGCGGTCCACCGGCCAGCAGAGATAGGTGCTCCACCATCGGAGTATCAGGCAGTTCGCCAGCGTCGAGCCGTCGCAGAAACTCGTTGCCGGAGATCCGAAGTTCGCGCAGGACAGCTTTGTCAAACAAGACGCGCATCTCGGCTCACGACAAGTTCACGGCGATCCCAGCGCGGCGCCCAGCGCGCAACTTGCGGGCGACCACCCTCGTTCTCCCGCCCCTAAGCAGAGCCCAAGCATCACTCCCAGTCATGGGAGTCTCCTTTCCGTCGAAGCCTGGCCTCCCGGGCTCCATCAATAGGATATCAGTCGATCAGCGCCGCGATTTCCCCAAGGGTCCAGACGCGATCCGCAGCCCCAGCCGAGAGACGGAGCGTGGGCACGCCTGCACGGCCAGCCGGCGGACCAGGTTCGGAGGGCGGTGCACTCGGCCCTGCGCGAGACGGTGTTTCGCCACATGATGAGGTCAGTCTGGTCGGGGCGAGAGGGCTAGCGCCGTCAAGACTCAGCGATCGATTCGCTTCCTCATGGTCAACGAGACACCGCGCCGCGGCATCGACCAGGAGCGAAGCGCGTGAACGCCGCAAGTCCGGCCAGCGATCCGACTGCGACGCCGAGCGCGCCGTGAAAGACCCCGCCCGCAGCTCCGGCCAGCAGGCGGCGCGTCGTACGGTGGGCCCGGCTCAACTCCGCGGCGAGTTCGGTCGGGTTGCCCATTCGGGCCATGGCCTCTCGTGCGGCTCGCTCCCGGTCCAGACCCTCGGCGACGATTGCCGCGATCGAGTCACGGAAGTGGCCGGCCATCTCGGCGGCGATATCGGCCCTGACTTCGTCCGGCAGGCTCAGGGCCCCGTCAAGGTGGCCGAGGTACTCCTCAACCTCGCGTGGAAGTGGCAGCTCGGTTGGGGGCCCGGTGGGCTGCCCAGCAGCTGGCCTACGCACCGGTCCGGCCCGCCACGGCCCGCGCTACTCCCTGCGAGAACGAAGCCCACTCGGCCTCGTGCTCGGCGAGCAGGGCGCCGCCCCTTGGCGTCAGCTGGTAGTAGCGGCGACGTGGGCCCTTGTCGCCGTCGCGCCAGGTAGCCTGGAGGGCCCCCTCGGCCTCCAGACTGTGAAGCGCAGGGTAGAGCGAACCCTCGGACGGCGCGAAGGCTCCCCCGCTCCGCTCGCGGATCCGCTGGGCGATCTCATAGCCGTACAGCTCGCCCTCGCGCAGCACGGTCAGCACGAGCAGCGGCGTCGTGCCCTTCAGGAGTTGGCCTCGGATTCGTCCCATATCGTCGTCCCTCGCCACCTCTGCGCTGCATCTCGTTGCAGTATATCAGATTGCGAGGTAGATAGAAGTAGATTGGGTCTGACGGCCAACGAGGGCTTCCACAACATCCTTTGAATGGGGGAGGAACCGCGTCTTGCCTTGCGACCGTCCCTTGGTCAGGATGGGCACGGTCGCAGCCTGAGGAAGACCCGATATGCGAATGAGGGTTCGGCTTGTGCCCTGGCTCCTGGCCTTGGTAGGGCTTGCCATCCCGCTCGTCGACAGCGGTTTCGCAAAGCTGCCGCCGCGCCTCTCGCCGCCTTAGCTCAGTGGTAGAGCAGTGGTTTCGTAAACCACAGGTCCAGGGTTCGAATCCCTGAGGCGGCTCCACATACCGTCATGAAGAGGCCGGCCGTGTGGTCGGCCTCTTCGCCTTAGGGCGGGCGCGCGCTCCGATCAGCTGAGTGCGGTGAGCATCTCGGCCCAGTGGTCGAACAGGAACAGGTGGCCCTCTCCCGGGAAGGAGACGAGAGCAGCCCGCGGGATCGTTCTTACCAGGTAGTCCGCGTGGAGGCGAGAGACAATGGGATCGGCCTCCCCGATCCACACATGGACCTCCTGCTGGATAGCCGCTACCGAGAACCCGGCGGGGCCGGCTTCCGCGACCCCGTCCTCGGTGTAACCCACCGAACCCTGGCGAGCCCCCTCACGCAGACACGCCTTGAAGGTCTCGAGCACGTCGGCCCGGGTCAGGAGCCGGTCGTCGGCATTGTCCCCGCTATCCGCGAGGAGGGTCTGCCAGCCGTCGCCGTCATACCACTGGGCGCGTTTCGTGATCGCCTCAGTCCCGGCGGCACGGTCCCGCTGGAACAGCTCGTAGTTGGCCCTCCCCTCGGGCGAGTAGTAGTCGTCGAGGGCACCGGGGACCTCGCCGACCAAGCCCGGGCTTCCCGCCAGACCGATGGCCGGGACGCGCTCCGGGAGGCGGTAGGCGCACGCCAGAGCGTATGGACCGCCGCCCGACCAGCCCACGACCGGGCATGATGGGAGTTCGAGGTGGTCGGCGAGCTCGACCCAGTCGTCGACCCAGCTCAGCAAGGTGCGATCGGGCCGCGGGTCGGAGCGCCCGTAGCCGGGACGGTCGATTGTGATCAGCCGCACGCCGGCAGCCTCGGTCGCGTCTACGTCCGGGCACATGAGCCGAGAGCCCGGTTCGCCGTGGAGCAGGACCAGCGGGCTGCCCCGCAGGTCGCCCCACTCGCTGTAGGCGAGCGTGCGCCCGTCGGCGAGCTTCATCGTCCGATCGAGCTTCGGCGTTGCCGTTGCCTTCATCGTTGATGCCTCCTGGGGCTAGGCCCGGTCTCACTTCCATTCCCGGGCCGCCCCAATTCGGCGATCGGCTCAGAAGCGGGGTCCAGGGATCGTGCCTACATCTCGCGCGCAGCGGAGGTATTCTGCGCTTCATCCATCAGGCGGGGAGAGCCAGCTCCCTCGATTCCTTCGATACACCCCCCGCATACATCCCCCAGAGATAGACCCCCCACGCTCAAGCCACGCTCAACCAGCGGCGTAGAGCAGTTGTTTCGTAATCTGGTTTCCGATCGCGTTCTGGTCAGTCCCGCTTGCTCTGGCCTGGCTGACACGCCAGCGCTGGCTCAGCAATTCCACCAGGGCGCTGCGGATTGCTGTAGCCCTGGTGTTGCTGCCGGTCCTGTTCATCACCGTATGGGAAGGGGGGTGGTTCCTGATCCCAGCAGACCTCGCGTGGCTCGCGATCGAAGTCGCGGATCGTAGCAGCGTCGGGCATGGTTCGACCTCGCGGGGAGCTACGGGCTGACGAGGCTGCAAGTCGGCGGGTTCCCGCAGTGGCGTGAGATCAGCAACGCCGTCGGGCTTGGGGCGCGCCGTCACGATGACTCCATGCTGCTCTGCTTCCCTGAGGACTGGCCTCCTCCGCAGCCGCTCGACTGGCCGGAGTCGGCTCGCGGGCGTCGGGGCCATTAGCCCCATTAACACTTGTGTCAGAATGTGCAAAGCACGGGAGGCTCAGACACGCGGCCCAAACACAGGCCGCCGGGACCGCGCCGAGCCACTGGCGAAACCGACCCGCGTTGAAGCGTCCCATGGAGGGAGCGGGTCGTGAGACGTACCATCGTGCTGCTGTCGGCCGGGCTGCTGGCGCTATCACTGGCCGCCCCGGCGACCGTCATGGCCACCCCGGGCCACACCTATCTGGTAGCGAAGCCCAACGGAACGGACGACACGGCCCACATCCAGGCCGCGCTCGACTCGTGCGCCGCCTACGGTCCCAACTGCACCGTCCAGCTTCGGGCCGGGAAGTACAAGACCAGCCAGCTCGTCGAGGACGACTTCCAGGGCACCTTCGAGGGCGCTGGCGAGTACCGCACCACCATCGAGGCCCTCCCGAAGCTGACGGGCACTCCTAACCTGATCACCTTCGAAGACGGCAACATCGAGATCTCCGATCTCACCATCAGCGAGCCGTGGGGGAATGGCACCGCGACCTCCGGTCTGGCCACCACCTATCTCTG
>JBEKVD010000111.1:0-6332 GCA_049514315.1 Candidatus Limnocylindrales bacterium | reverse complement strand
CAGAACCTGAACGTCGTAGAGCAGTCTCAAGGAGACACGGTTCTCGTTCTGGCGGGTGATCACATCTACAAGATGGACTACCAGCCGTTCGTGGCCGCTCACCGGCGTCACCGCGCCGACGTAGATGCCCGGTGGGGCCTTGGCCGTCATGTGCGCGTACCAGGTGACCATGCTCGTGGAGTGGGCGATGATGACGAGCCAGGCCCTCGGCGGCGCGTCGTACGGGTTGTATCCGACGAAGACGACCACCCCGGCCCCGGCTGCATGGACCGGCGTCAGGCACGGCGCGGCGATGTCGATTCCCAGGTGAAAGTGGGCGCAGCTGCCGACGCGCGGCTCAGACAGGACACCGGTGCAGCCAAACTGCTGAGTGATGATCCCGCCCATGGGCCATTGGAGCGTCCCGCTGTACTGCGACGGGATCTTGCCCGCGCCGCCCTGCTGTTTGACCAGGGGGTCGATCTTGGCCGCCAGGTCGTCCATGGCCTGGCCGTTCGATTCGATGGCGGCGGCGAGGGCCGTCTTGTTCTTCGCGAGCTTGGCCTCAGCCGCAACCTGCTGAGCGAGCTGGGCTTCGAGCTGAGCCTGGAGCGAGTTCAGCTGGTCCTGAGCGGCGGCCAGCTGCGCCTGCTCGTCCTCGAGCGACTTCTGTTGGGCCCCAACTTGACCCTTCAGCCCTGCGTTGGCCGTGCTTGCCATCGCGACGGTCTGATGCATTTCGGCCAGCGTCTGCTGATCGCGGGCGATTTCGTCGGCGAGTGCCTTGTCGGCCTGGGCCAGGTCGCCGTAGTACGAGACATCCGAAAGAGCCTCGGTCAGCGAGTGGGCCGTCAGGAGCTGCTCCAGCAACGGCGTCTGGTCTGTCTCGTAGGCAGCGACGAGTCGGCCGGCGAGGATCTGCTGCCGTGCATCGAGCTGGCACTGCGCGGCGTTCTGCTCGGCCGTGACCTCGGCGAGCTTCGTCTCGAGGAGTGCCTGCTCGGCGGCGAGGTCGTTGAAGCTGGTCTTGACCCCAGCCATCTCGCCCTGGAGAGCGCTTATCTGCGCCTGCGCCGTGGCAATCGACGTGCGCACGCCCGCCAGGTTCTGCTGGGTCGCGGCTATCTGGTTTCGCAACGCCGTCTGCTGGGCCGACAGACCCGCGAGTTGCGTCTGCTGGTCGGCGATCAGTTTCGCCAGGCGCTGCTGCTCGGCGATGGCATCCGATAGGGCGTCGGCTTTGACCGGCGTCGCCGAGGCCTGAAGCGCGAGGCCGGGCGCGAGCAACACGACGCCGAGGATCAGGTAGAAGAGCCGCCAGCGGGGCGGGCGACGGCGACGTGCGCGGCGGTCGTTCGAGGCAGTCATCGTGCGAGCAGGCTCCGTTTCGCACGCTCCGACTGGAGCGCGCCAGGAGGTTGAGCCCGCCGGTCTGACGCCGTCCATCGGAAGGGCACTACCTCAGGACGACTCCGGCTGGGCCCGATCATACATCGGCTGGCGATAGCCCCGTCATTGCGCGGGCCGACCACTGTGCCACAGGGGGGCCGTGCCGTGGGGCGGCCGATCCACGAGGCGGCCGCGCCGATTCAGGAGGCGGCCGCGCCGATTCAGGAGGCGGCCGGCAGAAGGATCGCCCAGACTGCCCCGGCGATCAGGAACGGTCCGAACGGCACGTAGCTGCGGAGGGTGACCCGGCGCGCAATCAGCAGGCCGAGGATGACGACACCTCCGAGCATGACACCGGCGAAGACCGCCAGGACGGTCCTGATCAGTCCCGTGAGCAGGCCCACTGCGACCAGGAACTTGACGTCGCCGCCCCCGAAGGCGCCGGCGCCGAACGGGATCGACACGATGAACATCACGCCCGGCACCAGCAAGGCTCCCAGCACGGCCGTCCAGGCCGAAGAGCGAGATACCAGCGAATCCCCTCCCCAGGCCAATGCCAGGGCGCCGAACACGATCAACGGCAGCGTCACGACGTCAGGCATCAGCCTCTGATCGAGGTCCGTGGCCATCAGCAGAACGCATGCCGCGAAGAAGCCGCAGAACACGAGCCGCTCACCGGGATCGCCGAACCGGTTCGGGACCGCCGCCATCGCCACGGCCGCAAGTGCCGCGACCAGGAGCGTTCGCCAGTCCACCTTCCGAACGACCCCGGCCTCGTGGGCCGGCCAACGAGCGGCGATGCGGTCGGCCACGGCGCCCCAGGCGAGCCCGACCAGGCCGAAGGCCGGCACGAGCGAGTCGAGCCCAGCTGGAAGTGCCGGCAAACTGGCCTACCTTCTGCGAGTGGCTGGCGCCGTGGCCCTACCTGGCCCCGGCCAGGGCCAGCTCCACGAGAGTAGCGTGGGCTACTCCGGTCGCCCCGGCCGGGGCATAGGCCGTCTTCTTTCGGAAATATGCCGTCCCGGCGATGTCGAGGTGAACCCACGGCACGGTCGCGAACTCATGAAGGAAGAGGGCGCTCTTGACCAGGCTGCCCTCGGCGGAACCCGAGTTGATGAAGTCCGCATACCAGCTGTCGAGGTCCTTGCGGTACTCCTCGACGATGGGCAGCTGCCAGTACCGCTCCCCTGCCCGCTCGCCTGCCACGGCTACGGCGTCGTACCAGGCCTGGGGCGTGCCGAAGGCGCCGGTCATCTGGTCGCCCAGGGCTCGCACCACCCCGCCGGTCAGGGTCGCGACATCGACCAGGTGCGTCGCCCCGAGCTTCTCCGCGTAGCACATCGCGTCGCCGAGGATCAGCCGGCCCTCGGCATCGGTATTGAGAATATCGACGGTCTTGCCGTTCATGGCCTTGACCACGTCGCCCGGTCTGGCCGAGTGCGGACCGGGCAGATTCTCAACGGCAGGTGCGATGGCCAGCAGCGGCGTGCCGGGCGCCAGCCGGGCGACGGTGGCGATGGCGGCGATCACGGTGCAGGCACCGGCCTTGTCCATCTTCATCTCTTCCATTCGGTCGGCCGACTTGAGGCTTATGCCGCCCGAATCGAAGCAAACGCCCTTGCCGATGACGGCCAGCCGGCGCCCCGCGGCGTCCTTCGCCCCCTCCTCTCCGGAGCGAAGGACGATCATCCGCGGCGGGTTGTCGCTGCCTCGGCCGACGGACAGGAACATGCCCATGCCGAGCTCGGCGGCTCGCTCCGTCTCGATTACGTCGACGTGGAGCCCGTGGCGCTCTGCGATCGAACGGGCTTCGCCGGCCAGGACCTCGGGCGTGACGTCGTTCGCGGTGCGGTTGGCCAGCCGCTTTGCCAGGTTCGCACCCTCGCCGATCACGATGCCGCGCTCCGCCGCCCGCTTCACGGCGGCCACGTCCGCGGCGGGCGCCACCAGGATCAGCTCGTCGAGAGCCGGCGGGATGTTATCGTAGTCCTCGCGATAGATCGTGGCCGGTTCGAACGCGCCTTCGACGACACCCCGCGCCACCAGCTCGGCCACCGTGACGGCGCCCCCGTCGATCAGATCGCCGAGGTTGCCGAGCCAGAAGGCCAGCGATCGAACACTCCGGCCTGCGAGGCGCCGCTCGACCGCGGCGCCCAGGCGCATGACGACCTGGCGAGTGATCGTCTCGGCCGCACCAACGCCGATGGCCAGGAGTCGGCCGGCTCGAAGCTCACCGGCGGGCGCAACCACTGACCAGTACCGCTCCGCCTTCAGCTCGCCAAACGCGGCCAGTGCGGCAAGCTCGCCGCCGGCGCGCCTGTCTATCTCCGCAAGAGCACCTTCGAACCTGATATCGCCGACGAACGGGACGGCCAGCACGTCTGCGGGAACGTCCCAGGGTTGATCGCTGACGACGCGCAACTGCATGACCAGATCCTCCGGCCGGCGGCTCATCGGGGCGCCGCACACCAATGACGTCGGCTTGTGCGCCGGCGTCGTGTCTATTGCCTAAGTCTATCGAGTCGCCGCGCCCTACATGGCCGCTTCGGCTGATCGTGCGTCCATGGCGGCTTCGACCCGGGTTCGGCGCCGACCCGGCGGCCGGCCGCGGTTGCGAGGTCGCGTTGCCGCTCCCCGCGGGCTCTCTCCGCACGGCTACCTGCCGACGACCGTGCCGCTGCCCAGGCCGGCGAGGGCGTTGGCCAGCGCTCCCCTGGTCGTCTCGATGGCGATGCCTGCGGACGTCATGTTGCTCGACATCTCCTGGAGGACAACCTGGAGCACGGCGTTGTCGTCGGGGAGGAGGGCCTTCGCGTCATTGACGGCGCGCAGAGCGGCCGTCACCTGGGCCGTGACCTTCCCTTTGGAGTCGACCATCGATTGCCAGAGCAGCTGCAGCGCGTCGTCCATCTGAGTGGTTCGGCTGAGCCACTGCGTGAGCGTGGAAACGTCGGTCACCCTGGCCAGCGCGGCGGCGACCGAGGTCGCGTCGGTGATCGAAGCCGCCGCGCCGTTCAGCTTGGCCAGCGCTTCGGGATAAAGACCCTGAGTCGCGAACTGGAGCGCTTCGGCTGCGAGGGCGTCGTGAGTCTGGATGTCGGTGACCACCTGGATGGCCGTCTGGCTGCCATCGACCATGGCCTGCCAGTCGTCGTGGAGAGGCGCGACCGAGGCGACCGCCGCGCAGACGTTGTGATATCGATCGACCAGGGCCGGGCTGTAGGTCTTGAGAAGACCCGCTTGCATCGTCGAACCCCAGGCCCCGCATTGAAACTCCGTGTTGAGCTGGGCAGCCCCTGAGTCGATGGAGCTCACGTCTTGCCAGCCATCGTCCCAGGCGGACTGCAGGCCCGATTGATCTGCCTGGGCCAGGCTGACCAGTGTCTGACGAGCCATGTCGCCCAGCGAATCGACGTCGCTCGCGAGGCCGGTCAGATCTCGCACTGCGGCATCGAGCCTGGACGAGAGAACCTGGTCCGCCGCCCACGTGAGCTCCGGCCGCGCCCCGCTCGAGGGCGAGTGCTGGGCCGCGGCCAGGATGCCAGCCGATCCGAACGCCAGAGCCAGCGCGAGGATCAGCCAGCCCCACGCGAGCAGCTCGCGACCCGCCAGCGCCAGGAACCGATCGACCCAACCGGGCGCTTGATCCTGGTTGTCGAGGTCGTCCTCGCCGAGCCCGAAGTCGAGCCCAGCGCCGGCCGGCTCGCTCGGTTCGATCTGATCTTCGCTCGAGCCGGACGTCGGTCGTAGGGGCAGGCCGGGCGTCGTCATGGTCTCGGCGATGCTACACCGCGGCGAACTCGCCTGGAACCGACGGGCGGATGGTCAAGCGCGCCCGCCCGCCCGGGTCTGCCGGCCGGCGGGTCAGGGTCCGGCGGGTCAGGGTCCGGGTCTGCCGGATCACGGTCTGCCGGCTCAGGGTCCGGCGGCTCACGGTCCGGCGGGTCTGCCGGCTCAGGTCCGGCGGCTCAGGCCGCCGAGCTGGCGTTCGCGAGGCGGTCGAGGGCGGCTGCCAGCTCGACCGCGTCGGCGGCGATCTCGGTCGGCCGATCCGGGGCAGCCAGGGCCGCTGCCTGGGCTCGAGTGGTGAGGCCGGTCAGCATCAGCAGCGACCGTGCCCCCACGGCGCGGGCTGCCGGCACGTCCGTTAGAAGGCTGTCGCCGATCATCACCGCCTCGGCCGGCTCCTTTCCCACGGCACGGGCGGCCACCTGCAGGAGCAGCGGTCCGGGCTTGCCCACGGAGATGGGGGTCTGACCGGAAGCGGTCTCGACGGCGGCCACGATCGACCCCGCACCGGGCGTGAGCCCCGCCTCGGTGGGGTAGATCGGATCGCGGTTCGTGGCCACGAACCTGGCACCGGCACGGATGGCATCTGCGGCGCAGGCAAGTCGGGCATACGAGAAGCCCAGGTCCAGCCCCACGACGACGGCGTCGACCCGACCCGTTGCCGCAGCTGCGTCTCGACCGTTGGCCATCCATCGATCGGCCGCGTCGCCCGAGGGGACGACCTCGATGCCGACGTCCCGGATCTCGTGCAGGAGACCGGCGCCGCCTACCACCAGGGCGGTCCTGATCGGTGGCTGGAGATCTCGCAGATAGAGGGCCGTTGCGCGGGCAGATGAGATGATCCGGTCGGGCGAAACCGGCGCACCCATGCCGTCAAGGCGGGTAACGTAGTCGGCGCGATACCACATCGAGTTGTTCGTCACGTACACGACGTCGTCGCCGGCGGCGGCGCGCGCGGCCAGCACGGCGGCGACACCGGGCACGGGTTCTGCGCCGAGGTAGACGACACCATCGAGGTCAACTAGGAGCAGCATGGCCCAGATGCTACCGCAGCGGCGCCTGGGGCGCGGGGCGGAGCGGCCTCACGCCGCGGCGGACCGGCGCCTGGGGCGCGGGGCGGAGCGGCCTCACGCCGCGGCGGACCGGCGCCTGGGGCGCGGGGCGGAGCGGCCTCA
>JBEKVD010000110.1:0-6383 GCA_049514315.1 Candidatus Limnocylindrales bacterium | reverse complement strand
GCGTGACAGGTCCAATCCGGCGTACAACATGGCGTGGAGCCTCCCGGTGCTGGTTGCCTTGACAACCCAACGTTGTCACCGGCGGGGCTCCTCTCATAGCCTTTTCATGGCATTCGATCGTGAGGAGTGGCGGGGGGCGAGAGGACTTGAGGTCGAGACGACAAGCGAGCCGAATGGGCGTGAAAACAGACCGGGCCGCAGCGGCCCGACGGTCGGAAGCCGCGCCGCCATCGGCCAGGGTGATCCAGGAAACGATCAACGATCAGCGAATCGGGACGCTAGAATGGCCAGGTCCGAGTGGGCTGGGCTGCGGCAGGTCGCCGAACTGCGGTGGGAGCCAACGCGAACCTTCTCTACAGGTCCACGCCACAGTCGGAGGGCGATCAGATGGCGACTGGATTCGGCTTCTGCCCCAACTGCGGGACGGCGCTGACCTCCGCAGGGCAGAAGTTCTGCGCTTCGTGCGGTGCCGTCCTGTTGGCTGTGGCGGCGCCGGCTGCAGTGCCGGCCCCTGTGGTAGCGCCCCAGGTTGCGGCCAGCCCGCCGCCCCCTCCGCCCTGGGCGGTCCCGCCCTCCGCGGCTGCCCCGATGGTGCCTCCCGCCTATTCGATGCCCGCCCCAGTCGCGGCCGCACCTGCGAAGACTGGGATCAGCCCGAACATGCTCGTCATCGGCGGAGTTCTCATCGCGGCCATCGTCGGCGGGGCGTTCTTCGTCATGAACAACAACTCAAAGTCGTCAGGCCCTGGCGGCAACACCGTCCGCAGCAGCGGCTCGGTCGCGCCGGCGAACTCTGGCGGCAACACCGGCGGCAGCAGCGGCTCGGTCGCGCCGGCGAACTCTGGCGGCAACACCGGCGGCAGCAGCGGCTCGGTCGCGCCGGCGAACTCTGGCGGCAACAACGGCGCTTACCCCGGCAGTATGGTGTTCTCGCCATCGACCGTCACCTGCGGCCAGACATATATGACGACCATCCGGCTGCCTTCCTCGGTGAGTAGCACCGACGAGATCACGCTTCAGGACAACGGCACGACCGTCGGCACGCATACGGTCGTCGATGCCGGCATGACGCAGCAGCCCGACGGGACGTGGTACGGGAGTGACACTGGTCCGATTGACTGCTCGATGAGCGCTGGCATCCACACCGAGCGTCTCGTGGACCCGAGCGGCGACGTACTGGCGGAGGGGTCCTTCACGTTCGTCGAGTCGGCAAGCCCCTCGCCCGGCCCGCTGTCCGAGGGCACCGTAACCGTCGAACCCTCCAGCTTCAGCTGTTCGGGCGCGGAGGTCGACGTCACCGTGACCATCCAACTGCCCGGATCCATTCCCGGTTCCACGCAGCTCACTTCTGAGATAGACGGCTCGGCTGAAACAACGTCTTCGGTGGAGTCGGGCTTCGCGAAGCAATCCGACGGGACCTGGCTCTCGACCGCCACGATCTCCAGCTCCGACCTCTGCTCGGAACTCGGCGCGGGGCAGCACCGCATTGGCGCAATGGACGCGAACGGCAACGTGGTCGCGGAGGGCACGTTCACCGTCAACCCGTAGTCGCAGGCCAATCCGAACAGACGCCGGGGTGCACGAGCGGAGTTGCGCGTTGGTCGATGCCTTGTGACGACGGAGTGGTACGAGTGCGAGGCTTGCCGACAACGAACTCCGCTCCGCTATGGCCGCGGCCGGCCTTGTTGAGCAGTCGTGCAAGATCGTCCGGCCGCTGTTCGGTTCGGCTGTCCTGACCGTCTACGTCAAGACCGGACCGGTCGAACTAGATATCCCTGGCCCGACCAAGTGAACTGAGTCGGGCCGCATGCCCGTGCGGCGGCGGCTGTGTTTCTCTGCGGCACGAGTCGAGACCCCCTGTATCGTGCGCACCATGGCCACGATGTAGGCTTTCGTAACGGCACGCTGGCCCACGCCAGCCACGCTACACTGCCTCTCGCCAGGGGTCGGGGTCCCCCGGCCCGGGGGATAGGGGTCGGCGCTGACACGCGAAGCGCCAGAGGGAGCCGGAAATGGCGACCCGTTCTCGAACCGCTCGTGGCGTTGTCGGGCTTCGCATCGGACCTCTCCGGTCAGGACGCCCGCGCAGATCCCGGGCGACCTCCTTGGGTCTCGCGGGCCTGCTCGTCGCCATCGCGCTCGCGGCCTGTTCGTCTGCCACCGCAACGCCAACGCAAACACCCATACCGATACCCTTGCCGTCGCCGAGCCCGACCGGTCTGATCATCGTGCCTGGCTCGGCCGGACCGACGGCTACCGAGATGTCGAGCGAGAGTCCGACCCCAACGTCGAGCGAGAGCCCGACGGCCACGCCGACCGCGGCGTCCACCGACGACTCAGGAGAAGGGGCCTGCGGCGACCCCCAGTCGGACCCCGAATGTGGGGAACTCACTCCTCAGCCCAGCACCGGCATGTTCGTCGCGGTGAACTCCCTGAGACAGGCCTCCAGCTACAAGTTCAGCATGACCTTGGTGGGTGCGGCAACGGACCCGGACAGCCCGGACGCCGAGTTCGTCTACGCGCTGTCCAAGATCGCCCCGGGTTCCTCCTGCGGGAGTGGCACCTTCACGGTGAATGGCACGATCACGAACCCGCAGCCAGGCACCGCAGACTGGCAGTCGGTCTTCAACGAAGACGTCAGCTGTCCCGGCCTCCACATCATCAAGGTTGGTGACTCCGTATACATCGCCCAGGGCGGAACTGGCACCTTCACCGAGCAACAGCTCGACTGGGCCACGTACGACCTCGACTACCTCTCGCCGGCCCATGTGGTCGAAGAGTACGTCGACCCGCACATCGCCTCCCATTACACGCTAGTTGGGTCGGAGATCAAGGACGGCGTGAGCACCGTTCGCTATCGGTCTGACGAGGTGGTGGACCAGATGGTGGAGGGCGGCCAGTACAGCACCTGGTCGGCCGACATCTGGCTCGCCCAGGCTGGCGGCTACCCGGTCAGCATGGACATCGTGGCTAAGGAGGCTGACACCGGCGAGCCCTACGAGGTCAAGTTCGACATCACCAACGTCAATGACCCCGCGAACAAGGTGACCGCTCCGACCACGTGACTCCCGGGGAAGTAGTCCCCGGTCCGCGGCAGCGGGGCTGCGGACGAACATGACGCGTTTCTCTTTGACCGCGTCATGGGAAAAGCCTGGACCCGTGTCCCGATTCGCAGGTTCCTGGATGGTTCGTCCAGCACCGGCCGAGCACAATCACCAGGTTGGCAAGGGGCCAGTTCCATCCGGATCGGGAGACTAGGATGTCCCTGGCTCAGGGCGGATCGTGCGGCGGCTGATGGTCCAACGCCGCCACCCGACCCCGACCCCGACCGGACTTCGGCCAACTCCGAGGATCTGGATGCGAGCGGGAGCCTCGAGATGACGACGGAATTCGGGTTCTGCCCCAATTGCGGCACGCCGCGGATCTCAGCTGAGCAGCGGTTCTGCGCCGGCTGTGGCTCTGACCTATTTGCCATCGTGGCGCCTGCAGCTCCGCCGCCATGGTCCATGGCGCAACCACCTGTCGGCCAGCCGCCCCCCGGGCCGGTCGCTCAGCCGCCCGTCGCGCCGGCCTGGTCGATGCCGCCTGCCGGAGCACTGGTGGCACCGCCCCACTGGACGATGGCGCCTCCTGTCCCCGGCACTCCTGCCGCGCCGCCTTCTCCGCCGTATCCACTGGCCTATCCGGGCGCTCCTGCGGCTTACTACTCTGGTGCCCCCACACCCGCAGCGCCGGGCAAGCCCATTACGAGAGTCGCCGGGATCAACGTCACGGCCAAGATGCTGGGCATCGGCGTCATCGTTCTGGCCATCGTCGCAGCCGCCGCCTTCGTCTATCTGGGCGCGGGCTCCAAGTCGGGGAGCATCGTGTTCTCGCCATCGACCATCAGTTGCTCGTCGACCACCTCGGTTACAGAGACCGTGAGGCTGCCTTCCTCTCTGCAGTTCGCCGACCAGATAATCTTGAAGCGCGATGGTGTGGTCGAGGCCACGACTAAGGTGGGTTCCCAGTTCGCCCAGCAGACCGACGGCACCTGGACGGCCACAAGTTCGCTGTCCACGAGTGACGTCTGCGGTTTGGTCTCTATGGGAACCCACACGCTGCAGATCGTCGATGCCAGCGGCAAGGTCCTGGCGGAGGGTACATACACGCTGACCCCATAGCCGGCGCGTGCCCGGCCTCTCACTCGTTACTGGGAGTACATCTTGAACGCGATGTCGTCGTGGAAGTCCGGCAGCAGGATGGTGATCGCGTCGCCCTTGCGAGTGAGAGAGGTCGAACTCAGGATCGTCGTTCCGGTGGCGGTGTCATAGAAGTCCACCCGCCAGTTGGTGGCCGTTCCGGGTACGGTGATGGTCACGGTCTGTTTGGACACAACGGGTTTCATGGGCCAATCCGGCGGTTCGCTGGTTGCATCCCGGTACCAGCCGAGCACGGACTTCTCGTTGCCGACCGCCGCGCCCCAGACGCCGGATGAAGACGTGGACGTCAGCGGGCTAAAGCCGGAGAAGTCGACGCCGTTGGTGAAGTCCACCGCTGGAAGCTCCTCCGTCTGGTACTTCTCCATCCAAGGGATGCCAAGGTCGGAGAAGTAGATCCCGAAACTGTCCTCCCAATACAGTGCCCGTCCGTTCATGGCGCCTGAGACAACGGCAGCCCAGATGGCGTGGCGGACCCCGATCTCCGCGTTGGCCGGGTAGTTCTCCGGGCTGGCGGCATTCAAGCCGGATTCGCCGATCAGGACGGGCCGGTGATATGTATCGAGATACCCGCGCACTTCGCCGACGATGGTCCGGTCCAGCTGAGCCGAGGGCGGGTAAGGATGGACGTTGATGAAGTCTATGGATGTCTTCGCATAGAAGTTCGGCCAGTTGCCGACGTCGGCCAGCGAGGCGGTGACCGGACGATGAGTCGGATCGGCTGCCCGGATCAACGTGGCTGCGCTGTTGACGAAATCGATGCCGGTCGGTTCGGTGGCGCCAGAGGCGAGGTTTACCTCCGAGAACACCTCCCAAGCGAGGATGTTCTTCCGTCCCTGCCAGCGCCTGACGAGGGTTTGCATCCATTGCATCCACATCGTCTGTGTGGGCGAGTCTTTCTGGAACAGTTCGTCCGGTGACTTGATGGGCCCGCCGTTGGCTTGATTGAGCGGATTGGAATGCCACGTGGAGTAACCGCTCCCGGCGTTCCAGTCGAACCAGCCGGAGAAGACGGGCAGGATGTAGATCCCATCGGCCTGGGCTTTGTCAAAGATGGCGTCCCATTGGGCTGCCCAGCTCTCGTCCACGCCGCCGGTGCTCGTATACCCCATGCCTAGGCTGTCGAGCTGAATGCGGACGAATCGGCTGCCCCCCGCTTTGGTCCAATCCAGGAAGGTGTCGTACTGGGTTTGCTGATACCCAGCTACATTTCTGGAGAAGACGAAACTCGTCTTGCCGTCCACGCTGAAGTAGAAGTCACCCGCTTGGAGGGTAATTGACGGCAAGGGGATCGGAGTGGCGGTGGCGGTTTGGGCAAGGGTGGGGGTGGCCCTGTAGGTCGGTGCGGTCGTCGTTGTGGCCGTGACGGTTGGTGCAGCCGTCGGCTGGGAGGCGCAGCTCGAAAGGAGGAGGCTGGCAGCGACAGGGATCACGAGCAGGGCGGAAAGGGCATTCTTGTTGGCTCCCATTGCCCTCCTCCGGCGAGGCGCCTCATCCGGGCGTTCTGGCTCGACGGCCAAGTAGCTGCCAACTATTCTCGCCCCTCGGCATGGCGGGTGACGGACCAATGTGCGCCCCTGGCTGGTGGTCATCATTGGTACGCGTTGGAGCGGCGAGGGTCGCCCTGGTAACTGCAGCCGCCAGACTGCGGTAGGCGCAGCAGAGCCTCCCCTTCGCCCGCCTCGGCGCAGACCGCCAGCCTGCCGTCATGCGCTGGTTCGTGCGCCCTCAAGCCCGATGGGGGGCATACGCCGGGCCACCAGGAGGCGACTAACTCTCTTCGCCAACCAGCTCGCCGGCGTCGGCTCGAGAGCAAGACTATGACTGCCATGAAGAGGGCCCCGCTGGTGGAAAGTGGGTTCTCTACGGAACCAGCACCAGGAGGCCCGGGACATGTTGTACGCCGGATTGGACCTGTCGCGCCAGAAGCTTGATGTACACGTCCTCGATGAGGACGGCCAGACGGTTGAGCTCCTCGCCGTTCGGCCCGACGCCGACGCCCTCCAAACGCTCGTCGAGCGGATCGGACGGTACGGCCAGCCCGTGGAGGCGGCGATCGAGTCGATGAACGGTGCCCGTTTCGTCCACGACACCCTGGAGCGGTTGGGCTGGGACGTCGAGATAGCCGACGCGGCCAAGGCGAGGGGCCTGGCACCCCTGGCCGCCAAGACGGACAAGATCGAC
>JBEKVD010000109.1:0-7161 GCA_049514315.1 Candidatus Limnocylindrales bacterium | reverse complement strand
CCGAATCGCCGGGGCCTCAATGGACTTCTGGGTTCGAGGCGGCCCAGTACCGCAGATAGCGGAGCTACATGCTCGTCACGTTGGTCGGGGCGGTCACCGTGTTGGCGGGGTCGTTGACGTTGGTGATGTCGAACTTCATCTCGTAGGCGACGCTGTTGTCGCTGGCAGTGGCGACGATGTCCATGCTGACCGGGTAGCCGCCATCCTGGGCAATCCAGACGTCGGCCGTCCACGTGGCGCCCGTGACGCCCAGCGTAGACCCGTACTGGGCCAGGGCCGCGGCTGAGGCCTGGTAGTGATCGCAGGCTACGCCGTTCTTGGTCTCCGACCCGACCTTGGTGTAGCCGCTTGCGGTGGACGTGTCGATGACGCCCGAGAACATCGTGGTCGGCGAGAGCGAGTCGGCCATGCTGGTGCCGGTGGCCGGGGTCTTGATGAAGCTGCCGCTGCCCCCCATGTCGAGATAGTCGTTACCGCCAACCTCGATGATGTGCATGCCGGCCATGGTGATGTCGGCGGCCTTCTCAGGCTTGACTATCACCGTCCCGCTCATCGTAATGGCGGCGTTACCGGAGCCCGCCGCACCCCCGAGCCCCGAGAGCAGCGACCCGAAGGTGCCGCCGGCGAGGGTCATGCTGAACTTGTAGCTGCTGATGTTGGAGAAGGCGCCGGCTGCTCCGCTGAGGCCCGAGCCGCCGCTCGCGCCGGTCGCGCCCGGCTGGCTGGTCGCGCCCGGCTGGCTGGTTGTGCCGGGGCCGCTGGTGCCTGCGGGTGCCGCCCGCTGGTGCCTGCGGGTGCCGCAGTGCTGGTGCTGCTGCTGGAGCACGCGCTCAGGGCGATCGCCAGGACCGCCAGCAGGAGGAACAGACTCTGGCCCCGCCTGGGCACATACCGAAACATAGTCAATGGGAGTCCACCGGCGTGCCAGCCCGAGTGGGATGCCGACCGAAAGGCATCCAGTCAGGGGATGTAAGCACGCTCAGATATCTTGGTGTCCGCACTCCCGCGACTGTGCCTCCCGCGATGAGGATGCAGCCATCGGACAAGACAGCGGCGGCATGGAAGGTGGGCGCCTGCGCCATCGATCCGGTCGGGCTGAACTAGCCAGTGGCGGGATCGTACAGCTCCGCGGACGTTAGCACCTCGTCCGAGTCGCCCTCGCCTCCCGCGATGAGGACGCGGCCATCGGACAGCACGGTCGCCGTATGCCAGAGCCTCTCGGTCTCCATCGAGCCCGCCGAGCTGAACTTGCCGCTTGTGGGGTCGTACAGCTCCGCGGTGGCGAAGCTCTGTGCGATGTTGCTCCCTCCCGCGATGAGGACGCGGCCATCGGACAGGGGGGCGGCGCTCTGCCCCAGCCGCGCGGTCGTCATCGATCCGGTGGAGCTGAACTTGCCCGTCGCGGGGTCGTAAAGCTCCGCCGAGGCGATGGCCCCATCGTCGCTGCCGTAGCCTCCCGCGATGAGGACGCGGCCATCGGACAGCAGGGTGGCGGTGTGATTGTAGCGGCCATCGACCATCGATCCGGTCGGACTGAACTTGCCAGTGGCGGGGTCGTATAAGTCTGCCGAGGCGAGCGGCCCCGACCCGTCATCGCCTCCCGCGATGAGGACGAGTCCATTTTGCAGAAGGGTCGCCGTGTGCGAGTAACGAGCCTGGCTCATCGACCCGGTCGCGTTGAACGTGCCGGTGCTGGGGTCGTACAGCTCCGCCGAGGAGAGGCTGTTCCCGGAGCTGTCCCTACCGCCAGCCATGAGGACTTGGCCATTGGGCAGGCGGGTCGCCGTGTACACGTCACGGGCGGTCGTCATCGATCCGGTCGGGCTGAACTTGCCGGTCGCCGGGTCGTACAGCTCCGCGGTGGCGAGCGTCCCCGAGTCGTCATCCCCTCCCGCGATGAGGACACGGCCATCGGACAGCAGGGTGGCGGTGTGGTAGGAGCGGGCTGTCACCATCGACCCGGTCGGGCTGAACCTGCCGGTGCTGGGGTCGTACAGCTCCGCCGAGGAGAGGCTGTTCCCGGAGCTGTCCCCACCGCCAGCGATGAGGACGTGGCCATTGAGCAGACGGGTCGCCGTGTGCAGGTCACGGGCGGTCGTCATCGAGCCGGTGGCGCTGAAGCCGGCCGAACCATGCGAGAGCGTCGCGGTGGAAACGGTGGTGGGTGCGGCAGACTGCGAGTTGGCGGTGGGCGTCGCGACCGGTGCGACGGCTTGCGTACTGGCGCATGACGGTCCCGGGAATCCGCATGGCACGGTAGTGGGTGTCGCGACCGGAGCGACGGCTTGCGTACTGGCGGTGGGGGTGGCGCCCTTGGGAGGCAGAACGCCCCCAGCGACGGCGAGGCCGACCAGGACGACGACCAGGCCGATGAGCCCGAGTCCGACCAGGATGCCCTGGCCCGGACGGCTGGCCGGTGCCGGAGCCGCGGCCGGGGTGAAAGGCGGGGGCGGCGGCGTCAGAACGGGAGCAGGCGCCCGTGAGGCAGGCACGGGCGCGGCGGCCGGCGCGGCCAGCGAGGCTAGATCGGCGCCGCAATTGGGACAGAAGCGTCCCTCCGAGGTCAGCGGCTGGCCACAGAAGAAACAGAACGCGCTCGAGCCGGCCATGACCTTCCCCAGTCTGTGTCGGTGTGAAGCGCCCCTCCTCGGGCGCCGATCTTCCCGCGGAGGTCCCTCCTCCGATCCGGTCCTGCGGTCGCGCCAATCCTACATCCGCTGAATCGGCCGCAGGACCGCGTTCAGCCCGCAGGCCTGTGGACGCCCCTTCGCGTTCTGGCGCTCACGCCGAGGTGCCGGTCAATCAGAAGCTCTTCAAGCGCGTCGTCCTCGGCTCCGACCACCCGGACGTCCTCGGTACGCTCTTGCTCCTGTCCAAGGCTCAGCTGCAGGGCACGGTCATTGATGACTTGTGGAGCCAGTATTTCGTCGATCGGCAGGTGAAGCGAGCTGCAGAGAGCCTTTCGGGAATCGAGCCGGCCAGCGATTTCCTCCGCCTGATCCGCAAGCGGGTCCCTAAGCTGTCCCTGCCCGATGTGTGCGCCAGCCTTGCCCGAGCGAGGCTCACCCTCGACTACCCGGCCGGGCAGCAGGCGCCGCCAGCGCCTGCCTGGCCCAAAGCAATGGGCGCTGGGCAAGCGTGCCTGGGCAACGCGGCGAAGGAGGCTCGTCTCGGTGACTAGAGAGCCCAAGGGAGTCAGTGTCGCCCCAGAGGAACCAGTGGCGGACAAGACCCCATGGCTCCACGTGACCCAGCAGGATCTGATCTCATCAGCGGAGCTTCGCCTTCCGCTCGACATCGAAACAACGTACAGGGGCCACCGGCTCACCGCCCGAATCGAGGCGGACGGAAACGTTACGTGGAACGGCACGACGTACGACTCGCTCTCGACTGCCGGAGGTATGGCCCGAAAGTCCGTTGTTGGAGCGCCACCCGGACGTGAATACCCGCAGACGAACGGCTGGACCTCTGGCGCTTCTGGGGCCCGTGCCCGGCACGATGACCGTGGCCAGGCGATCGGTCCGCCAGTCTGGCGTCGTACCCCGGAGACGGAGCAGCACCCGGTCGAGGGCATCGATGAGGGGCGGCTGGTCCTAGCGGGTGGCGATCACCCCGCGGAAGCGGCTGCCGTGCGGGAGCACGCCCTGCAGGATGTGTGCGCCGCGCCTCAGGGTGCGCCATGGGCATCGGCGGCGTGACCCCGTGGCAGCGGCTCAGCGAGCTGACGGCCGCGTGAGTGTCATCAACCTCTCGGAGGACTGCGGAGGACTACCAGCTGGGCGGCAACTGGAGTCAGCCCGACCCTGCAGGGTGAAGGTCAGGAGCGGAATCGCAACGGCCGATCGGGCACACCTGAAGCCCCTTCGTTTCCTCTCTCGCCGCCGCTATGATCGACCGAGTTCGGCGCGCCGAGGTCCGGGTATCCTGCAAGCGGCGTGGAAGGCGTAGCTCGCCGTCACAGACGAACACGCCGGCTCGGCCGGGCGCGGCACTGTCGATGCGCAAACGGCACCTGGACCGCTCTTGCAGCCGATCAGGAGGGAGTCCAGCTTCTTACGGGCCCTGTCCAGGAGGTGGGAGATGAAGTTCTGTCCGAGCTGCGGCGCGCAGCGTCTCACCGAGACGCCGTTCTGCGCCTCATGCGGTGCCGATTTCCGTCGG
The DNA here is from genome assembly GCA_049514315.1 of Candidatus Limnocylindrales bacterium. Taxonomy (GTDB): domain Bacteria; phylum Chloroflexota; class Limnocylindria; order Limnocylindrales; family CSP1-4; genus Fen-1039. The sequence goes on along the minus strand of JBEKVD010000109.1, from coordinate 3,000 downwards.
CTGGCTGCCGCAATGGTCGCGCCGGCGCGCAGACGTTCCGGCCGAAGGACCGTCCTCGCCCTGGTCGCCCTGGCCGCCGCGGTCATGGCAGGTGGAGGCGTCTTCGCCGCATGCTCGTCCGCAAGCAGCGCGACCGCTTCGACGCCCGGCGGTGCTGGCGCCTCCACGGCCGGAGGTGCGGCCAGCGCAGCCGCCACGAGTGCCGTCCGTGCGACGCCCGAGGATGCCGTGCGGCAGTACCTGGCAGGAGTCGCGGCCAACGACGCGGACAAGGTCTTCGATGCATGTGCGATCGACGAGGCGGCGACGCGCTTCCAGTTCGATCTGCAGGCAGAGCGGCTCCAGGCGATCATGCCCTCGACCTTCCTGCTCCCCAGCGGCTACCAGTTCTACGCAGGCCTGAACAGGTATGGGCAGGCTTACCAGATCTTCTATGAGCTCCGCGGGCTCGCCTACAGCCTCCTGACTTCGCAGCCGGTCGACCAGTTCACCTCTCCGGTCACGGCGGACCAGGCGCAGCAGCTCGTCAAGGACCTGGACCCATCACAACTCGCCGGCCTGACGGTAGTGTCGGTCAAGTTCCCGATCGCCAGGTACGCGACCGACGCTCACACCCTCTCGAACTTCGCCGCCGAGGCCAAGGTGTACGGCGCGGACGAGTTGACCGAACGCCTGGCCCTGTTCCAATTGAACGGTCAGTACTATGACGTGGGCTTCACGCTCGTGCGGTACGGGAGCGATTGGAAAGTGCTGAACCAGCTATCCACCCTCGCGGCCACGCCGACCACCGGGGCCGCCCAGCAGACGACGCCAGGGGACTTCGCGGCCACGACCGGAGGCTAGCCGCAAGCTCCGACTTCCGCCGCTCGTAGATGGTTGCCCGCCAAAGTCGAAGCCACACAAACGTTGGGTGAGCCCCTAAAGTCGCCGCGCAGTCGCGCCCCTCTACTCTAGACGTAGCCGAGCGCGCCTACCGTCCCGTGATCATGGGGCTCGGAGGTCGCGCCGGGCCTCCCCGCGGCGTTCGGCACCTGCGGGGAACCTCAGGCGAATTCGGCTACAGGTCCTTAGTCGTATGCCCAGACGGAGTTTCATGGTGGCTCGACGAGAGCGGCGGCCAATTCCTCGATTGCCCCTCAGGGCTCCGTGAGACCGGCAGGACGTGTTGCCTCAGTCGTGACATGAACGCCGTCCCTGGCCCGCGTGAGGACGCCACAATCAGGCGATGCGATTCCATTTCAAGCGACGCGAGCCCCGGGATACCCGTCCCAGGCTTCCTCATGGCGAGATCGCATGGATCGCCGAAGCCCGGCGCTCCTTCTATGACCACGTATGTAGGCTCTTGTAACGGCACGCTGGCCTATGACAGCCCCGCTAAACTGCCTCTCGTCAGGGGTCGGGGTGCCCCGGCCCGGAATAGGGTCGGCGCTCGCGCGAAGCGCCAGAGGGAGCCGGAAATGGCGACCCGTTCTCGAACCGCTCGTGGCGTTGCCGGGCTTCGTATCGAACCTTCGTGGCCAGGCCACGAGCAGATACTTGGGGCGACCTCCTTCGGCCTGGCGGGCCTGCTCGTCGCCCTCGCGCTCGCGGCCTGTTCCGCAACCTCGGCCACCGCTTCACCGACGCGAGTACCAATGTCAACACCAACCCCGACCAGCTTGATCATCGTCCCTGGCTCGGCGGAACCGACGCCGACTGAGACGCCGAACGAGAGTCCGACAGCCACATCGAGCGAGAGTCCGACAGCCACATCGACCGCAGAGTCGACCGAGGGGTCAGGCCAGGGAGAATGCGGCGGCGGACCCCTCGACTGTCCGGGGAAACTCACCCCTCAGCCCACAACCGGCGTGTTCGAGGCGGTGTACTCGCTCCGAAACGCCTCCAGCTACAAGTTCAGCATGACCTTCGGGGGCGCAGCAACGGACCCGACCAGCCCCGATGCCGACGTCGCCCACTCGCTCTCGGAGATCGCCCCGGGTTCTGCGTGCGGCACCGGCACCTTCACGCTAAGTGGAACCATCACCAACCAGCAACCAGCCCCAGCCGAGGACGTCGAGTCAGTCTTCGACGTAGATGTCTCCTGTCCCGGCCTCCACATCATCAGGGTCGGCGACTCCGTATACATCGACCGGGGCAACACTGGCACCTTCGTCGAGACCCCCGGCGAAGCCAACAACCTCGACTTCCTCTCGCCGGTCAATCTGGTCAGAGATTTCTTCAACCCGTACACGGCCTCCTATTACACGCAGGTTGGATCGGAGATCAAGGACGGCGTGAGCACCGATCGCTATCGGTCTAACGAGGACCTGGACGAGTATGTCGAAGGCGGCCAGTACGACCCCTGGTCGGCCGACGTCTGGGTTGCCCAGGATGGCAGCTATCCAGTCAGCATGGACATCGTGGCTAAGGAGGCTGACACCGGCGATCCCTACGAGGTCAAGGTCGACATCACCAACGTCAACGACCCAGCGAACACGGTGACCGCTCCGAACACTTGACTCCGGGGTAGCAGCCCCCGGTCCGCGGCAGCTGGGCTGCGGGCGAGCAGGACGCGTTCGTCTTTGACCGCGTCACGGGAAAGCCTGGACCAACAACGTTCCTGGGTGAGCGCTACCCCTCCATCTTCCGAATCGCGTAAGGCGGTTAGATGCGGTCGAACGTCTGCCGCCGCGTTGAGGCAGGGCCTGAGAACGCGCTGGCTGCCTGCGCTGACGACCAGCCCTCCCGGAGCCCGGGTGGATCCCAATCTGGATGAACCACGGCCGTGCCGAGCGCAACGCGATCAACGCGATGATCTTCTTCTCCTCTGCAGCATTGAACCGTCGCCGCAGGGTTACATCGGACCGGTCGGCCGAGCCGTATCGAGCTGAGGCCCCGACCGAATCGCCGGGGCCTCAATGGACTTCTGGGTTCGAGGCGGCCCAGTACCGCAGATAGCGGAGCTACATGCTCGTCACGTTGGTCGGGGCGGTCACCGTGTTGGCGGGGTCGTTGACGTTG
>JBEKVD010000108.1:0-6493 GCA_049514315.1 Candidatus Limnocylindrales bacterium | reverse complement strand
CCTTGCCATTGCGGCGTGCCTCCATCCGTGAGTTGGTTTCTCATCGGAAGGGTACGCCGCGTTCTAGCCGCCCAGACTCGGGCCGGCCGCGGCGACATTTCCACGCATTACGACGTTAGCTCTGTGCAGTACGTCGAGTGGATCAATGCTCATGTAGGGTTCAACCCGCGCGGACAGGGCCATTCGGATTTCTTAACCGCATGCATCGTTTCCGATCTTCGGGCGAGGTGCCCTCGGATCGATGACGAGTTCGCAACGATGCAACTCGACCTGAAGCACAACGTCGGCTTGAACGGGCAGCGGCACACACTCTCGGCCGCGCTCGCGGCAGCAAGCAATGGCGAAGGCGAGGACGGCGACGTTGACCCCAACATCGACGGCGTGGTATTGCGTACGGGCTGGGGGATGACGGGGTCGGGCCTGGCTGCTCCCGTCGCGATCGAGAACAAGACGATCATGACCGCACACGGGAAAGCCCGGACCAACCGGTGGAACGACGCCCGCGCTTTCGCGGAACATGTGCACCGGTCATCACCTGCGACGATCGCCGCGTTCACGATCATCATCAACAGCGCGCCCGCGTATCGGAATCCCGATGAATTCGCCCGAGCGGCGAAGTCATCGGGCACCAACCCAGCGAGCGCAGCATCCAAGACAATCGATCTCTTTCGGTCGATGCGCCTCAGGTCGGCGCCTGATGAACCCGTCGGGCGATGTGAAGCAGCGCTGATCTTGGTCGTCAGCTACGACGGCTTGACTCCGACGGCCAGACTCGTCGAGGGCGAGCCCGCCCCGCTGCCAGGCGACCCCTTCAGCTACGACTGGTTTCTGGATCGCCTCTGTCAGCTCTACGCCGAGCGCAACTAGGATCGGACCACCGTGAGCGACGGCCGGTATGCGTCGAACAGTGTCATCTGATCGACGGTAGCGCGGATCCGGTTCTCGGCTAGCGTCAGGTACTGCGGGTCGATCTCAACGCCGACGCTGTTGCGGCAGGCCTGCATCGCGGCAAGGCTCGTCGTGCCGGTGCCAAGGAACGGATCCAGTACCGTGTCGTCGACAAAACTGAACATCCGGACTAGGCGATACGCGAGCTCGACAGGGAACGGCGCAGGGTGCTCGCGCGTGGATGCTCCCGGGACATCCGTCCAGACAGAGCGGAACCAACATCCGTGCTCTTCTTTGGTTAGCTTGGACCGGAGACGCTGTGCATCCGTCGGCTTGCGGTATCCCCCGGGCTTTCGAAGGAACAGGATGTACTCGGTGTCGTTCTTGATCACCGCGTTGGGCTCGAATGGCTTGCCGAGGAACGAGCTCCCGTTCTCCACTTCGTAGCTAGCGTTGTCGATCTTGTGCCAGTAGATCGGGGTCAGGTAGTCGAATCCCAGTCGGCGGGCCCGAACCGCTATGTCCGCATGGAGAGGGATCACCTGGTGTCGACCCTTGTTCCTGCGGCGAGACAGACACACGTCGCCCACCACAACCACCAGCCGACCGCCAGGTACGAGCGCGCGGAAGACGTGTGCCCAGACCTTGTCCAACTCGTCGAGGAAGCTCTCGTAGTCGGCAAGATCGCCCAGCTGATCTGGGTGGTCGTTGTACTTCTTGAGTGTCCAATATGGAGGCGAAGTGACCGCGAGATGAATGGACTCCGAAGACAGCCACTCCATCGCGCGGGCATCGCCGAGACGCAGGACGTGCGAGGTCGGCGGCTCCGGAAGGGCAGGAAGTTCGACTATCGGGAGAGGGTCTGCAAGCGCCATCTGCGCATCCCGCTATCAGGATTTCGTGCGGTCATAGTTTAGCACGCCCGTTCGAGAAGCCAGCATCAACGGTACCATCGCCGCCTGCACTCGCGCTTGTCTGAGCTTACGAGCATCCACTCGTGCTGCCGCAGTTGAGGCACTTGTAGCAGCTGCCGTTGCGGACCATGATCGAGCCGCATTCGGCGCAGGAGGGGGCGTCGGCCTGGGCACTGAAGGTGACCTGGGCCTTGCCGATGCCGAGGGCGCCCAGCGTGCGAGCGCCGCTTCCGTTGGATTTGCCACTGCCGTTGCCGTTGCTGCTGCCGGCGGCAGGGGAGGCCGACGAGCGGGGAGTGGCGTCGGGCCACTCTCTAGCGGGGGTCGAAGTGGCCGTGGCGGTTGGGGGAGGGCCACTCCAGGCCGGCGAGGAGGCGGCCGGGGCGGAGGCACCGGTCTCCGACGAGCCGGCGCTACCGCCACTCCCGCCACCGGGCGCTGAAGCCGGGCTTGCGGCGGGAGAGTCGACGCTCCCTGGAGTCCCGGCGCTACCAGGCCCTGCGGCGCCCGAACCGCCGAGCCCAAGGGTCAGCGGCTGCACCGTCGACTCGGCTATCGCCGAGCGGTCGACCAATCCGAGCGTCGCCCGGTCTTCCGGCGGCAGGAACCGCGAGCCGAGCCAGCGGAAGATGTAGTCGATGATCGACTTGGCAATCGGGATCTCCGGGTTGCTGGTGAAGCCCGACGGCTCGAACCGGACGTGGGCGAACTTGTGGACCAGGTCGTGCATCGGCACGCCGTACTGGAGGGCCACGCTGACGGTGGTGGCGAACGAGTCCATCAGACCCGAGATCGTGGAGCCTTCCTTGGCCATCTTGAGGAAGATCTCGCCCGGTTGGCCATCGGGGTAGAGGCCGACCGTGATATAGCCCTCGTGGCCGGCGATGTCGAACTTGTGCGTGATCGCCGTTCGCTCGGCAGGAAGGCGGCGCCGGTACGGCTTCGGCTCAACCGGAGTCGGAATTGCGATCGGCGCCGCCGCCTCAACCTCCTTGTCCTTCTTCTTGCCCGTCATGAGCGGCTGCGACCGCTTCGAGTTGTCCCGGTAGATCGCGATCGCCTTGAGGCCCATCCGCCAGCCCTCGAGGTAGACCGTCTCGATCTCCGCGGGCGTGGCCGCCTCGGGCATGTTCACCGTCTTGCTGATCGCGCCCGAGAGGAAGGGCTGGACCGCCGACATCATCCGCAGGTGGCCCATGTAGTGGATGGAGCGCGTGCCGTTGACCGGCTTGAAGGCGCAGTCGAAGACCGAGAGGTGCTCGGGCCGAAGCTCGGGCGCGCCTTCGATCGTCTCGCGCTCATTCACGTAGGCCACGATCGAATCGACCTGCTCGGGCGTGTAGCCGAGCTTGCGTAGGGCACCGGGCACGGTCTGGTTGACGATCTTGAGGAAGCCCTCGCCGACGAGCTTCTTGTACTTGACGAGGGCGATGTCGGGCTCGATGCCGGTCGTGTCGCAGTCCATCATGAATGAAATAGTGCCGGTGGGGGCGAGCAGACTGGTTTGCGCGTTTCTAAACCCATTCTCTCTGCCCAATGAAAGAGTTTCATCCCAAATATCGCGGGCGGCGCGGTGGAGGTCAGTGGGCAGGCCGACCTTGTCCGGGATGGCGTGGGCGGCGTCGCGATGCTTCTCGATGACGCGAAGGAACGGCTCCTCGTTCTTGCGGTACTCGGCGAACGGGCCGCCGTGGTCGCGGGCGACGATCGCGCTCTGGCGGTAGGCCTCGGCGGTCATGATCGAGGTGATGGCCGCGGCGTAGGCCTGGCCTTCGGGCGAGTCGTAGGCGAGGCCGCGGCTCATCAGCAGCGCGCCGAGATTGGCGTAGCCGAGGCCGAGTGGCCGGAAGAGGTGCGAGTTGTCGGCGATCTTTGGCGTGGGGTAGCTGGCGTTGTCGACCAGGATCTCCTGGGCGGTGATCGTCAGGCGGCTGGCGTACCGGAACGCCTCGACGTCGAACTCGCCGTCGTCCCGGACGAACTTCATCAGGTTGAGGCTGGCTAAATTGCAACTGGAATCGTTAATGAAGGAGTACTCGCTGCAGGGGTTAGTTGCGTACTGGCGGTCGGAGTTCGAGACCGGGTTCCAGTCGTTGATGGTGGTGTCGTACTGGATGCCGGGGTCGCCGCAGACCCAGGCCGCGTCGGCCATCTGGCGGAAGAGGTCACGGGCTCGATACGTGCCCATCGGGCGGCCGTCAACGACGGCTTTCGTGGTCCACTCGGCGTCCGCGACGACGGCGCGCATGAAATCGTCGGTGACACGGACCGAATGATTGGCGTTCTGGAATGCGACCGAACCGTACGCTTCGCCGGTGAAGGAGGCGTCGTAGCCGGCTTCGATCAGGGCCCAGGCCTTCTTCTCCTCGCGCAACTTGCAGTTGATGAACTCCTCGATGTCGGGGTGGCCGACGTCGAGGATCACCATCTTGGCGGCGCGGCGGGTCTTGCCGCCCGACTTGACCACGCCGGCGAAGGCGTCGTAGCCGCGCATGAAGCTGACCGGGCCGGAAGCGGTGCCGCCGCCGGACATCTTCTCCTTGCTCGATCGAAGGGTCGAAAGGTTCGAACCGGCGCCGGAGCCGAACTTGAAGAGCATCGCCTCTGTCTTGGCCAGGTCCATGATCGAGCTCATCGAGTCCTGGACCGAGTTGATGAAGCAGGCCGAGCACTGGGGATTCTCTTCCACGCCGACGTTGAACCAGACCGGCGAGTTGAAGCTCATCTTCTGGTGGACGAGCAGGTGGGTCAGCTCGGCCCCGAAGGCTCGCAGGTCCTCGTCCGTGGCGAAGTAGTGCTGCTTCTCCGCCCAGCCGGCGATGGTGTTGACGACGCGGTCGATCAGCTGGCGGACCGAGGTTTCGCGGTCGGGTGTGCCAAGGTGGCCGCGGAAGTACTTGCTGACGACGACATTGGTGGCGAGCTGGCTCCAGAATGCGGGAACCTCGACCCCCTTCTGCTCGAAGACGTTGACACCCTTCTCGTTGCCGATGCTGGCGGTTCGGATCTCCCACTCGATCTCGTCGTAAGGGTGAACGCCGGGCCTGGTCCAGCGGCGCGGGAAGTGGAGACCCTTGACTCCGATGCCGGTGAAGCGGCCGTCGGGGAGCATGGGACCGACGCTCTCATCCATGACGGGGATCGCCGCGGGGCTCGCGGCGAAAGCCGTTGTGTCCGCGGTTGCGGTGGTCGCGCTCCCGGGGGTCGCGCTCGCGTCGGCTCGACTCATTTCCTGCACCTTCCTGGCCTCGATCGGTTCCTTCGTTCATCTGACGTGGTCGTCGCCTGGGGTCCGTGGAGTGGCCGGTGGCGAACTGACATCGTGGCGTACTGGAGCGGCGTGGCAACCTGGCAGCGTGGCTTCAGGCGGCCGGGCAACCCGCAGCACCCGGCACTGCTCGAATGGGCGGTCGCCTCGAGGTCCTCGCCTTGCCGGCCGACAAGCCTTCCGGCTGCCGCGGGCCTCCCGATGCCATGCCCGGGCTGAGCCTGCCTGCCGCCGCAACCCGGCGCGTTCGGAGATCTGGGTCGCCGTCCAGAGTGTTGGTGACGATAGCTGCGAGTTCTCGGGCGATGCGCCTCCAACCAGAGCCCCAGGGCGTCGATTTCGGCCTTTCTCCGAGGCCTGACCGGCGCTCTACGGGTCCTCTCGGCGACCCGGTTGTCAGCAGGAATCTACGCCTGCCACTCCACGTCAGTCAAGCCCCAAAACACAACATATAGTGGTGGATCGCGAGGGCTTACCACCATATCTAGGTCAAGCTCCGGCGCGGGACCGACCGGAGGCGGCTCGTGGAAAGGCCGTGGATAAGCCGTGGATTTCCGCGTGGACCGATTCCACCGTGCCTCCAAATCGGCGCTTCGGGGAGACCACCCGCGGCGCGGTCGACCCCCGCCTGACCGACCAAGTGAACGCCCGTTCAGTATACCAGCGGCCGAAGCCGTGGGCTATCGGCCGGTGCTCGGGCGTCTGCGGCCGTTGCCGCGCTTCCGGGTGGCTCCGCGGCCGGGTGACCACCGCGGGCCGTCGATGAGATCGCCGTCGGCTGCTCGGTCCGCGGACTCGGCGTACCGGGTGGCGCCCCGCCGCGTCGAAGGGTCGATGCCGGAGCCCGCGCGCGACGGTCCGTGCCCGGGCGGCGGTGCCGGCGGGTAGGCCCCTCCGGCTGAAGGTGCGGATAACCGCTGTCGGCCGAGCCGATCGATCAGCCAGCCGTTGCGGACGGTCCGCCCACCCGACCGTCGGACGGCGGCGCCCAGCTCGACGTCGTCGGTTACGACCAGCAAACCGCCCCGCGCCGAACCTGGCTCGCGCTCCGCAAGACGAGTGATCACTTCGTCGGCAGTCGACCGGCCTGAGTAGATGACCTCGACCCCTGAGGCCACCCGGCGGGAGACGAGGCCCTGCTCGGGCGAACCGTCGAGCACTACCACGACCCCGACGCCTGCCGGAAGGATGGCTCGCAGCCGCCCGACCAGCGCCACGGCGGGCAGCGGCGCGGGCGACCGGCTGAGCGCGTAGAGGACGTTCGTGCCGTCGACCACCAATCGATCGATACCCTCGAGAACTCGCCGGTCGTCAGGCACGGGAATCGCTCGCCGCGGCGTGAGGCCGCTCCGCCCCGCGCCCCAGGCGCCGGTCCGCCGCGGCGTGAGGCCGCTCCGCCCCGCGCCCCAGGCGCCGGTCCGCC
>JBEKVD010000107.1:0-6648 GCA_049514315.1 Candidatus Limnocylindrales bacterium | reverse complement strand
ACAACGTCGACATGACCGTCGATCTCATCACCCCGATCGCCCTCGAAGTCGGACAGCGCTTCGCCATCCGCGAGGGTGGACGCACCGTCGGCGCCGGGGCCATCACCTCGATCGTCGAGTAGCGGAGTCTGTGATGGCAAGGCAGCGGATCAGGATCCGCCTCAAGGCTTACGATCACCGACTGCTCGATCAGTCGGCGGCGCAGATCGTGGAGACGGCCCAGCGGACCGGCGCGGACGTCGTCGGCCCCGTTCCGCTGCCGACGCGTATCGAGAAGTTCACCGTCCTCCGCTCGCCGTTCATCGACAAGGACAGCCGGGAGCAGTTCGAGATCCGCACTCACAAGCGGCTGGTCGACATCCTGGAGCCTTCCTCGAAGACCGTCGACGCCCTGATGCGACTCTCGCTTGCGGCGGGCGTCGACATCGAAATCAAGATGTAGGGCGGATGATGAACGACGTTTACTCCCACAAGCATCTCGCCACTGCGCCGAGCTCAGGCCCAGGCGGCGACGAGCACGCGAGCGAGCGCCCTTCCGTGCGTGAGCGAATGCGCGCAGGAGCCAACGCCGGCATGGGCCGGCCCAGCGAGCGAGTGCGATGAGCATTGGATTGATCGGCCGCAAGGTCGGCATGACCCAGATCTTTCAGGCCGACGGGACGATGATCCCGGTGAGCGTCGTTGCCGTCGAGCCTAACACGGTGACCCGAGTTCGAACGCCGGAGCGGGACGGGTACACCGCCGTCCAGCTCGGCGTCGAGGAGTCGGGCAAGCTGAACAAGCCGCAGATCGGCCAGCTCAAGAACCTGCCCAAACTCGCGGTCCTGCGGGAGTTCAGGCTAGAGGGCGCCGATGCCCCGGCCTTCACCGTCGGCCAGAAGCTGGACGTCACCCTCTTCGCCGCCGGCGACGTGGTCGACGTGATGGGCGTGAGCAAGGGCAAGGGCTTTTCCGGCCACATCAAGCGGCACCACTTCAAGCGCGGTCCCAAGACCCACGGTTCCGACGACCACCGCGCCCCCGGCTCGATCGGCCCCGGCACGACGCCGGGCCGCGTCTACAAGGGGATGCGCATGGCCGGCCACCTCGGCGACGCACACGCCACCGTCAAGAAGCTGCGGGTCGTCCGGGCGGACGCCGAGCGCAACCTCCTGCTCGTCAAGGGTTCCGTTCCCGGTTCCCTCCACGGGCTCATCCTCGTGAAGAAGGCCTAGTCATGCCGACGACGACCCTTTACTCGAGGACGGGCGAGGAGATCGGCCAGGTCGAGCTCCCCGAGGAGCTCTTCGCGGCGCCGGTCAACTCGGCCGTGCTCCACCAGGTCGTGAACGCCCAGCTGGCCGGTCGCCATCTTGGGACCCACTCTACGAAGAAGCGCGGCGAAGTCTCCGGCGGCGGCAAGAAGCCCTATCGCCAGAAGGGAACCGGCCGCGCCCGCCAGGGCTCCACCCGGTCTCCGCAGTTCCGGGGCGGCGGCGTGGTCTTCGGTCCGCAGCCGCGCTCGTACGCGCAGCGCCTGCCCCGCCAGATGAAACGGCTCGCTCTCGTCGGCGCCCTCACGGCCAAGCTCGACGACGACGCGATTCGCGTGGTCGATGGGTTCGGGCTCGAAGGACCCAAGACGCGCGACCTGATCGGCGTCATCGAAGCCCTCGGCCGATCAGACGGACGCGTCCTGGTCGTGGCGCCGGACACGGATGAGGCCCTCGTCCTGTCCGCTCGGAACCTGCCTCGGGTCGAGGTCATTCGAGCCGATTCGCTCAACGTCGTGGCCCTGCTGAACGCAGATACGGTCCTGATCGAGCAGCCGGCGCTCGGCAAGATGGAGGAGGTGTACGGGTGAGCCTCTCAGCCCACGAGATCATCCTGCATCCCGTCATCAGCGAGAAGTCGATGGACGAGTCGCAGCGTGGCAAGTACACGTTCGCGGTCCGCGATGACGTCAGCAAGATCCAGATCGAGGCCGCCATCGAGGAGATCTTCAAGGTCAAGGTGACGGCCGTCAACGTGCTGACGACCAAGTCAAAGGAGAAGCGCGGCGGGACCCGTCGGAGCCGGATCGCCGGTCGAACGACCCCCTGGCGCAAGGCCATCGTGACTCTGGCCGCCGGCCAGAAGATCGAGTTCTTCGAGGCAGTCTGAGATGCCGCTGCGCAGCTACAAGCCGACCTCGGCGGGCCGCCGGTTCATGACCCGGTCCACGTTCGAGGATGTCACCACCAGGGAACCGCACAAGCCGCTGCTGGAATCGCAGAAGCGTGGCTCCGGCCGCAACAACCAGGGCCGGCTCACCGTTCGCCATCGCGGCGGCGGCGAAAAGCAGCACTATCGCATCATCGACTTCAAGCGGGACAAGTTCGGCGTGCCGGCCAGGCTGGCCACGATCGAGTACGACCCGAACCGGTCCGCTCGCATCGGCCTGCTCCACTACGCGGACGGCGAGAAGCGCTACATGCTCCTGCCACACGGGCTGAAGGTCGGTGACGTCGTCGTCGCCGGCGTCGAGGTCGAGGCCAGGGTCGGCAACGCGCTTCCGCTCGCCAACATCCCGCTCGGCACGACGATCCACAACATCGAGCTCGTCCCGGGGAAGGGTGGCCAGATCGTCCGCTCCGCGGGTGTTTCGGCCCAGCTCCTCGCCAAGGAAGGCGACTATGCGGCCGTCCGGCTTCCCTCGGGCGAGGTTCGTCGGGTCAGCTTGCGTTGCATGGCCACGATCGGCCAGGTCTCGAATCTCGATCACGAGAACCAGAGCCTTGGCAAGGCTGGACGCGCCCGGCACATGGGGCAGCGGCCCGAGGTCCGCGGCGTCGTCATGAATCCGAGAGACCATCCGCACGGCGGTGGCGAGGGCAAGTCGCCCACAGGTATGCCGCCCAAGACGCCGTGGGGCAAGCCCGCCATGGGCTATCGAACCAGGCTCGGCAAGAAGCCTTCGAGCAGACTCATCGTCCGCTCGCGGCACCGCAAGGCTTAGGCCAGGAGAGAGGCATGTCGCGTTCGGTCAAGAAGGGACCGTTCGTCGAGTCGCGGCTCCTCGGCCGCGTCCAGTCGATGAACAAGCGCAGCGAGAAGAAGGTCGTCAAGACCTGGTCTCGGGCGTCGGTCATCTTTCCGGATTTCATCGGCCACACCGTTGCGGTCTACAACGGCAAGAAGCACATCCCGGTCTACGTGACCGAGAACATGGTCGGCCACCGTCTCGGCGAGTTCTCACCGACCCGCACCTTCCGCGGGCACGGGAAACACACCGAGCGCTCGACCGCACTCAAGTAGGAGCCCAGGACGTGCGCGTTTCCGCCACAGCCAAGTACTTGATGGGCTCCTCGCGAAAGGCCCGGCTTGTCACTAGCGCGATCAAGGGCAAGCGTGTCGAGGAGGCCTCCGCCCTCCTGCGGTTCATGCCGCAGGCGGCCGCCCGTGACGTCGCTCGCGTCCTGAAGAGCGCCACGGCGAATGCCGAGAACAACCACAACCTGTCTGCCGAAGACCTGGTCGTGGTCGATGCCCAGGCCAACATGGGCCCGGGTATCCACAAACGCTGGCAGCCGCGAGCTCAGGGTCGGGCGTTCCCGATCCACAAGCCCATGACCCACATCACTATCGTCGTCGAAGATCGGGAGGCCTAGATGGGTCACAAGGTTCACCCGTACGGCTTCCGACTGGGTGTTTCCCGCACCTGGACGGCGAAGTGGTACGCGGACAAGGACTACACGGATCTGCTCAAGGAGGACATCACCATCCGCCGGCTGGTCACGCAGCGGCTCGCCAACGCGAGCGTCAGCGGAGTCGAGATCGAGCGCGGCATCAACCACGTGACGGTGACGATCCACACGGCCAAGCCGGGCATCGTCATCGGCAAGGGAGGCGCCAACGTCGAGCTGCTTCGCCAGCAGGTCGGCGCACTGACCAAGCGCAAGGTCAAGCTCGAGGTCAAGGAGATACGTCAGCCGGAGCTCGACGCGTATCTCGTCGCCGCCAACATCAGTCAGCAGCTCTCCCGTCGAATCGCCTTCAAGAAGGCGATGAAGCAGGCCGTGCAGCGAACGATGAAGGCCGGTGCGAAGGGTGTGAAGATCGCCGTGGCGGGTCGCCTCGGCGGCTCCGAGATGGCTCGCCGTGAGTGGGACAAGGAAGGCCGCATCCCGCTCGGCACACTTCGCGCCGACATCAGCTACGCCCAGGTTCATGCTCTCACGACGTACGGCCGGATCGGCGTGAAGGTGTGGATCTACCGGGGTGAGATCCAGACCGAGAAGCCTCGTCACGAACCGTCAATGGCCCCGGCCACCGTCGGCGGGGTGGCCTAGCCATGCTGATGCCCAAACGAGTCAAGCACCGCAAGGTCCAGCGAGGCCGGATGTCCGGCCCGGCGAAGGGCGGTACGTCCGTTGCCTTCGGCGAATTCGGGCTGATCACGCTCGAGCCGGCCTGGATCACCAGCCGCCAGATCGAGGCCGCCCGGCGCGCCATGACCCGCTCGGTCAAGCGCGGCGGCAAGATCTGGATCCGCATCTTCCCGGACAAGCCTGCGACCAAGAAGCCGGCCGAGACCCGCATGGGCTCCGGCAAGGGCGCCCCCGACCACTGGGTGGCCGTGGTCAAGCCCGGCCGAATCCTGTTCGAGATGGCCGGTGTCGAGCAGGGCGAGGCCGTCGAGGCCATGCGCCTGGCCAGCCACAAGCTCCCGGTCGCTACCAGAGTCGTCTTGAAGGAAGGCCTGGCAGATGGACATCGATAAGGTTCGAGCGCTGTCGGACGACGAGCTCGACGCACAGCTGAAAGAGGCCAAGCAGGATCTCTGGCAGGCCCGCTTCCAGCTCAACACCCGGCAGCTCAAGGACTACAGTTCGATCCCCCGGACCAGACGAACGATCGCGCGGATCCTGACCGTGCAGCGCGAGCGCCGCGACGTGCGCTCTCGGACGGCGTAGGAGATCACGCGATGGCAGGAGCAGCAGTGCAGGGCAAGCGGAAGACCAAGGTAGGCCGCGTCGTCAGCGACAAGATGGACAAGACGATCGTCGTGTCCGTCGAGCGCTTGACACGGCATCCGCTGTACAAGCGGGTCATCCGCTTGAGCAGCAAGTTCAAGGCCCACGACGAGGCCAACGAAGCGCATGTGGGCGACACCGTCCTGATCGAGGAGTCGCGGCCGCTCTCGGCGACCAAGCGCTGGCGGCTGGTCAGCGTCGTTTCCCGCGCCGGGGAGGGCGCCACGGTCGAGCCGGTCGCCGAGGAGGAGGAAACCAACGCGGCGATCCACGGCGCGGCCCATCCCGGCCGGCGCTCGGATGAGCAGGAGCCCGCGCCATGATCCAGCAGTACACCCGGCTCCGGGTGGCCGACAACACCGGCGCCCGGACGATCCAGTGCATCCGGATCATGGGCCGCTCACAGAAGACGACCGCCGGCGTCGGTGACGTGATCATCGCCAGCGTCAAGCAGGCGATCCCGAATGCGCCCGTCAAGAAGGGCGATGTCGTTCGCGCCGTGGTAGTCCGGACCGCCAAGGAATACGGCCGCCCGGACGGCAGCTACATCCGGTTCGACGAGAACGCCGCGGTCCTCATCAACAACCAGGGCAACCCGCGGGGAACCCGAATCTTCGGCCCCGTTGCGCGAGAACTGCGGGATCGAAACTACATGAAGATCGTTTCGCTCGCGCCGGAGGTGCTCTGATGGCGCAGCCCAGGGAAATCCCATCCAACAAGGTCCCGGAGATCCGGACCGGCGACACCGTCGTCGTGCTTCACGGCAAGGACGCCGGCAAGCGTGGCAAGGTGGAGCGAGTCCTGCGGAACCCGGCCACCGAAGAGAAGGTCGCCGGAGTCTGGCGTAGCGCCTCGAGCCGGCCGCTGTCCGTGGTGATCTCGGGGATCAACATCGCCAAGCGCCACACCAAGCCACACCAGAAGATGCAGAGCGATCGCGCGCCGCAGATGCAGCAGGGCGGCATCGTCGACAAGCCGATGCCGATCGCCGTCGGCAACGTCATGATCGTCTGCCCGCGCTGCGATCGAGTGACCCGGGTGAAGCACGAGCGCCTGGGCAGCGGCCAGAGCGTTCGAATATGCGGCCATTGCCGCGAGCAGCTGGAGGCAGGGGCATGAGCGGCGGCCTCCATCAACGTTACAAGGACGAGGCGGCCCCGGCGCTGCAGAAGCAATTCGGCTACCGCAACCGGATGGAGATCCCGCGGCTCTCCAAGATCGTCGTCAACATCGGACTGGGAGAGGCGCTTCAGAATCCCAAGGCGGTTGATGCAGCCGTCGGCGACCTCGCCGCGATCACCGGCCAGAAGCCGGTGACGACGAAGGCGAAGCGTTCGATCGCGCAGTTTCGGCTGCGCACCGGCAACACCATCGGCGCCCGCGTCACGCTTCGTGGCGATCGAATGTGGGACTTCCTCGAGCGGCTCACGCGCCTCGCCCTGCCTCGCATCCGCGACTTCCACGGCGTGCCGGCGAAGTCCTTCGACGGACGCGGGAACTACTCGCTGGGGCTTCGGGAGCAACTCGCCTTTCCGGAGATCGACTACGACAAGGTGGACCGTCTCCGCGGGCTGGAGATCAGCATCGTGACGACGGCGAAGACCGACGAGGAATCGAAGCGTTTGCTCGAACTCCTCGGCATGCCCTTCGCCGG